>DATHCI010000150.1:0-19434 GCA_035319645.1 Methylocystis sp. | reverse complement strand
GGTGCGTCCGACCTCGGACCGGCTGCGCGAGTCGATCTTCGACATTCTCGCCCACGCCTACGGCGACGCCGTGCGCGGCGCCGCCGTCCTCGATCTCTTCGCCGGCACCGGCGCGCTGGGGCTCGAAGCGATCTCGCGCGGCGCGGCGCGCGCGCTCTTCGTCGACAATGGCGCCGAGGCGCGGGCGCTGCTCCGCGAGAACGTCGAGGCGTTGGGCCTCGGCGGCGTCACGCGCGTGTTCCGCCGCGACGCGACGAAGCTCGGGCAGGCGCCGCCGGGCGAATGCTTCTCGCTCGCCTTCCTCGATCCGCCCTACGGCCAGGGCCTCGCGACGCCGGCGCTCGCCGAACTCGCGCGCGGCGGCTGGCTCGCTGATGACGCGCTCGTCGTCATCGAGGAGGACGCGTCGGCGGCCGTCATCCTGCCCGAGGGACTGCGACTCGAGGAGCAGCGGCGCTATGGCGACACGCAAATCGTCTTCGCGCGGCGCGGCGCCGTCAAAAAGCCCTAACGCGCAAGCTCTATTGCGTCGCCGCGGGATTGGAGGCCGTCATGCGTATTGCGATCCTGCTCGCCCTCGCCGCGCTGGCGCAGCTTTGGGGAGCGGCCTTAGCAAAGGACATCGAGACAAAGTCGGCGATCGTCGGCGTCGTCGTGCATCCGGACGCCGCGACCGTGACGCGCGAGGCCGCGGTCGACTTGCCGCAGGGCGCATCGACCGTCGTCTTCACCGGCGTCCCCTTCCCGCTCGCGCCTGAGTCGCTGCGCGCGAGCGGCGAGGCGCATGGCGCGTTGACGATCGGCGCAGTCGAAGCCCGCGCGACGCCTGCGGATTCGAAACCCGCCGAGTCGCCTGTCGCCGCCCGGCTGAAGGAGCTGCGCGCGCAGCGAGCCGAAGTCGACGTGACGCTCGAGGCGCTGAAAGCGAAGCTCGCGATGATCGCCAGTTACGCGCACGCGAGCCCCTCGGGAGAGGGCGAGGGCAAGTCGACGGTCGCCGTCGGCGACTGGAGCGCCGCCTTCGACACGATCGGCGCGGCGCACGCCAAGACGGGCGAAGAAATCCGCCTCGCGACCGCGAAGGCGCACGAGCTTGACGACGAGATCGCGAGCCTCGCGGGCGCCCCCGCGCCGGCGCGTCAGTCCGGCGTGAACCGCAGCGTGGCGATCGTCGTCCTCGCCGAAGCGGCGGGACCCGCCAAGCTCACATTGACCTACCAGACCGATGCGGCGCGCTGGGCGACCGCCTATGACGCCAATCTCGATACGGGCGGCAAGGACAGGAGACCCAAGCTCGAATTCGTCCGCCGCGCCTTGGTGTCGCAGCGGACCGGCGAAGACTGGAACAACATCGCGCTCTCGGTCTCCACGATCGGCGCGCGGCGCGGGGCTTCCGCGCCCAACGTGCTCCCGCAGCTCGTGAGCTTTCCCGTTCCGGTCACGCCGAAGCGCGCCGTCCCGGCGGGCGCCGCGGGTCCCGCGCCGGCGCCGACCGACGCGCTGAAGCTCCAACCCGCCCGCGAAGCGGTCGCCGAAGTCGAAGCCTCGGCCTTCGCCGCCTCCTATGCGATTGCGGGGCCTGTCTCCGTCCCGGGCGACGGCTCCGAAAAAAGCTTTGCGCTGGCGGTGCGCTACATGGAGCCGCAACTTTCGCTCCGAACGGCGCCGGCGCTCCAACCGGCGGCCTATCTGGAAGCGCGTCTCGTCAACGACGACGAGGCGCCGCTGCTGCCGGGCGCTGTGGCCGTCAAGCGCGACGGACTTTTCGTCGGGCGGACCCGCATGGCGCTCGTCGCGCCTGGCGACGACGCGGAATTCGGTTTCGGCGCGGACGATCGCGTCAAGGTCACGCGCGTCCCGGTCAAGCGGCGCGAGAAGGACTCGGGCTGGTTCGGCCAGACCAGGACGGACTCGCGCGAATTCAAGACGAGCGTCAAGAACCTGCACGATTTTCCGGTCAGCGTGACGGTCGTCGACCGCATCCCCTATTCCGAGAACGCCGCCATCACGGTCGAAACCCTGCCGCAGACGACGACGCCGACGGAAAAGCAGGTCGACGACAAGCGCGGCGTCATGGCCTGGAGCTTCGAGCTCGGCCCCGGAGAAGCGAAGGACATTCATCTCGCCTATCGTCTGAAATGGCCGGCGGACAGGGAGATCGAATTCATAACGACGCCGTGACGACGGCACGAAAGCGGACTCGTGAGATGCCGAAATTGTATCTATCGCTCGTGCTTGTGATTGCGAGCGCGTCAGGCGCGACCGCGCAACCGCACGCATCCGGGTCGAACGGCGCTCGAAGCGCTTATGCCGCCCTTGTCGCCGCGGAGATCCGCCGCCATACGCCCCTGGCGAGCAAGCTCGGCGAAGGCCAGGCCGCCTGCAGGTTCAGGGTGGGGCAAAGCGGCGAAGTGTCCTGGATTTCCTGCACCGCCTCGTCGGCGCGGCACGAGCGCCTATTGTGGAGCGTGATCGAAGCGACGCACACGCCTCCGCCGCCCGGAGGCAGTTTCTTGGGCGAACAGTCCGTGCACTTCCATTAATCCGCAGGCCTCGAGTTGCGGGACGCCGGGCGTGCGATTTCTCGGCGCTGATGCTGTGACTCCGCAGTTTCTCCTCACGCCCAGCAGATTTTACGTATAATCCACAATAGAAGCGCCTCAGATCGGGGGGCGCTCCGCCAATCAAATTGTTTTTGCCGTAAAATCAGTCGCGATCGTCAAAGCAGTCAGTCGTCGAGCTGATCTCCCGATACGGCGACTTCGCGCCGCAGAAACTCGAAGCTCTGAAAATCGAATCTGAAAATCAAAGCTCTTGGCCTTCGCCCGGACGCATGCGATAATTTGGCCGCGGCGCCCGCGCGCGGGATATTCATCTAAATACTTGGGGGAAATGATGCTCTGCGACACCGACCGCAAAGTCGACGCGTCCGCCGACAAGAAAGCGACCTTCCGCGTCTCTTCGACAACCGATGGAATACAGGGCGTGCCCTTCTACCTCATCGAGAGCACCGCCCCCTGCAATGTCGAGGTCCCGGATCCGCCCGACGATCCGTCTCCCGCAGCGCAAAAGCTCTTGAAGCCGTGGGACGATCCCGCCGCCGCGATCCGCGACATCGCGGAGAAGCTCATTCCCAACGAGGAGCCGGGGGAGGTCAGCCTTGTCGTCATGGCGCATGGCTACAACAATCCGCGTCCGAACGTGCTCGCGATGTATTACGGCGCGATCCAGGCGCTCGAAAAGGACGAGAACGCGATCTTCACCAAGGATCGCCGCGTCGTCTGCGTCGGCTACCGCTGGCCTTCCGAGGGGCTGGGCAGCATCCTGGTGAGCTGCATCAAGGCGCTCCCGCTTTTCCCGCTGCGCGTGCTGCTAGGGGCGGTCATCTTTCTGTTGCTCGAGTTCTTCTTTCCGCCGCCCGGCGCGATCGTCTGGCTGACGCAGCTCTTGACGCCGCTCGCGGTTTTTTTGCTCGGCCTCATCGTCTTTCTCATGGCCTTGCGCTGGGTCGTCTATTTTCGCGACATTTATCGCGCCACGAACTTCGGCGTGCAGGACCTCGTGGAGGTCATCCGGCAGATCGACCTCGAGGCGTCGCGCATCGTCAAGGAGCGCAACATCCGCGACCGGAAGCGCATCGCGCTGTCGTTCGTCGGCCACAGCATGGGCGGACTGGTGGTCACAAACGTCATCCGCGTGCTCTGCGACGTGTTCGATCCGGCGGTGATCCGCAAGGACCTGTCCAACCAGCCGCGAGACGTTCCGGCGACGGCCGGGGAGCCTTTGCCGCCAGGAAAGGTGACCGCCAAGGTCGGCCACGTCTTCTCGCTGATGCGCTTCGTGCTGGCGTCGCCCGACATACCCGCCGAGGCGCTGCTCGCGGCGCGCGGCAATTTTCTCGAGTCGTCGCTCGCGCGCTTCAAGGAGGCTTATCTCTTCAGCAATGAAGGCGACGAAGTCCTGCGCCTCATCTCGACGACCGCCAATTACTTTTCGTTTCCGACGATGCATCGCACCTCAGGCTACCGACTGGGCAACGTCGAGATCTTGTCGAGCGACTTCAAGGCGATGCGCTCGGACGGCGGGCTTGGACTGCTCAGCGCGCTGCGCGCCGGCCAGAAGACGCTGGAAGAGCTTTCCGACTCGCCCTCGGCGGCGGAAGTTTGCGCCGCGGCTTCGGTGGCCGACGCGTTCAGCTATTTCGACTGCACGGATTACGTCGACGACCCTGACAGGCGTCCGTATCTGACCGAGGCGCGCAATTACAAAGCCACAAACCCCAACGGGCGCATCCCCGACCTGGAGCACGCAAAGCTGCTCCTGCTCTATGTCTTCGCCAAGCCGCCCCGCAACATAAACGTGCACGGCGGCTATTTCGAGGGGACGGTCACGCAGCGGCTCATCTATCGCCTCGCATGCCTCGGCTTCGACGATGCGGCGGACGTCTACGCGGGCGAGACTCAATTGCTCGCCGAGTGCGAGGCGCATCAGATCAGGGTGATGCTGTCGAAACGACTCGCCGAGCAGTCCGAAGCCGAGCGCAAGCACCGCGAATTGATCGACAGGGAACGCATCGACCAGGATTTGCGATAGAAAGTTGGAAGCTGCCGTAAAAATGGAAAACGCCGCAGCCGTTCATCCGGGCTTGCGGCGTTCTGGTCCATCGGCAAACCGACGGAACATGAGAATCACTTTCGACCTATCTGGTTAATTCGGAGTTAATTGAACCCATGAAACGCATGTTTCAGCGTCGTTTTTTGGCGTGCCGCACGAGCCGTTCGCCGCGCGACGCCTCGACGGCGACGCTTGAGCGCTTCACCGTGCTGCCGCGCCGCGAGCTCGCGCCTGATCTCTGCGCCGTCGCGTTGTGCGGGCGGAGCATCGATCCGGAGTGTTTAGCGCCGGGCTTCGCGCTCGCAAAGTCGGGCGTGGCGCCACTCGCCGACTTGCGGCGCGAGGGCTATATTTAGCTACGCCCTTGACATCGGGCCAAAATGAAACGGAACATGACCATGCCGTCCGATCCAGACAGCCGCCCCCGACAGAAGCCGCCGGAACGGAGCCAGACACCCTTGTGGTTCGCGGTTGGCGGGCTTGCGGCCTCGCTTTACAGCCGCGCCATGCATGACGAGGGGATCGCCGACGTCGTGCTCGTGCTCGGAATCGCCTGCGCCGTCATCGCTGTCGCCTATTGGGCGGTGCGCCCGAGGCACGGGTTTTGACGCTCGCGCGCCTCAGCATCGGAGGAGGCGCGCTTCCGCGTTTGCAACGGCGGATTGATTTTCCTCGAGCCCACTCCTATCCTGCGAGAATGAGCTTGAACCTCCCGACCTTCGACCGTCTGGCCTATGTCGATCGCCTCAAGAGCGGCGGCGTTGAGGAGAAGCAGGCGCGCGCGCATGCAGAGGCGCTCGACGCCGCGCTCCGGGACACCGTCGCCACGAGAAGCGACGTTTCCGAGCTGCGCACCGAGCTCCGCAGTGAGATGAGCGAGCTGCGCACCGAGCTTCGCAGCGAGATGAGCGAGCTGCGCACCGGGCTGCGCACTGAGATGAGCGAGTTGCGCAATGAGCTTCGCAGTGAGATGGGTGAGCTGCGCAATGAGCTGGAGGCCGTGCGAAGCGAGCTGGGCGCGGTTCGCAAGGAGATTTTGATCGAAAGCGAAACGATTCGAAGGGACGTGTCGCACGACATGGATAAGCTTCGCGTCGAGCTGCGCTCGGAGATCGCGACTTCGGCGGCGAATCTTAAAGTCGACATCTTGCGTTGGCTCATTGTCACCCAGGTCGCGCTTGGAGGAATTCTGCTCGCCGCGCTCAAATTCGCCAAGTAACCTTCCCGCCTCCGAATCGAAGGGAAGCGGAGAACTCGCCGCCCCACACTTTGCCGCAATTCCTGGTCAAAGCCGGGTCATGCCCGAGGCCTACATGTTCCCCGAACTCTCCGTCGTCGTGCCCGCCTTCAACGAGGCGCGCAACCTCCCGCCGCTGCTCGCCCGGCTTTCGCCTGTGCTCGAGCGGATCGGGCTCGACTACGAGGTCATCTTCGTCGACGACGGGTCGTCGGACGCCACGCTCGAGACGCTGAAGGCCTTTGCGCGCACCGACGCGCGCGTCCGCGCGCTGTCCTTCTCGCGCAATTTCGGCAAGGAGATCGCGATCGCCGCCGGCCTCGACGCCGTGCGCGGAAGGGCGGTCGTCATCATCGACTCCGACCTGCAACATCCCCCCGAAGCCATCGAACAATTCGTCGAGAAATGGCGCGAGGGATACAAGAACGTCTACGGCGTGCGCGTCGACAGGTCCACGGATCCGAAGATGCGCAGCCTGCTGACGCAGCTCTTCTATCGGCTGCTCGACCACTTCGGCGAGGTGGCGCTGCCGCCGGGCGCGGGCGATTTCCGCCTGCTCGACCGGCAGGCTGTGGACGCGCTGCTCGGGATGCGCGAGCGCGCGCGCTTCAACAAGGGCCTCTTCGCCTGGATCGGCTTCAAGTCGATCGGCGTGCCCTTCGCCGTCGAGACGCGCGCGCACGGCGCCTCGACCTTCAACCTGCGCCGCCTGACGCGATTCGCGCTCGACGGGCTCATGTCCTTCTCCTCCATGCCGCTCAAGATCTGGGCCTATGTCGGCATGGCGATCTCCGCGGGCGCGCTCGCCATGGCTGCCTGGTTCCTCGTCAAGACTATGATCCTCGGCGCCGACGTGCCGGGCTATGCCTCGCTCATCGTCTCGATCGCCTTCTTCTCCGGCGTGCAGCTGCTCTCGCTCGGCGTGCTCGGCGAATATGTCGCCCGCATCTTCGCCGAGGTGAAAGGCCGCCCGCTCTATCTCGTCGCCGAGCGGATCGGCTTCGAAGAGCCTGGGCGGCGTCCGCGAGCAAATGGTTAACGCCGACCTGCTAACGCTCCCCGAATGCTGCGCAATCTCGTCTCGGTCGGCGGTTTCACGCTGCTCTCCCGCATCGGCGGCTTCCTGAGCGCGATGGCGCAAGGCGCGATCATGGGCGCCGGCGAGGTCTCGGACGCCTTTTTCATCGCCCAACGTCTGCCGAACAGCTTTCGCAGCATCTTCGGGGAAGGCGCCTTCAACGCCGCCTATGTGCCAAGCTATGCGCACGCCCTTGAGCGGGAAGGCCCGCAGGCCGCCAAGGCCTTCGCTTCGCAGATCTTCACGCTGCTGCTCGCCTCGCAGATCGTGATGCTGGCGCTCGCCTGGATGTTCACGCCGCAACTCGTCGCCGTGATCGCGCCGGGGATCAGCGACCGACCTCAAGAGTTTCAGCTCGCCGTGACGATGACGCGCATCGTCTTTCCCTATCTGCTGTTCATAACATTGTTCACGCTGCATCAGGGCACGCTCAACGCCCACGGCCATTTCGCGCTCGCGGCCTTCGCGCCGGTGCTGATGAACGTCTGCGTCATCGCGGCTCTGTTCCTGTCCCCGCTGTTTCCGAACGCCGGAGTCGCCGCGAGCGTCGGCTTCGTCTTCTCGGGCGCGCTGCAGCTCGGACTGCTCATGTGGGCGGCGCACCGCGTGGGCGTCCTTGAGCGGCTCGCGCGGGTGCGGCTCGTGCGGGTGCGGGGTTTCCTCGAGCGCTTCGCGCCGGCGATCATCGGCTCCGCGGCCCCGCAGATCGCCCTCTTCGCCGACACGATGCTCTCGTCGCTGTTGCCGGTCGGCGGCGTGTCGGCGATCAGCTACGCCGAGCGGCTTTATCAGCTCCCCAACGGGCTCATCGGCGTCGCCGCGGGCACAGTGCTGCTGCCAGAATTGAGCCGCCGTCTCGCCGCCGGCGACGAGGCCGGGGCGGAGAGCGCCCAAAACCGCGCCTTCGCGCTGACGATCGCAGCGGCCGCGCCCTTCGTCGTCGCCTTCCTGACGATTCCGGAGCTCATCGTCGCCGGCGTCTATCTGCATGGCAAGTTCACGGTCGAGGAGGCCTACGCCTGCGCCGACGTGCTCTGCGCCTATGCCGCCGCCGTGCCGCCGCTGGTGCTCGTGGCCTCGGCCCGGGCGAGCTTTCAGTCCCGGGGCGACACGAAAACCCCGATGCAGGTGGCCTTCGCCGCCCTCGCCGTCAATGTCGCCCTCAAGGTCGCGCTGATCGGCCCCCTGGGCGCGCCGGGCCTCGCCACGGCCACGGCGGTCGGATTCTGGATCAATGTGATCGCGCTCATCGGTCTCGCCCTTTCGCGCGACCTCCTGCGCCTCGACGCGCTGCTGTGGAAAATGCTGGCCGCGACTGCGGTCGCCTCCATCGCCCTGATCTTTGTTGCTCACGCAGGGCAGGCTCCAGCGCTTGCGCTCGGCGCGCGCTTCGGCGCCTTCGCCAATCTCGTGGCGCTCGTCGCGCTGGGGGCGGCGGGCGCGCTCGTCTATGGCGGCGTCTTCTATGCGGCTGCGCGCGCGCTAGGCCTGAACATGGCGCGCTTGCGCGGCTAGGCGGTCGCGTGCAAGAAACGGCGCGATCTTCCTTGCAACCGAGCCGCCGCCCGTCCCGCCCTCATGTCCGCCAGGCACCCCATCATCTCGATCACCGGCTCGTCGGGCGCCGGAACGAGCTCGGTCAAGCAGACCTTCGAGCAGATCTTCCGGCGCGAGCGCATCGAGGTCGCCTATGTCGAGGGCGACTCCTTCCACCGCTACGACCGCGAGGAGATGCCCAAGGCGGTGGCCGAGGCTCACGCCCGAGGCAATCGCCACTTCAGTCACTTTGGTCCGGAGGCTAATCTCCTGGCCGAACTCGAGACGCTGTTCCGGGAATATGGCGAGACTGGCGGCGGGCGCTACCGCCACTATGCCCATGACGAGAACGAGGCCGCGCGCTACGGCGTTCCCGCGGGCGCCTTCACGTCCTGGGGGGATCTGCCGCCCAACACCGATCTCTTGTTCTACGAGGGGCTGCACGGCTCCGTCGTCACCGACGAGATCAACGTCTCCCGTTACGCCGACCTCAAGATCGGCGTCGTGCCGGTCATCAACCTCGAATGGACGCAGAAGCTGCATCGCGACCGCCTTTCGCGCGGTTACACGACCGAGGCGGTGACCGAGACGATCCTGCGCCGCATGCACGACTACGTCCATTACATCTGCCCGCAGTTCTCCGAGACAGACATCAACTTCCAGCGCTCGCCGACCGTCGACACCTCCAATCCCTTCGTCGCGCGCTCGATCCCGACGCCGGACGAGTCGATCGTCGTCATCCGCTTCCGCGACCCGCGCGAAGTGGACTTCCCTTATCTCGTGACGATGATCGCGGGCAGCTGGATGTCGCGCGCCAATTCCATCGTCATACCTGGCAACAAGCTTGATCTCGCGATGCAGCTCATCTTGACGCCGCGCATCTTGAAACTCGTGCAGGGCCGCTAGCGCCCGCAAGCTCAAGGAAACACCATGTCAAACCGTTCCATCGAATGCGCTCCGGATGACGTCAACGCCATCCGGGCCCTGGCGATGGACGCCGTCGAAAGGGCGAAGTCCGGCCACCCCGGCATGCCCATGGGCATGGCCGACGTGGCCACCGTGCTGTTCCGCGGCTTTCTTAAGTTCGACGCGAGCGATCCGCATTGGCCCGACCGCGACCGCTTCGTGCTCTCTGCCGGCCATGGCTCGATGCTGCTCTATGCGCTCGCCTATCTCGTCGGCTATCCGGGCTTCACGATCGAAGACCTGAAGCAGTTCCGCCAGCTCGGCGCGAAGACCGCGGGCCACCCGGAATATGGCCATGCGCCGGGGATCGAGACGACGACCGGACCGCTCGGACAGGGCCTCGCGACGGCGGTCGGCATGGCGCTCGGCGAGCGCCTCGCCGCGGCGCGCTTCGGCGACGATCTCGTCGATCACTTCACCTATGTCATCGCCGGCGACGGCTGCCTCATGGAAGGCGTGAGCCACGAGGCGATCGACCTCGCAGGGCATTTGCGGTTGGGCAAGCTGATCGTGCTCTGGGACGACAATCGCATTTCCATCGACGGCCCGACGAGTCTCGCGACCTCGTTGGACCAGGCGGCGCGTTTCGAGGCCGCAGGCTGGCATGTGCGGGCGATCGACGGGCATGATCATGGCGAGATCGCCGCAGCGATCGCGTCGGCGCAGCGCGACCCGCGTCCGTCCATGATCGCGTGCCGCAACGTCATCGGCTTCGGCGCGCCCGCCAAGCAGGGCAAGGAGTCCGCCCACGGGTCGCCGCTCGGCGCATCCGAGATCGAGGCCGCGCGCGCCACGCTCGACTGGCCGCATGCGCCGTTCGAGATCCCCGAGTTGATCCTCGCTGGCTGGCGCAAGTCCGGCGCGCGCGGCGCGCCCTTGCGCGCCGCCTGGACCGAGCGGCTCAAGACCTCGGCGAAACGGGCGGCGTTCGAGCGCTTCCTCGCGGGCGAGATCGCAGGCGAGGTCGCCGAGCCGCTGCAACGGTTCCGCGAGGCGGCGGCGGCGCAGAAGCCGAAGCTCGCGACGCGCAAATCTTCCGAAAACGCGCTAGCCGTCATCAACGCTGCGACGAATGCGACGATCGGCGGCTCGGCGGATCTGACGCATTCCAACTTCACCCTGACCAAGGGATTGGGGATCGTCTCGCGCGACGACTTTTCCGGCCGCTACATCCACTATGGCGTGCGCGAGTTCGGCATGGCCGCGGCCATGAACGGCCTCGCGCTCTCCGGCGGCTTCGTTCCCTATGGCGGCACGTTTCTCGTGTTCTCGGATTACGCGCGTGGAGCGATCCGGCTCTCGGCGCTGATGGGCCTGCGCGTGATCTTCGTGCTCACGCACGACTCGATCGGGCTCGGCGAGGACGGCCCGACGCATCAGCCGATCGAGCATCTCGCAAGCCTGCGCGCCATGCCGAACCTCTATGTGTTCCGCCCTGCCGACGCGATCGAGACCGCCGAATGCTGGGAGCTTGCGCTCGCCGCCAAGCGGACGCCTTCGGTGCTGAGCCTGTCGCGGCAGAACCTGCCGACGCTGGAGCGGCCCGTCGCTGAAAACCTCTCCGCCCGCGGCGCCTATGTGCTCTCGGAGCCCGAGGGCGCGCGCGACGTCACCTTGCTTGCGACGGGATCCGAAGTCTCCATCGCGATCGAGGCTGCCAAGCTCCTTGCCGAGAAGGGCAAGCGCGCCGCCGTCGTGTCCATGCCCTGCTGGGAGCTCTTCGAGACGCAGGACGCGGCCTATCGCAGGCGCGTGCTCGGCAGCGCGCCGCGTGTCGCGATCGAAGCCGCAGCGCGGCTCGGCTGGGACCGCTGGATCGGCGAGCGCGGCGCCTTCATCGGCATGACGAGCTTTGGCGCGAGCGCGCCCGCCGAAGCGCTCTATGCGCATTTCGGGATTACGCCGCAGGCGGCGGCGCAGGCGGCGCTGGAGCTGGTCGTGGCGACAGAATAGGCGGGTTGAGGGAGCGCCGCGTCGCGCGGACTCAGCCTCGTTGCATCGCTTCGAAGAAAGTGGGATACGAAACGTCAAGGGGTAGTTCGTTGGCTGCTGCAATCGTTGGAAGCCGCCTTGAGCGAGGAACCTGAAAACTTCACACTGGCGCTGCTGCGCAAGATCGATGCGAAGGTGGACAATCTCCGCGCCGAGATGGCCGATATGCGCCAGACCATGGCGACAAAAGCCGAGCTGGCGAACGGCTTGGCGGACGTCCGCTCGGAAATCAAATCGCTGCGCGCGGATGTTGCGTCGGACCTGATGAATCTGGAGAAGCGCCTCGGCGACCAGATCGCGGGGCTTCGGCGTGCGGTCATGGAATATCACTCCTCGCAGATCGGGCACGGCGCGTTGCTGACCGAGTTTGAGGAGCGCCTTCGCCGCCTCGAGCGGCACGCGGGATTGCCGCACGATTGCACTGAGGGCGCTACGCCCGAGTGTCTTGCGTCAGCCGATTTGAGGGCGGCGATGCGAGCCTGGAGGCTCGCCCGAAAACCCTTCAGTTTGGCTGACGCAAGCCACTAGGCGTTGCAAGTGGAATCCCTTAAAACATTTAGCAAATCCCACGCCGTCGCCGGCGCGCATCCCTGCCTCGGAAAGAACTCCCCATGGCCCTCGTCACGCTCCGCCAACTGCTCGATCACGCCGCCGAGCGCGACTATGGCGTGCCCGCCTTCAACATCAACAATATGGAGCAGGGGCTCGCGGTGCTGGAGGCGGCGTCCTCGGTCGACGCGCCGGTCATCATCCAGGCTTCGCGCGGCGCGCGCTCCTACGCCAACGACATCATGCTCGCCAAGATGATCGAGGCGCTCGTCGCCATGTATCCCGACACGCCGATCGTCATGCACCAGGACCACGGCAACAGCGAAGCGACCTGCGCCAGCGCCATCCGCTTCGGCTTCTCCTCGGTGATGATGGACGGCTCGCTCGAGGCCGACGCCAAGACGCCGGCCTCCTATGCCTACAACGTCGAAGTCACGAAGCATGTCGTCGATCTCGCTCACTGGGTCGGCGCCTCGGTCGAGGGCGAGCTCGGCGTGCTCGGCTCGCTCGAGACGGGCGAAGGCGAGAAGGAGGACGGCCACGGCGCGGAGGGCAAGCTCAGCCACGACCAGCTGCTGACCGACCCGACCCAGGCCGCCGATTTCGTGGCGAAGACCAAGGTCGACGCGCTGGCCATCGCCATGGGCACCTCGCATGGCGCCTATAAATTCTCGCGCAAGCCCGACGGCGCGATCCTCGCGATGCATGTGATCGAGGAAATCCATCGCCGCCTGCCCAACACGCATCTCGTCATGCACGGCTCGTCCTCGGTGCCCCAAGATCTGCAGGACGCCTTCAACGCCGCGGGCGGCGAGATGCCGCAGACGTGGGGCGTGCCGGTCGCGGAAATTCAGCGCGGCATCAAGTTCGGCGTGCGCAAGATCAACATCGACACCGACTGCCGCATCGCCATGACGGCGGCGATCCGCGCGACGCTGAACAAGAACAAGGGCGAGTTCGACCCGCGCAAATACTTAAAGCCCGCGCAGGAGGCGATGCGCAAGGTCTGCGTGCAGCGCTATCAGGAGTTCGGCGCCGCGGGCCAGGGAAGCAAGATCAAGCCCGCGCCGCTCTCCGAGATGGCGAAGCGCTACGCGGCGGGCGAGCTCGATCCGCACATCGCGACGGCGTGAGTCGAAGCCGAGGCTTCGCCCGGCTCAACGCCCCGCGCCCGGCGCGAATCTGACGATCGCCGCGACGGCCCCGGCGATGGCGCCGATGATCACGAGCGCCTGGAAACCGATCGCGCCGATGAGCCATTTGGTCGTGTCATATTTGGCTTCGATGATCTTCGTCTCCAGCTTTTCGAGCTTGAGGTCGAGATTGTAGAAGGTTTCGTCGATTTTCGATTCGAGACGCCGCTCCACGCTATCGATCTTCGCGTCGAGCCGTGCGATCTGCGTATCGAGACGATGCGCGGCGGCTTCCAGATCGGCCTTCGTCGCCGACTGCGTGTCGAGCAAGTCTGCGATGGCCGTCACCTGCTCGGCCGAAAAGCCGCGCGCTACAAAAGCGCCGGCCAACGCATCTTCGCGCATTGGAGACCCGACAGCGCAACGAAATCCCACAAGCGCTGATCGGTGAGGGTGCGATCCTTCCCCCCAGCCCGCCAATCGTTAAGCGCGATCCTTCTCCCACGGAGTGGGAGAAGGTGGCCCCGCGAAGCGGGGTCGGATGAGGGCCAGCGCAACTGCAACAGCGTTTCGTCGTTATCCTGCATCGCGCAGCGACGGGCCGAGGCGGACAATGCTGCAACGCTCGTTGGGGCGGAGAGATCCCTCATCCGACCCGCCTGCGGCGCGCCACCTTCTTCCGCAAGCGGGAGAAGGAGCACTTTGTCCAGCCCGGATAGAAGGGTGACGAAATGGCCCGGTAAGATGGGTGACAGTTTTCTCGCGGTCGGGAGGGCCAACCGATGTCTTGGCGAGAGAACTGCAAGATGGACGAACGGGTGCGGTTTATCGCGGCGGCGACTGGAGGCGAGTGGTCGATGACGGCGCTTTGCGAGGAGTTCGGGATCAGCCGCAAGACGGGCTACAAATGGCTTGATCGATATCGCGCGCAGGGCGGGGCGGGTCTTGAGGATCGGTCGCGGGCGCCTCGGAGGCATGGGCGTTTGACGCCGGCGCATCTCGTCGAGGCGATTGAAGGTCTGCGGCGGACGGGGCCGAGCTGGGGGCCGCGCAAGATCATCGCCAAGCTGCGCGCCGCGGAGCCGGAAGCGCTGTGGCCGTCGGCGTCGACGACGGGCGAGATTTTGAAGCGCGCGAGCCTGGTTTCGAAACGACGGCTGCATCGCCGCGGCCCGCCGCGCCTGGGCGAGCTGACGACGCCCGAGCGTTGCAATCACGTGTGGGGCGTCGACTACAAAGGCTGGCTCCGGCTTGGCGATGGCGCGCGCGTCGAGCCCTTGACGATCTCGGACGGGTTCAGCCGCTACCTGCTCTGTGCGGCGGCGAGCACGGGGACGACCTATGCGGAGGCGCGTCCCTTGTTCGAGCGCGCCTTCGCCGAGCATGGTCTGCCCGACGTCATCCGCTCCGACAACGGCGCGCCCTTTGCGTCGACGGGCGTGACCGGGCTGACGGCGCTCGGCGTGTGGTGGATCAAGCTCGGCATTGCGCATGAGCGCATCGATCCCGGCCATCCGCAGCAGAACGGACGGCACGAGCGCGTGCATCTGACGCTGCTGGAGGCGATGCGTCCGCCGTCGCGCACCCTCGCCGAACAGGCGTCGCGGCTTGACGATTTCATCAGGGATTACAACGAGGAGCGACCGCACGAGGCGCTCGGTCAAAAGCCGCCGGCCAAGGTTTACGCGCCGTCGCCGCGCGCGCTGCCGGACAGCTTGCCCGAACCCGATTATCCGGCGGAGGCCGCCCTGCGCAAGGTGCGCTCGAGCGGCGAGATCAAATGGCGCGGCGATCTGGTGTTCGTCAGCACGGCGCTCGTCGATGAAACGGTGGCGATCGAAGAGACGGAGACGGGCGAGATGGCGGTGCGATTCTTCGCGAGGAAGCTCGGCCTGATCGACCGCAAAAGCGGCAAGCTGCGCCGCGACGCCCCGCCGCCAAAGGAAGCGAAGACGGCGGCGACATGAGCGACAGGACGAAGCGCGTGGCGAAGCCTTTCCTCTCAAGGCGGAATGGTCGGCGAGCGGCCGGCGTTGGTCAAGGACGCTTCGCTGCGCTCGCGCCGCCTCCGGCGGTGCTGCGCATCCTTGACCAACGCCAGCCGCCCGCCGATTCTGCTCGCCATGAGAAGAAAGGCGGATCAGAGCCTCGGGCGAGAATGACGAAAAACCCCAAAACTGTCACCCATCTATCCGCTGGACAGTTCGCGCAGCGAACCCGGATGAGGCCCGCCGGCGGCGTCCTCACCGCGTGATCATCCGGATCATCCTGCAAAAGCGTTGGGGCGGAGCTGGCTCTGGAAAAAATACCGGTCTTTGGTATTTTGACTGAGGAGGCTCGAACATGGCCAAGAACACGTCCTTCACGCTCGGCGACCATTTCGCGTCCTTCGTCGATCAGCAGGTCGCGTCGGGACGGTATGGCTCCGCGAGCGATGTGGTGCGCGCAGGGCTGCGCCTGCTGGAAGAGCAGGAGACGAAGCTCGCCGCGCTTCGGGCCGCCTTGATCGAAGGCGAAACGAGCGGCGCGTCGACGCCATTCGATTTCGAAGGGTTTCTCGCGAGGAAGAGAGACGAAGCGGCGAAGCGCTCGTGACGCGCTACACGCTCACGCCGCGCGCGCAGGCGGACCTTGATGAAATTTGGGATTACAGCTTCTCGCAGTGGGGTTTGGACCGAGCGGAGCGATATGTTCTCGAGATCAAGGCGGCGATCGAGCATACCGCGAAGAATCCCCGCCGCGGGCGATCTTGCGACACGCTGCGCGAAGGCTATCGGAAACGGCCGGTCGGCTCGCATGTGCTGTTCTATCGCTGGCTCCCGGAAGGCGTGAACGTCGTGCGCATCCTGCATCAGCGCATGGATTTCGAGCAGCACTTGTGAACCCCGCTCGCAGTGAGCAATTCCGAGATCGCGCCGATCGTTAGCGCGACCCTTCTTCCGCTTGCGGGAGAAGGTGGGTTCGCGCAGCGAACCCGGATGAGGGCTGGTGCAGCGGCGCTCTGTGAAACTGTCCGCGACGCATGCTTGAAGTCCCTCGGTCCCCGCGCTAGAAAATCAACTGAAAGTCTGACCAAAAATACAAGAGAAAACCATGACTGCCGCGCTCGAAGAACTCATCGCGAAGGCCCGAACCGTCGAGATGACGGAAGCGCAGCTGCGCGAGCAGCGGCTGAGCTTCGTCTATGGCAACACCCATATCGAGAATGATCGCATCACTCGCGAAATGGTCGCCGAAGCCGACGAGAAAGTGTCGCGGGAGTTGGCCGCGCGAGAGAAGCCCACGGTCTCCGATCGTTGAGCGAGGACCGCCACAGTAGAGCCGAAACGGTCGACCTCATCAAAGACCCGGATGCAAAGGCGCGCCGTGAGGCCGAGAACGGCGTTCGTCAGTTCAATACAGCGGTGCACCTCATTCGGGCGCATATTCCGAATCATGATGGCTCATTCAGATTGCGACAATCGACGATTTTGAAGTTGCACAAGGAAGCGCTCGACGGCATCCATGCGCTTGCAGGAACCTACCGAAATACGCGAGTTTTCATCGAGAAGAGCGATCATCTGCCGCCGCAGTCGGTCGATGTCCCCGATCACGTTGCGGAGATGTGCGACTACGTAAATTCAAACTGGGAAGAACGGAACGCCGTCCATCTCGCATCCTACGCGCTATGGCGGACGAACTGGATTCATCCTTTCGCGGACGGAAACGGCAGAACGGCGAGAGTCGTCTCCTATCTGGTTTTGAGCGTAAAGCTGAACAGCTTGCTGCCCGGAACTCCGACCATTCCGGACCTGATCGCCGCCGATAAAGCGCCTTATTACGCGGCGCTGGAGAAGGCGGATCAAGAGTGGCGGTTTCAGAGAGTAGATCTATCGGCGATGGAGGCGTTGCTGGAGCGTCTGCTGGCTGCGCAACTGTTGAACGCAACGCGGGAAGCAGGGCTGTAACTGCCGCTCCATCTTGTGAATGGGCTGGTATCTTTGACGCTCATTGGTATCGCGCATTGGCATCGCAGCGGAAGCAAGGCTCTGGAGGGTTGTCCATTTCCTCCATCCCCATTAATCGTTGGAGTTGATTATCCGCCCGAACACTTCAAGCCCTTCCATCGATGGAATAGTATATTCGGACGGAAGTCCGATCGTGCTGATTTTACCGTATGTGTCGCGCTCTTGAATTGATTTTCCTGCAACAGCATATTCGTTATCTAGTTTTGAATTGGCCCAACGGCAAATTGTAGACAGCTGTGACACACGGAACAATCTTACAGGCTCCGCTAATTTTACAAAATTTTCCTCAAGCCTACCCAGAAGCACGCTAGCTTGCCACAATACTTGCTTCATATATGCCGTTGTGGCCGAAAGAGAGCCTCTAGTTTTGCGCTCTGAACTGTCGTATTTAGCACGGTCTCTATAAACGGATAGTGCGCGCTCATCGATATTCAAGTCGTCGACAAGATGCCGAAATTGCAAAGCAATTTCATCAAGTTCTTTCTTGGAAAAAGGCTTGTCACTGAAGAACGTGGTGCCCGGTAGCTGCCCAGCATTCTCAGCAATTGTCTTGAATATCGGCTTGATGGGAGGTTGTGGACGACGAAATTTTTTTCGCTGTGCGTGAGACATAGCCCGCCACTCCTCTAGATCACGCAAATACTTAGTTTCTGCCAGCTTTTCGGCGTCAGGGTCGGGTATTTCGTGTTGAATAATGAGGTGGCCTTGATCGTGGAAACAAGCCATAACTAGCGCACCCCATAGGCGTGGCGTCTCCTTTTTGAATTTTGCACGAAGGTGTTGGTACGCCGCGATGGTCGGATGGGTCCGAACTGCAAGCAGATAGGCGTTGAAGGCAGGGAGCCCCAGGTAAAGGTTGCGCATTCGCTTAATGAGCGAAGCTCGCGTCCTAGCCCCTTCGAAATCGTGTAGTATTCCGTTGAAGTCCGTCCCATATATTTTGCCGCCGCATTTGTGCCCAACGAGGAACCGGCGCCCGTCATCCGAATTTAGAACATAGCCTGCAAGGTGGATAGGACGATTACAATGCATGCAGCGCAGCTTAGTGTGGTCAGTTCCTCGGAAATCGTATAAGAACTCAATTATTGGCAATGGACTCTGCGGCGGAAGTTCGTGTATTAAGCCGGGGAGACCTTCTGGATCGGTCGTCGTGAAGGTCTTTTTTAGGAGCTCTTCGTCGGACAGACACGTCCAATAACTCCTCTCTTCGGTCGGTGTTGCACGTCCCAGCGCTCGGGTCATTGATGTTGGCCTCCAAAACGCCCCAGCGAACCTGAGCAGCGGCACAACCTACTGCATCTGGTGGAGATGCGCAAGGATTTTCCAACATCTTGTGGGTTGACAGAACGAGAAAAATGGCGGGTGCCGGCGAAGTAACTCGCATCAGTACCCACCGGATGTTCAGCTTCTGGTTTCGCCCTCAACTACACCCCGTCGTCGCCCCACACGTCTCGCACTTCAAACAAGTCCCGTTCCGCACCAGCGTAAAATTCGCGCATTCCGGGCAGGCCTCGCCCACGAACCCCTTCATCCTTGCCTCGGCGCGCTTTTCGGCCGCGCCCTGCACCGTCTTCGCCGGCTCCGTCCAGCCAAGCAGCGTCAGCGGCTCCTCCTCCGGCTGCGCCTTCAGCGCCACAGCCCCGCGCGACACCAGGCTCAGCCGGTCCTTCGAGCGCAGGAGGCCGCGCGACACCACCGCCGCCTCCGGCGCCTTGCCCTCGTGTTCGCCCTTGCCCAGCACGTCGTGGCCGATCTCGTCCGGCGAGACATGCGCGAGGTCGTGGCGGCCGAGGTAGGAGACGGCGAGCTCGCGGAACACATAGTCGAGGATCGACGTCGCGTTCTTGATCGCGTCATTGCCCTGCACCGGCCCCGCCGGCTCGAAGCGCGTGAAGGTGAAGGCGTCGACATATTCTTCGAGCGGCACGCCATATTGCAGCCCGAGCGAGATCGCGATGGCGAAATTGTTCATGAGGCTGCGAAAGGCCGCGCCCTCCTTGTGCATGTCGATGAAGATCTCGCCCAGGCGCCCGTCGGCATATTCGCCCGTGCGGAGATACACCTTGTGGCCGCCGACCGCGGCCTTCTGCGTGTAACCCTTGCGGCGGTCCGGCAGCTTCTCGCGCTCGCGCACGACCTGATGCACGATGCGCTCGACGACGCGCTCCGCCACCGCCGCCGCGCGCGCCGGCGGCGCTTGAGCGATGAGCTCCTCGACGCGCTCGACCGCATCCTCTTCCTCATCGTCCCCGGCGATGAGCTGCGCCGCGAGCGGCTGCGACAGTTTTGACCCGTCGCGATAGAGCGCGTTGGCCTTGAGGC
>DATHCI010000149.1:0-7800 GCA_035319645.1 Methylocystis sp. | reverse complement strand
GCTGGTCGCCGACGCCAACGGCGACTTGTTCGGCGTCACGAGCTCCGGCGGCGCCAATGGCGACGGCGCCGTGTTCGAGCTGCAAAACACCGGAACTGTTTCCGCCCCGAGCTACGCCCCGACGCCGACCCTGCTTGCGAGCTTCGACGGCTCGAACGGCTCCACGCCGCAAGGCCCGCTGGTCGCCGACGCCAACGGCGACTTGTTCGGCGTCACGAGCTCCGGCGGCGCCAATGGCGACGGCGCCGTGTTCGAGCTGCAAAACACAGGAACTGTTTCCGCCCCGAGCTACGCTTCCGCCCCGACGACCCTTTTCAGCTTCGACGGCGTCGACGGCGCAACGCCGCAAGGCGGCTTGGTCATCGATTCCAGCGGCGATTTGTTCGGGGTGACCAGTTCCGGCGGCGCCAATGGCGATGGCGTGGCTTTCGAGCTGCCGCCAAGCGCCGTCTCCAGCCCGACCGCGCTTCTGAGCTTCGACAGCAGCAATGGCTCGAGCCCTCTCGCCGGGCTTTACGCCGGCCCGAACGGCGGCTTGTATGGCGCAACGAGCGCCGGCGGAGCGAACGGCGACGGCTCGGTTTTCGAGCTACCCACGTCCAGCCTATCCCCTTCCGACGTGCTGTTCCTGGAACTGAGCGCGCTCGCGGAGGAGTTTCGCGGCGGCCTGCACGGCTGGAACGCCTTGCTGATGGAGTGGGCCATAGCCGACAGCGCCTCAGCTTTTCAGCAAAGTCAGACCTTTGTTTACACGGGCCCGTCCGCCGCCTTTTCCGGAGCCAGCCAGTTCTATGGCGCGTCGCCCAGCGGCTTGGCTGACCTAACGTCGCTCGCAAAAAGCAGCGTCGAGAATATCAGCCCCTCGGGGAGCATGCTATAAGGCTTGCGCAAAGACGCCGATAAGAGGCGCTTCAGATCAGGCTGGCGTCAGAGCTTGGGCGCCTTCGGCGCGCAATCGCTCTATCGACAATCTGAATTCGTTCCATAACCCCGGCTTGCGCTGACACACGCACAGACGCAACGCAACCGCCGCGAAATACTCGAACCGTCCCTTGCGCCGCCCGCTCCGCCCCCAGCAAGTTATCGTCCGTCCGGCGTCGAGAGCCCGAACCATTTGTTTTTGACCTGATCGAAATGAACGCTCGGGTCATAGACCGGCGCGTCGCGATCGAGCGTTTCCAGCGACAGCCGGCCGATCGCAGCGAGGATCGCATAGGAGCCGACCGCCATGTCGCGCTGCGAGGTCACGAGATTGACGCGCGCGTCAAGCAGATCCTGCTGCGCCTTGAGCAAGTCGTAAGTGGTGCGCTGGCCGAACGCCGCCTCGTCGCGCACCCCGCGCAGCGCGATCTCCGCCGCTTTCACCGCGACCGTGTTGAATTTGATCGCCGCTTTGGCGGTGTTGAACTGGCTGTAGGCCTGAACCACCGCGGCGCGCACGCCGGCGCGCTGCACGTCGGCGTGAATGCGCGCCTGCCCAAGCTGCTCCTTGGCCTGACGGATGCCGGCGAATTCCCCGCCGCCCTGATAGAGCGGGACGTTCAGCTGCCCGAGCAGCTGCCCGGAAACCTGACGCGTGTTGGGATAGCCGAAGTAGGAGTCATAGGTCTGGATGACCTGCACGCCGATCGAGGCCGTGGGCGACAAGGCGGCTTCGGCGACATGCACCGCCGACTGGGCCTCGTCGACCTGATGCTCCGCCGCCACGACGTTCGGGTGCTCGACGAGCGCCGTCCTGATCGCGTCCTCGCGCGAGGCTGGCAGCAGCGCCTCCAGCGAGAATGGGGGCTCCAGACGTTTCGGCGCCTCGCCGACAACCTGCACGTAATTCGCGACGCTGTTCTCGAGCGCGCCCAGCGCCGCGGCATGGTCCGAGCGCCCCTGCGCCAGCGCCGCTTCGGCCTGCGCCACGTCGGTCATCGTGACCTCGCCGAGCTCCTGGCGGTCGCGCGTGACCCTGAGCTGCTCTTGCAAAACCGAGATGTTGTTTTGGCGCAGATGAACCACCGCCGCGTCGCGCAGCACGTTCATATAGGCTGTGGCGCCTTTTTGCAGCGCCTCCTGCTCCGCCTGACGCATGCCGGCGCGCGCCGCCAAAACGCCCGACTCGGCCTGGCGCACGGAATTCGTCGTCTTCCATCCGTCGAACACCGGCTGCGTGACCGTAAACGTGCCGTTCTTCGGCAGCCCGGAATATTTGTCGTTCATATAGGCGCGATTGCCTTGTTGATCGAAGCCGTCGGGCTCCTTGATGCCGACGCGTTGCGGTCCGGCGCTGAACTGAAAGCCGGCCTTGGGGCGCATGCCGGCCCAGGCCTTGGGGATGTCCTCGTCGCGCACGCGCACATTCGCGCGCTGCTCCTCGAGATCGGAGCTGCTGTTGTTGTAGGTCTTGATCAGCGCGCCGCGCATGGTTTCCGCCGCGGCGCGGCCAGCGCCCAACGAAAGCGCGATCGCGAGAGCCGCAGCGGCGCTGCGCCCGACGCCGCCCCCGCGCCTCATCGCTCCCTCATCGCGCGCGAGGCCGTCTCGACCAGCGGCGAGAACAGATATTCGAGAATGCGGCGCTTCCCGGTCTTGATCTCCACCGTCGCCGCCATGCCGGGCGAGAGCGGAATCTCGGCGCCTTCGACGCTCATCGACGCCCTCTCGGTGCGCAAGGTCACGGGGAAGTAAAGGTTCTGCACGCGCTGCGCCCCGCCGAAATAGTCGTTCTTCGGCGGCTTTGCGGGATTGCCCTCGACCGACTGCGCGTCGGCCTGCGGGATCGCGTCATGCGCCACGCGCGTCACGAAAGCGTCGAGCGTGCCGAAACGCGTGAAGGGAAAGGATTCGACCTTGACGATCGCCGCCTGTCCCGACGCCACGAAGCCGATGTCCTTGTTCTCGAGATAGGCTTCGATCTCCAGCCCAGCGTCGTCGGGCACGACGCGCATCAATTCCTCGCTCGTCGTCAGCACCTGATTTTTCGTCGTCACCGACAGGCCGAGCACCGTGCCCGAGATCGGGCTGGTCAGCGTCATATGGCCGGTCTTGACATGCGCCTTGGCGAATTTCTGCTCAAGATCGTCGATCTGGCGCTCGGCCTCGCCGAGCTTTTGGCCATTGTCGGCGATGAAGCCGTCGATCGACTTCTCGCGCTCCTGCGCCAGCACCTCCTGCGCCGCGCGCGCTTCCTGCAGCTGGCCTTTCTGCGTCGCGAGCTGCGTCTCCTGCGTCTGCAGCGACTCCAGCGCGTCGAGGACCGCGGCCTTCGGCGTCGAGCCGCGCGCCAACAGCGCCCTGCGCATCGCCACGCGCTGCGCCAGCGTGTCGATCAGCGTCTTTTCGGCGCGAATGGTGTTCTCGAGACGACGCTCCTCGTCCTTCTTCTGGGCGATCTGCGCGTCATAGCTAAGCGCCGACACGCGCAGCTGCCGCAAATCGCCGTCGAGCACGCGCTGCTCGCGCTCGCGGATCGCGGGCGGCGCGTCTTGCGGCCAGGCGATCCTCGGCGCGTCGTCCTCAAGCGAGGACTCCGCCGCCGCGAGCGCCGCGCGCCGGCGCAGCCGCTCCGCCTTGTAGGCCGCAAGCGCGCTCATCGCGGCCTGCTCGTCGGCGATCGCCTCCGCCGGATCGAGCTCGACGAGCGCCTCGCCGGCGTTCACATGCTGGCCGTTCTCGACGTGGATGGCCACGACGCGCCCGGTCTCCAGCGGCTGGATGGTCTTGACGCGCCCGGTCGGCTGGATCTTGCCCTGCGCCACCGCCAATATGTCGATGCGTCCGAAATAGCCCAGCAGGATGGCGAAGCCCATCAGCAGGCAGATCGTCCACAGCAGGCCGATGCGCACGGGCGAGGCCGGCGTCTCCAGAATCGACAGGGCCGCCGGCAGAAACTCCTGGTCGGAGCGCGCCCATCTGACCAGCGCCAGGCTCTTGGCCTTCTCGTCGAAAGTCTTGCTAAAGAACGACATCAGCCTTCGCCCGCCTCGCTTTGCAGCGCCCACAGATGCGCGTAAAGCCCCCCGGCCTTGATGAGCGCGTCGTGGCTGCCCGTCTCGACGATCCGCCCTTCATGCAGGCCGAGGATCCTGCTGCAACGGCGGACGGCCTGCAGGCGATGCGCGATGATGATGACCGTGCGGCCTTTGACGATCTCCATCATGTTGTTTTGGATCAGCCGCTCGCTCTCATAGTCGAGCGCGCTGGTCGCTTCGTCCAGGATCAGGATTGGCGGATTGATCGCGAGCGCGCGTGCGATCGCGATGCGCTGGCGCTGGCCGCCGGAAAGATTGGCGCCGCGCTCCTCGACGATCGTGTCGTAGCCTTGGCTGAGCCGGCTGATGAATTCGTCGGCGCCGGCGAGGCGGGCCACCGCGATGACCTGCGCCCGCGACATCGCCGGATTGGCCAGCGCGATGTTCTCGTGCAGCGAGCGGTTGAACAGCATATTCTCCTGCAGCACGAGGCCGATCTGCGCGCGAAGCCAGGCGGGATTGACCTGGGCTGCGTCCACGCCGTCGACGAGCACCTGCCCCTCCTCGGGGATGTAGAAGCGCTGGATGAGCTTGGCGAGCGTCGACTTGCCGGAGCCCGAGCGCCCGACGACGCCGATGACCTCGCCCGGCCGGATCGACAGGGAGATGTTCTTCAAAGCCTCGGGCGCGCCCGCCCTATAGCGGAAGGTGACGTTGCGGAATTCGATTGCGCCTTTAGCCGTTGGCAGATTGCCATGGGCGAGATTGAGCGGCTCGGTCGGCATGTTCAAAATGTCGCCGAGCCGGTCGATCGAGATCTGCACCTGTTGAAAGTCCTGCCAGATTTGCGACAGCCGCAGGATCGGCTGCGCCACTTGCGCGGAGATCATGTTGAAGGCGACGAGCTCGCCGACCGTCAGATCGCCGTCGATGACCGCCTTGGCCCCAAACAGCAGCAGCAGAGCGGTCGTGAGCTTGCTCACATATTGAATCGCGCCCTGGCCGGCCGCGCCGAGGAGCCCGGCGTCGAAAGAGGAGGAGACATAGGCCGCGAGGCGTTCTTCCCATTGCGCCTGCATCGCCGGCTCGACGGCCGCCGCCTTGATCGTCTGGGCGCCGACGATGGCCTCGACCAGCATCTGCTGGCTTTCGGCGCCGCGATTGAACTTCTCCTTGATCGTCTCGCGCAGGATCGGGCGCACGATCGCGGCGATCACAATATAGAGCGGAATGGAAAAGAGCACGACGAGCGTGAGCTTCCACGAATAGGCGAGCAGCACGGCGATGAACACGATGGTGAAGAAGATGTCGAGCGCCGAGAACAGGCCCTGGCCGGTCAGAAAGGTGCGGATCGTCTCCAGCTCGCGCACGCGCGCGACGGTCTGGCCGGCCGAGCGCGTCTCGAAATAGCTCATCGGCAGATGGAACAGGTGATAAAACAGCCGCCGCCCGAGTTCGACGTCGATGCGGTTCGTCGTGTGCGACAGCGCATAGGTGCGCAGATATTGCAGGGAAACGTCGAACAGGCCGAGCAGAGCGAGCGCGCCGATGAGCACGAACAGCGTGTCGTAGCTCTTGTGGCTCAACACCTTGTCGATGACGACCTGAAAGATCAGCGGCGTCACCAGCGCGAAGATCTGCACGAAGAAGGACGCGGCCAGCACATGGGCCAGCGGGCGGCGGTAGCGCCAGATCGACGGCAGGAACCATTTGAGGCTGAAGGTCTGCGGATCGACGCCGGCGCCCCCGAGCTTGCGCGCGACGAGGATGGCGGTCTTCGCCTGCGCCGAGAGGTCGTCGAGGCTGAGCGCGCGATCGACCCGCGTCGCCGGATTGACGAGCCGATAGTCGCCCGAAGGCAGCCGCCCGCCATAGACCTCGTAGCCGCCGGCGGACGTCAGCAGGATCGTCGGCGCCGGCAGCGCCGCGAGGCGGTCCTTCTCCACCTCGGGAAGGATGCGCGCCTTGAGGCCGATCAGCAGCGCGGCGCGAACGATGTCTTCGGGCGCAACGGGGCGGTCCGAGAGCGCGAGCTCGCGGCGAAGCTGAACCGGCGTGGCGACGATGCGAAAATAGGCCGCGATGCCGCAAAGGGCCTGAAGACCGGAATCTGTTTCGTCCAATGGCTCGCTCAAGCGCGACACGCCACTCATTAATTCAACTCCACAAAGCGCGACCCGACCCAGCAGGGCGAGAATGCCGCCGGCAACGCTCCCGTCTAGCCGATCGCATGGCGCTTTTAAAGTGCAAATTGGTCGAATTCGACAAATGAGCCGGCGCTCGACCGGCGCAAGAAGAAATTATTGTTTGATGACAAGTATTTAGCGCCGCCGACGCAGTTTCGACAGCTTGCCTCTGCTGCTAAAATTAAGATTGACCGGCGAGGGCGGAGAAGTTTTTCGTAAGGCGAGCGGCGAAAAAATATCTCAGCACAGCCAAGCATTTGGCTGCCGAGATCGCAATTTTGGCGCAAGAGCTTCTGTGCTGGGGCTGGACGAAGGCGCAGGGGCGCCGTAGCAATACGCGGACTTGGTTATCGGTTGCGTGACCAAAATAGAGCATCCAATGTTCGCAGATGCGGAAACGGCGGCGGCAGCAGACGCCTCCTTAAGCGAGGAGCCGGCGGCGCGCGCGGGCTCAAACGCGAGCGCCCGCAAGGCGATCTGGATCGCCTCCTACCCCAAGTCTGGCAACACCTGGGTTCGCGTCTTCCTGCACAATCTCCTGCGCGAGCTGCGCGGCGAAGCGGGCGCGCAGGACATCAACGGGCTGCACGCCTGGACTGGCCGCGAGTCGCTCGACGTCGCCTTCACGCGGCGGTTGGCCAAGCCGGCGCGCGAGGCCTCGCTCGCCGAGATCGCGCGCGCCCGCCCGCTCGCGCAGGCCGATCTGGTGGCGAACGCCGAGCGGCCCGTTCTGCTCAAGACCCATAATGCGATCGCCAATGTCGAAGGCCATCCGACGATCAATCTCGGCGTGACGCTGGCGGCGGTCTATCTCCTGCGCAACCCGCTCGACGTGGCGGTGTCCTATGCGCATCATTCGGGCCATGCGGTCGATCACGTCATCGCGTTCATGGCGAACCCGCAGGCGATGAACGATCGGACCGAGCGCCACGTTTACGAGTTCATGGGCTCCTGGAGCTTTCATGTCGCGAGCTGGATGTCGGTGATCGACCGGCCGGTGCTGATCCTGCGCTATGAGGATCTGCTCAGCCAGCCCGAGCGCAGCTTCGCGCGGCTGGCGCGCTTTCTGCGCCTCGAGCCGAGCGCGGCGCAGCTCGGCGCGGCGATCGAAAAGTCCTCCTTCGCGCGGCTCTCCCGGCAGGAGGAGGAGCGCGGCTTCAACGAGCGGCCGCAGACCGCCGAGAGGTTTTTCCGCAAGGGCGAGGAGGGGCAGTGGAAACAGGCGCTGACGAAGCGGCAGGCGGCGGATGTCGTCGCCGCGCATGGGCCGATGATGATGCGGTTCGGCTACGTGGCCGAGGACTGCGGAGCGCGGGTCTGAGGGCAGGGCGCGGCGGCTGGCGGTAATTTGGCCGCTTGCAAACCCGGCAAATGCGCCAGTGGCAGGGAGCAGCCAAGATTGTATACATTGCCGCTGAAGCGGCTCACCCACGAAGCGGCTCACCCACAATGTCATCAATTCTTTGCTTGAACCTGGGTGCAATCGCGTTTGGCGGTATCGGGAGGAAGCTGTGGCGGCTGGTGAACCCTCTGCAAAGTCGAAGAGGATTCGCGGTCCTAACCGCCCCCGTTCCCGTTCCAATTTCGGTCTGAATTGCCCGAATCGGGATTGTGCAAAAATCTTTTACGTAAAATATTGCGCGATTTCATTAAGC
>DATHCI010000148.1:0-25200 GCA_035319645.1 Methylocystis sp. | reverse complement strand
TGGCTCTGCTCGCCGCGGCGAATCCGCAGACGCAGTTCGAAGGCTGCGATTTCATTGCGGACCACGTTGTGCAGGCGCGCCGCTTCGTCACTGATGCGCGCTTGGAGAACATCGACGTCGCGCATGAAGATTTCGCGGCGGCGGCGCGGCGCGGCGCCCGCGACGTCGATCTCGTCATCGCGCATGGCGTATTGAGCTGGATATCGCCGCAGGCGCGAAGCGAGATCGCCGCCTTTCTGGAGCGCCGGCTCGGCGACGCCGGCGGCTGCTATATCTCCTATAACAGTCAACCCGCCTGGGCCGCGCTTCAGCCGGTCCGCGACCTGATGCTGCTCGCGCGCCGGCGCGTAACGGGAGAGACCCGCGACCAGCTCGGGACGGCGCTCGAATGGCTGGCGGAGATGCGGCGGGCCAATGCGGCCTATTTCGTCGCCAATCCCTTTGTGGCGCGTCAGGTCGACCGGATCTTGACGGCCGACCGGGCCGAGCTTGCGCATGAATATTTCGCCGAGGACGCATGCGCCATGGGGTTTGGCGAGGTGGCGGCGTTCGCAGAACCGTCGGGACTTCGCTACGTCGCCTCTGCGGCGCTGATGGAGAATTTCGACTCCTATATGGTTCCGGCGGCTCTGCCGCCGCTGCTCGCGCGAACGGGCGACCCGATTTTGCGCGAGAGCCTGCGCGACTTCGCCGCCAACCGCTTCTTTCGCCAGGACCTCTTTGCGCGCGGCGCCGCGCCTGTGAGCGAGGCGGAACGCGTCTCGGCGCTGTCTTCCTGGCGCTTTCTGCTGGCGTCGCCGCGCGCGGGCGTAAGCTTCGAGTTCCAAACCCCCTTTGGCGCAATGCAGGGCAGGGCCGAGCTCTACGGTCCGCTCGCGGACCGGCTCGCGTTGCGCCCCACAGCGTTTCAAGACTTGCTGACGGAGCCCCCTTTCGACGCGTTGGGCGCGACATCCTTGATCGAGTGCCTCTGCATCCTCGTCGACTCGCGCCAGGTTTTCCCCGTCGCCGACGGACCGCAAAGGGACGCCGCGCCGGCGAAGCGCTTCAACCGCTTAGTCGTGGACGCGGCGCGCCAAGGGCGCATCTATTCGCATCTCGCCTCGCCCGCGACCGGCTCCGGCGTCGCCGTCGACGACTTCGACCTGCTCGCGCTCGCAGCGCTTTTCGACGGAGCGTCGACCGAGCCCGCGGCGCTGGCGCAACGCGGGTTCGAGATCGTCTCGGCGCTCGGGCGACGCCCGACGCGCGACGGCGCGGAGATCGAAGACGAAGCGGAAGCCGTCGCGTCTTTGGTCGAGCCGATGCGGCGGGCGGCGGAAGAGAAGCTGCCCGTCTGGCGGCGTCTGGAGATCCTATGAAAGCCGGCGGGCTCCATCGCACGAAGTCTCGCGCGCGCCGCGCGCCCGCCGTCGAGCCTCGTCGTCTCAGCCTTTCTGGTTGTGGATCAAGCGGCATTAAGCTAGGTTGCGAGCGCCAACGAGACTCGCCGGGCGCGAAGGTTTTTGCACGCGTCACGCCGATCCGCACCACAGCCGGCGCGCGGCGGACGTATGTGCGCCCGTAAGAGCTAAAGGCGCGGAGACAGCGCCTAAATCGAACGTTTTGACCACTTTCTGGGGGAGGCAATGACATGACGATAAAGCCGGACGGGCAATTATGGGTCTCGGATTCGTTGAACCTCGTCGACAACAGCGTCTCGGTCGACGACCTTCTCACCTCGCAGACGGGCGACACAAGTCCGCCGGAGGATACGACCAGCCTGCCGAAGCTGTCAGGCGGGAGCGGTCCCTCGTCCTATGAGGACATCGCCGTCGGCACGGACACGGTGGCGAATCTCTATTTTGGTCTCACTACGACCGGCATCCTCTACTCCGCAAATCTCGCGACCGGCGCCTTCATCAGCTCGCAACAGGTCGCCGACACTTCCGAGGCGCAGGGCGACGAGATCAACACGCTCGCCGTCGATCCCCTCAATCACGTCGTCTATATTTCGCTGTTCGGCGGCCCCGTAAGCGGAAGCGATCGGGCCACGAATGAGATCCTCGCGGTTTCCTACAACCCCGCGACCGGCGCCATCTCGACGCCTGAGTATAACGCGTCGACGCACACGCAGTCGGGATCGACGGACACGCTGATCAGCAGCGCGAGCGACCCGAGCTTCAATCAGGCGCAAGACTTCGCTCTCGATACGGCGACAAACACGCTCTATTACGTCAGCGACATCGGCGTAATCTATACTGACAAGGGTACCCCCGCCTTCACCTACGGGCTCACCAACGGCATCTATTCTGTCAGCACGACCTCCACGAACCAGACCGCCAAGCTGCTGACCACGACGGCGCAGTTTCCGACGGAGACGAACCCCAACACGACATCCGAAGCCATTTCGAGTCCCAACGGATTGATTGTCAGCCTCGCGGTCGACGCCGCCGATGGGCTGATCTATTTCACGACCGTCCCGGGGACCGGCGGCAAGGAAGCGCTGTGGTACATGCCGATCGGGGGCGGAACTGCGACCCAGCTGACGCCGCCTTCCGGCATCGTCTTCGGCGAGCTCGGCGCTACGGAGACAAGCTTTGGGGCGTCCTCGGAGCTCGTGTTCGACCCCACGGCCCGCGTGCTCTATCTCGCCGATCTCGATCCTGGCGGCACGACGAGCAATCCGGAGTCCAACGGCGCAATCTATCAATTGGCGCTCGGCGCCGGCGGGACGAGCATAGCCAGCGGAAGCGTGTTCTACAGCTTTCCAACAACGGGCTACATTGCCGATTACGCGACGGGACTCTCCTTCGACGCGCTGCCGACGATCGGCGCGCTTACTCAGACGACAACGGAGGCCTTGCAGGGCGGCGCCGGCGTGACCGCGCTCGGGGCGACGCCGACCGGCGTGACGGACCCGACGACGGGCGGATATCTTGCGAGCGCCACGGTCACGATCTCCAATCCGCAGACCGGCGACCTGCTGGGGATCGGCTCCAACTTCTCCCTCTCGAACACGGCGGTGACCACGTCGAACGGCGGCAGCTTCGTCGCGACATACAACGCCGCGACAGCGACGCTGACGATCTTAAATGCTTCCGGCGTCGAGAACACCTTCGCTCAGTTCGAGACGATCCTGTCGCAAGTCGCTTACAAGGACACGGGAACCGACACGTCGAGCGGCGCGCATCCGACGCGCGCCCTGACCTGGCAGGTGAACAACGGCACCGCGGGCAATCCGGCGGGATCGAACAATGTCGCGACGACGACGATCACGATCGACCGCCCGCCGACGGTGACGAACGAGACTGTGGGCGTCGCTACCGCCATAGGCGGGACGATCAGCGTGGCCGCGAGCTCGAGTCAAGGCTTGCTCGCGAGCGGGCAGGCCCAGGATCTCGATGGCGACACGCTCACCGTGACCGCCGTATCCGTCGTCGGCGGCGCGACGGGAACCGTCGGGTCGCCGCTCGTGGGCGCGCATGGAACGCTGACGCTCAACGCCAACGGCTCCTTCACCTATTTGCTCTCCAACACCACGGGCCTGACCGACGCCTTCGACTACACCGTGAGCGACGGCAATGGCGGCACGACGAACGGCGTGCTGACCTTGCAGCTGCCGCCCGTCATCCAGACGGTGGCGTCATCGGCTGCGAGCGGCGCGGTCGTCGCCTCGGGGCAGACCGTGACATTCACGCTCGACCTCAGCGAGAAGGCGACTGTCAGCGGGACGCCTTTCCTCACTCTCAGCAACGGGGACCATGCCGCCTACTCCGGCGGATCCGGAAGCGCCGCGCTGACCTTCGCCTACACGGTCGGCTCCAGCTCATCCGAGAACAGCACGGATCTGCAAGTTTCTTCGCTCAATCTGAACGGCGGCTCGATCACCGACAATCTCGGCTCGTCCTTGATCGGCTCGGCCGCGTTCAACGGAAATTTCACGGTCGACGCCGTGGCGCCCACGATTTCCGTGACGGGGACGACAACCGACGCGGTGCAGGGCGGCGGGGCGCTGACGGTTCTCGCTTCCTCGCCGACGTTAACCGATTCCGACAGTTTGCAGCTGCAAAGCGCGAGCGTGTCGATTTCCGGCGGGTTCAAGCCGGGCGACGTCCTATCGGCGACGACGGGGGCGACGGGCATAACCGCCGCGTATAATTCCGCGACCGGCGTCCTGAGCCTCACCGGGGCCGCCTCGGTCGCGACCTACGCGCAGGTGCTCGACTCGGTCGTCTATACGGACACTGGGACGGACACGAGCAGCGGCGCGCATCCGACCCGCACGTTGAGCTGGACGGTCAGCGACGGATATCTGACGTCTTCTCCCGTCACGACGACGATCACGATCGACCGCCCGCCGACGGTGACGAACGAGACCGTGAGCGTCGCGACAACCATAGGCGGGACGATAAGCGTCGCCGCAACCTCGAGCCAAGGCTTGCTTGCGAGCGGACAAGTCACGGATCTCGATGGCGATGCGCTCACCGTGACCGCCGTATCCGTCGTCGGCGGCGCGACAGGAACCGTCGGGTCGCCGCTCGTGGGCGCGCATGGAACGCTGACGCTCAACGCCAACGGCTCCTTCACCTATTTGCTCTCGAACGCGTCGGGGTCCACCGACGCATTCAATTACACGGTGAGCGACGGCAAAGGCGGCGCGACGAACGGCGTGCTGACCTTGCAGCTGCCGCCCTCCGTCGCTTCCATCACCTCGTCCCCAACCTCGGGCTCCGCCGTCGGCCCCGGCGGCAAGGTCACCTTCACGGTCACCTTCACGGAAAACGTGAGCGTGAACACGGCGGGGGGCGCTCCCCAGCTCGTGCTCAACAACGGCGCCGTGGCGACCTATTCGTCAGGGACGGGAACCAACCAGCTCACCTTCGTCTACACGGTCGGATCGGGGGCGAGCGAGTCGACATCCGACCTGCAAGTGCAAAGCCTCAGCCTTGCCGGCGCCACCATCGTGAACAACCTGAATGCTTCGGTCGTCGGCGGCGCCAGCGAGGATACGGGACTCATCGTCGACACGATCGCGCCGACGCTCACGATCACGAGCGCTACGCCGGGCGGACCGACCTATTCCGCGGCGCAGACCATCGCCGGCACGATCGACGTCGCCGACGCAAACAGGACCATCTCGATCTACGACGGCTCGACGCTGCTCGGCACGACCACCGCGAATGCGCAGGGCGACTGGATCTACAACGCGACCCTGCCGCATCGCGACGGCAACGTGATCACGGCGCAGGCGACGAACGTGGCCGGCGTGCCCGGAACGAGCGCCTCGATCAACATTCTCTACGAGTCCGCGCCCGACGACTTCTATGGCGCCGACGTGTCCGACATTCTCTGGCAGAGCACGGGCGGAACCGTGATCGATTGGCAGATCGTGAACGGGCAGTTTTTGAGCGCGGAGACCATCGCAGGCTTCGCGCCGGGGTCGGGCTGGAGCGTGGTCGGGACCGGCGATTTTACCGGCAGCGGCGTCAGCGACGTCCTGCTGGAATATGTCGGCGGCGGCGAAGAGAGCTTCGCCTTTTGGGACGTTCAGAACGGAACCTATGCCGGCTACACGCCGCTCTCGGGCTTTCCGACGACTTCCGGCTGGGCGGTGCTGGGAACTGGCGACTTTACCGGCACTGGAACCGACGACGTCCTGCTTGGCCTCACGACCGGCGGCGACACCTACCTCTTCGACTGGCAGATCTCCAACGGCGCGGTCGTCGCGACCAATAATCTCAACATGGGCTTCTCGACGACTTCGGGCTGGGAAGTTCTGGGCACGGGCGATTTCTATGGCGACGGGGTCTCCGACGTGCTGTTCGAGAACACGAATTCGGGGACGGTCGCCGACTGGCGGGTGCAGAACGACACGGCGTCGACCTTCAGCGTCATCGCCGGCGTGGCGCCGGGGTCGGGCTGGGTCTATGACGGGGTGGGCGACTTCAACGGCGACGGGACCAGCGACGTGCTCTGGCAGAACGGCGCGGCGCTCGCGATCTGGGAGATCCAGAACGGCAAGCTGCTGCAATCCGTGACCGTCACCACGCCGGCGCCGACGGGCTATGTGTTCGAGGGCATCGGCGACTATACCGGCAACCTGACAAGCGATATTCTGTGGCAGAACCCAACGACCGGCAGCACGCTGATCTGGGAGATGCAGAGCGGGCAAGTGGCGGCGACGTCGCAGCCGGGCGCGCTGAGCCCGGGGACATGGCAAATCGTCAAATAGCCGGTCGGCGGGCGAAGGGCTCCCGAAAGCGAGCCTTCGCCGAGACATCCAAAAAAGCGAGCGCCGCAGACCCGCTCCCGCGTCCGTGACGCTTCTCAAATTACCGGCTGCGGCGCGCTAGTGACTTGCGTCAGCCGATTTGAGAGCGGCGATGCGAGCCTGGAGGCTGGGGGTCCTTGGACCGCCAGCCTCCAGGCTCGCCCGAAAACCCATCAGTTTGGCTGACGCAAGCTGCTAGGCGAGCGCGGCCTCGCTCGGGGGCCCGAATTCATTGCGCCGCTTGAAGCTCCGTCAGCGCCCTCTTGGCCAAGGCGGCGCCTCGCCGCGAGTAGCGCAGCAGATGCGTGCCGTAGGCGATCTTGCGGGCCCGGCGCAAATAGCCGATCGCCTTTTTGACGTGCGGATTGGCTTGGGCCTTTTGGGCCGTCACGGCGTGATCGATGGCGTTGTCGACATGCTGCACGAAGGAGGAGCTGTGGGCGGGCTCCACGCCATAGGGGATGGCCTTCTGGATCTCGTCTATCGCTTGCGCGATGTCGCCGGAGGCGGCGACGGCGAGGGCGGGGGCCAAGAGCGCTGCGAATGCGGAACCGATCGAAGCGAGCAGGAATTTGCGTCTCTCCATGATCTTCTCCAACTTGCTGTTGACGGCGTGATCGCCGTGTGGCCTCCCTGTGCGCGCAACCATCTACCTAGCGCGTTCACGGCGATGGCGAGTGGCGCGTCGTCGGTTCCGGACCATCCGAGCGGGATGGTCCCACGCGCCGGAAGGCGCAACAGCGGCTATTCATGCCGAATCCAGGTTGCTCCGGCTAGACGCGCGCTGCATCATCGCGAAAGCTCCGGCTCGAACGGGAGGGGACGACATGCCGGCTCAAGCTTCGCCTGTGTTCGAACGCGCGACGGTCGCTGACAAACGGCTTCGCGCCGTCAATGGCTATCTGATGCTGGCCCTGGGGCTCGTCCTGCTCGGAACATCCGTCTGGTGGGGCGTCTCCGGCTTCGATCCCCTGGCGCGCGCCAAGATCGCGGTGGGCGGGATTGGCGTGCTCGCGGCGTGGATCTGGCTCATGGGGCTCGTCGTGCTGCAGCCTAATCAGAGCCTCGTCTGCCTGCTCTTCGGCAGCTACGTCGGCACGAAGCACGAGGCGGGCCTGTGGTGGGTCAATCCCTTCAACTCGAAGAAGAAGGTGTCGCGCCGGCTCGAGACGCTCGAGAGCGGTCCGCTCAAGGTCAATGACGCGGTGGGCAATCCAGTCGACATCGGAGCCGTCATCGTCTGGCGCGTCGAGGACGCCGCCAAGGCGACGCTGGAGGTTCACGACTACCAGAGTTACGTCAAGGCGCAGAGCGAAACCGCCCTGCGGCGGCTCGCCAGCTCCCATCCCTACGACCAGGTCGAGGTCGAAGAGGCGATCCAACAGGGCGCAGCGCCGCTCGCGGCCGACCTGCTGGCGACGAAGCTCTCGCTGCGCGACGGCGGCGACGCGATCAGCTCGAACCTTCTCGCCGAGCTGCGCTCGCGCATGCAGCCGATCGGCATCGCCGTCATTGAGGCGCGCATCTCCCATCTCGCCTATGCGTCTGAGATCGCGGGCGCGATGCTGCGCAAGCAGGCGGCGGGCGCCGTTGTCGCGGCGCGCCGGCTCGTCGTCAAGGGCGCGGTCAGCATCGTCGAGAACGCCTTGGCCGAACTCGATCGCAAGGAGGCGCTCGGCTTCAAGCTCGATCCCGAGAAACGCGCCGCGATCGTCGCGAATCTTCTGGTCGTGCTCGTCAGCGACCGCGAGGCCGCGCCCGTGATCAACACGGGCTCGCTCTGACGCGAAGACGACGGAGAGACTGCGCCGTCCAGTCTCAAGGAGCGAGCCCGGCGACGCGCCGGGCGGCGCCCTCGTGCTTTCGCTCAACTAGTAGTGGCGGTGGCCGCGATAATAGCCCCCCCGATAACCGCCATGATAATAGCCGCGTCCGCCGCGCCATGCCCAGCCGTTCCAGCCGTAGCCTCCTCCCCAGCCAAGGCCTCTGCGCCAAGCGAAGCCGCACCAGTACCAGCCGGCGCCATTCCACGCGTCCCCGTACCAGCAGTAGCGTCGTCCGCCCCAGATATAGGGATAGACTGCGACGACGGGCGGCGCCGGCGCGACCGCCGGATAAGGATAGTCGGGGTATCCGTATTGCGCCCGCGCGGGCCCCGACTGCTCGCAGAAGACGACGAGGGCGCTCACGAGGGCGAGACCGAGCTTCCGATTAAGCCGCATGCGGCTTTTCCTCCTGATTCGGTGACGTTTCCAGTTCCAGAGCCATAGGACCGGATCGTGGCCGAAATCGGTATCAGAGCGCGCCCGGCGCTTTTTGCTTGGGGAAGCCGCGGTTGCCGTCAGGGTCTTTCAGTCGAGCGTCAGGCCGGCGTCCGAGCGGCTTTGACGGGTCCGACATCGACCTGAATCTCGTCGCCCTCGACGCGCAAATCATAGGGGTGGAGCGCGTTGCGGACGAGATGGGTCACGCACTTGCCGCTCGCGCCGTCGAAGCCCCACTGATGGTGCGGACAGGTGACTGTCCGCCCGTTGAATGTCGCGTCGCTCAGCGGCATGTCGGCGTGCGGACAGCGTCCGCGATAGGCCTTGAGCTCGCCGCCCGTTGGCCAGACCAGGAGCACGCTCTTGCGACCGGCTTGAAAGAGGCCCATGCCTCCTTCGCTCACCGTGCTCGCGGGACAGATAGAAGTGAAAGACATCCGCGTCGCCTTCTGAGAGTCAGTGTCTGACCGACCACAGGCAAATTGCAGACCAGAGCAAACCCTGGGGCGCGCAGCGCCGAGGACGACGGAAAAAGCCTGCGACGCGCGATGGCCGTCATCCGCCGATGAGCGACGGGAAATCTCGCGTCCGCGCCTTTTTCGCCTCAAAGGATTGGTCTAGGCTCGAATCAAGCCGGCCTTTCGTCCGCGGCCACGGCTTTGCTCGGCGACAGTCAACGGAAATGGCGATCTAAGTGAGACAAAGAGCCAACGGCGGCACGCCCGATGTGGAAGACTTTCCTCTCATCGCCTTCGTCCATATCATGAAGGCCGCAGGATCGAGCGTCAATCGACTGCTCGAGCTCTGTTCGCCCAGAGGACGCAACTGGTGTCACCATTTCTATGAAGACAGACACTTGTTCTTGCAATTGGCGCTGACCAACGATTGGCTCAGCGGCCATCTCGGCGCGGATTCGTTTCACGAGCGATTGAAAGAGCTGGATCGTCCCGTCGAATATTTTTCGGTGGTCCGCGACCCTGCGCTTCAGATAATCTCGCACATGAATTATAGTTTTGAGAGATATAATCGTCCCGATTACCTGGAGCTCCACACCCAAGAAGAGCGCGAGCGCGACTTTCAGATAATGTCGCTAGATTTCGGCGACGTCTCCGCCGTCATAAAGTTCCTGACCCGCCATGCGGATATTTTTCTGAACATTCAGTCGCGTTATGTCTTAGGCGAGGACTACGCGGATCTATCAGACGAGGAGGTCGATCACCGGCTCGCCGTCTTCACCTATATCGGAACGACCGAGACGCTCGATCGCCTCTATCGCGCGTTCGGCTTCGTCATGCTTCCCCCGGACACGGGTCTCCTGCGCGAGAATGTGGCGCAGCAGCACATCCCCTATGCGCTCGCTCGAAATGGCGAGTTGATTGATTTCCTGGAGCGGTGCAACGCGCATGACATGAGGCTCTGGCGCCAGGTCAAAGGCGCTTCGTGGCCAGGCGAAAATCGACGCGCCTATCGACCGGCTTTCGTCGGCAGGACGGAAGCGACGGACGAGACCTTCGACGAATTCGCCTATCTTCAGGCTAATCCCGATGTCGCGGAGGCCGTTCAGGGAGGCTTCCTTCTGAGCGGACGCGAGCATTTCGAAAGCTACGGCAAATCGGAACGACGGCAACAATTGTGCTGGATATGGGAGACGCCGATCCGTTCTCAAAAGAAATGGAAATTCTGGCGTTAGGGGTAGCGCCGATTTCGCGGCGCGCGGAACGGGTCCCTTCTCCGCTTGGCTTATCGGGTCTTAGGCCGTAAACCCGCGCATCGGCCCCCTGGAGCGAATCCCTTTGGCTGCGCCGCCCCGCCGTCTTCTGACGCCCGAAAGACGCGACGACGACCGCGAGGACGCGTCGATCAGGCCGCTTGCGCTCCGCGACTTCACCGGCCAGGAGGCGGCGCGCAAGAACCTCAAAGTTTTCATCGAGGCGGCCAAGGCGCGCGGCGACGCTCTCGACCATGTGCTGTTCGTCGGTCCCCCGGGCCTGGGCAAGACCACGCTCGCGCAGATACTCGCGCGCGAGCTCGGCGTGAACTTTCGCTCGACCTCCGGTCCGGTCATCGCCAAGGCCGGCGATCTTGCGGCGCAGCTCACCAATCTCGAGCCGCGCGACGTGCTGTTCATCGACGAGATCCACCGGCTCAGCCCGGCTGTGGAAGAAATCCTCTATCCCGCGATGGAGGACTTCCAGCTCGACCTCATCATCGGCGAGGGACCCGCGGCGCGCTCGGTCAAGATCGACCTCGCGCGATTCACGCTCGTCGGGGCGACGACGCGGGCCGGCCTGCTCACGACGCCGCTCCGCGACCGCTTCGGCATTCCCGTCCGGCTCAACTTCTACACGGTCGAAGAGCTGGAGCTCATCGTCACGCGCGGCGCCCGCGTGCTCGGCGTCGCCATGAGCGCAACGGGGGCGCGCGAGATCGCACGGCGCTCGCGCGGCACCCCGCGCATCGCCGGCAGGCTGCTGCGGCGCGTGCGCGACTTCGCGATCGTCGAGGGCGCGCCCGAAATTTCTCGCGACCTCGCTGACCGCACGTTGACCCTGCTCGAAGTCGACAGCATCGGTCTCGACGTCATGGACCGGCGCTATCTCGACCTCGTGGCCGTGACCTTTTCCGGGGGCCCGGTCGGGATCGAGACCATCGCCGCGGCGCTCTCGGAGCCGCGCGACGCGATCGAGGACATCATCGAGCCGTTCCTTCTGCAGCAGGGCTTCTTGCAGCGCACGCCGCGCGGACGCGTGCTGACGCCGGCGGCCTTCCGGCATTTGGGGCTCGCCGCCCCGGCGTCCGCGCCGGCGCAGATGGGGCTGTTTGGGGAGGAAGAAGCGTGAGCGCCGCCTCGACTCTGCTGGAGAGGATGAAGCGGAACCCCACCGGGGATTGGACGATGGCGGATGTAAAGACGGTTTGCCGCCAATACGACATAATGTGCACGCCCCCGCGCGGAGGCGGATCGCATTACAAGCTTTCCGATCCAGCCCGGCCGGACATCCTCATGATTCCTCATCGCCGACCGGTCAAATCGGTCTATATTCGGCTTCTCGTCAGGTTCATCAGAGCCGTGATCACGGCGCGCGGAGGATCGGCATGACACAGCCAGAACTGACCTACGCCATTATCATCGAACCCCTTTCGCCTTCCGATGGCGGTGGATTTCTTGCGCGCGTTCCCGAACTTCCCGGTTGCTACACCGACGGCGACACGCCCGAGGCGGCGTTGGCGTCGGCGCGCTCAGCAATTCTCGAGTGGATCGAAGAGGCGCGACGGCTCGGGCGAGAGCCGCCGCCGCCCAGGAGCTATGCGTTGACCGGGTGAGCGCCGGTGGCTCTTCCAGTACGAAAGCCCTTGATATTCAGCCGACTTCTCAAGAATGGTTTTTCTCTTTCGAAGAAATTGTATTTGACAGCGCTATCGCAATTTTCTTCTAGACGAGCTATGTATCTCTCTCTCATGACAGGAGATGGAAATGGAAATTCAATATAACCTTGTTCCATATAAAGCTCATTGGTCTGATCCAATTTCATTTTTATTCCGCGCGGGCCGAGGTGGTCTACTTGACGACGAGCGTGATCGAGCAAATCTAGCGGTTTTCGATTCGTTCTTCCTACCCACACCTGAACGACATATTCTGTTGTCTGTTTCGTAGGCAGTTGCCTGTGGTATTTACGTTGCACACGAGTCTCTCCTCTCTCTGCGGACCTCTATTCATTACTCAAAAGGTAGCGTCTTGAGGAAGGCCGCAAGCCTATCCGCTTCCTTCTGGGTAAAGTCATCTGGCAGACTAAATAGGATTTTCAAATCTGGCCGAAGAGGGAATTCGCATTCTCGCATTAACGGCTCTTCATTTAAACGCTTTGAATCATCATTGCGCTCACTCAATTCAAGATTATCGCATTCCCCTCTTGCGACAGCAGCTACGTCACGAGGGTCGTAATTCCAAGAAATTCGAGTCTTATTTCCCCTCCTACCGACCAGATATTTGCCAACTTCAAGATCTTCTAAGCCTTGAAACAATTCAAGAATATCCTGATAGTTAGAATCGCATTCTCGTTGAATGCGCTCTGCCGTTGTCTCTCTCACGAACCGCTGGTACCGCGAAAGCCGATCAAAGATATTCTTCCGCACCGGACTCCGATATAGCCCGCGCAGCCCACGCCCAATCTCCGCGCCCGTTTTCATATGGCGGCCCTTCTCTGCCTTAACGCAGCCTTATGCCTATCATAAGCGGGCAAAAGAGTCAAATATGCTATTTTAGAACGCTTAAAGACGGTTAACGAACCGAAGTGACGGGCCGTCGGTGGCTAAGGTGCATCGTTCCTCGATCATATTTCCTTCCGATGATTCCGGAGCTACAAACGACGCTCCGCTTCCTCAGCTGGGTATCGCGACAGCGCGCTCGGGTTGTTCGAGGGAGAGTGAAGCGGGGTGCGTCCGCGCCCGAAGGAGGCAGGTCATGATCACGCTCTATTATTGGCCGACGCCGAATGGTCACAAGATCACGATCTTCCTCGAAGAAGCCGAATTCGACTATCGCATAGCGCCGCTCGACATCACCAAGGGCGAACAGTTCGCGCCGGCGTTTCTGGCGATCTCGCCGAACAACCGCATGCCGGCGATCGTGGACGACGCGCCGGCGGACGGCGGCGCGCCGCTCTCCGTCTTCGAATCGGGCGCGATCCTGCTCTATCTTGCTGAAAAGACGGGCAAGTTTCTCTCCTCCGCGCTGCGCGAGCGCATTCGCGCGCTGGAGTGGCTGTTCTGGCAGGTCGGCGGCCTTGGGCCGATGGCCGGCCAGAACCACCACTTCGCCCGCTACGCGCCCGAAAAAATCCCCTACGCGATCGAGCGCTACGTCAACGAGACCAATCGCCTTTACGGCGTGCTGGACCGCAGGCTCGGCGAGGCGGCGTATCTCGCAGGCGACTATTCGATCGCCGACATGGCCGCCTATCCCTGGGTCGTCCCCTATGAGGCGCAGGGGCAAAGTCTCGAGGATTTCCCCAATCTCAAGCGCTGGTTCGAGGCGATCGCGGCGCGCCCCGCCGTGGCGCGCGCTTATGCTGCGGGCGAGCATCTGTCGCGGGAGCGCTCGAATTTTACCGAGGAGGAGCGCAAAATTCTCTTCGGCCAGAGGGCGCGGCGGTAAACGCTTCCAGTCGGCGCGGCGAAGGCCTATCTTAGGGGAGCTTGGAAAGGAGCGCCTCCCCATGATTGCGCAACTGCGTCCCGCCGCCGTGCTGCTCGCCCTGCTCACCCTCGTCACCGGCGTGGTCTATCCGCTCGCGACGACGGCGGTGGCTCAGCTCGCCTTGAGCGGCAAGGCCAATGGAAGCGTCATCGAACGCGACGGCGTCGTCGTCGGCTCGGAGCTCATCGGCCAGAATTTCGCGGCGGATAAATATTTCCACGGTCGTCCGTCGGCGACGAGCGCGCCCGATCCGCAGGATCCGTCCAAGACGATCGACGCGCCCTACAACGCCGCGAACTCGTCGGGCTCGAACCTCGGCCCAACGTCAAAGAAGCTCGTCGATCGCGTCAATGCGACGATCGAATCGGAGTTCGCCGCCGGTCGCATCGGCCTCGTCGCCGCCGACGCCGCGACGGCCTCGGGCTCGGGGCTCGACCCGCACATCTCGCCGCAATACGCGCTCGCGCAGGTCGAAAGCGTCGCCAAGGCGCGCGGCGTGAGCGAGGCCCGCTTGCGCGCCCTCGTCGAGGATCACGTCGAAGGCCGCTGGCTCGGAATCGTCGGCGAGCCGCGCGTAAACGTGCTTCGGCTCAATCTCGCGCTCGACGCGCTTCGCTAAGAGCTGGAATTGGCGCAGGTTCTGGATCGCGACTTCGACCGGCGTCCCGATCCTGACGCGCTGCTCGCGCTCGCCGAGAACGACGCGCGCGGCAAGCTCCGGATCTTTCTCGGCGCGGCGCCCGGCGTCGGCAAGACCTATGCGATGCTCTCCCGCGCCCGCGCCGTGAAGGCGGACGGCGTAGATGTGCTGATCGGCCTCGTCGAGACGCACGGCCGGGTCGAGACCGAAGCGCTTGCGGAAGGGCTGGAGATCCTGCCGCGACGCAGGGTCGACTACCGCGGCCACGTCATCGAGGAATTCGATATAGACGCGGCGCTGAAGCGCAAGCCCAAGCTCATCGTCGTCGACGAACTCGCCCATTCCAATCCGCCCGACAGTCGCCATCCCAAGCGCTGGCAGGACATCGACGAACTGCTCGAGGCCGGCGTCGACGTCTGGACCGCGCTGAACATCCAGCACCTCGAGAGCCTGGCGGACGTCGTCTCGCGCATCACCGGCGTGCGCGTGCGCGAGACGGTGCCCGACCGAGTCCTTTCGGAAGCCTCCGAGGTCGTGCTCGTCGATATCACGCCAGACGAGCTCATTCAGCGGCTGAAGGAGGGCAAGGTCTACTTTCCACGCACGGCGGCGGTGGCGGCGCAGAACTTCTTCACGCCGGGCAACCTCACGGCGCTACGTGAGCTGGCCTTGCGGCGCACCGCCGATCGCGTCGACGACCAGATGGTCGACTACCTGCGCCAGAACGCGATCGAAGGCCCATGGGCGACCGCCGAGCGTCTGCTCGTCTGCGTGGGCTCGGATTACTCCTCCGAGGCGATCGTGCGCGCCGGATCGCGGCTGGCGACGGGGCTCAACGCCGAATGGACCGCGGTTTTCGTCGAGCGTCCGGGGCAGGAGGAGACAGACACCGAGCGCATCAAGCGCGTCGACGATGCGCTGCGGCTCGCCGAGCGGCTCGGGGCGACGACCGAGCGGCTCTCCGCCAACGATCTCGCTGACGCGCTGTTGCGGTTCGCGCGGCGCGAAAACTTCACGCAAATCGTGCTCGGGCGCTCGCGCGCGGGCGTATTCGCGGGACTCCTGCGGCGGTCCCTGACGCTGGAGCTCGTCCGCCGCGCCCGCGACATCGCCGTGCATGTCGTGACCGATTCGTCCGAGGCGACGGCGCCGCGCAGGCTCGAGCCGCCCCCCACGCTCTCACTGGCGGGCTCTTTCGGCGCGGCGGCGCTGTCGGTCGCATTCGCCACTGGCGCCGGGCTGGCGCTCGACCGCTGGCTGCATCTGCCGAACCTGTCGATGATCTTTCTTGTCGCGGTGATCTTCTGCGCGCTCCGGCTCGGCCTCGTCTCGGCGATCGCCGCTGCGGTCTTGTCCTTTCTCGCTTTCGACTTCTTCTTCGTCGAGCCGATCTATCAGTTTTCGATTTCTCAGCCGCAGGAGTTTCTTGCGCTGGTCGTCTTTCTCGTGGTCGCTGTCATCACCGGCGTATTGGCCGGACGCGTGCGCCACCACTCGCTGCAGCTGACGCAGCGGATCGACGCCGCGCGCGCTTTGTTCGAATTCTCGCGCAAGCTCGCCGGCGCCGCTAGTCTCGACGACGTGGCCTGGGTCGCCGCGGCGCAAACGCAAAAGGCGCTGGGCGCGCGCGCGGTCGTCACGCTCGCGCCGCAGGAGGATGAGCTGCGCCTCGCCGCGGCCTGGCCCCCCATCGACGAGCTCGAGGTCGCCGACATGAGCTCGGCGCGCTGGGCGCACGAGAAGGGCGAGAACGCCGGCTGGCGCACGGGCACGCTGCCGAACGCGCGCTTCCAGTTTCGCCCGCTGCTGACTCCGCGCGGCGTCGTCGGCGTTTTGGGCGTCGAGCCGAAGACGCGCGACGCGCCGCTCTCGCCTCAAGAGGAACGGCTGCTGTCGTCGATCCTCGATCAGACCGCGACCGCGATCGATCGCGCGCGACTGATCGAGCAGTCGATTCGCGCCGCGGCCCTCGAGGCGAACGAAAAGCTGCGCACCACGCTGCTCTCTTCGCTGTCGCATGATCTGCGCACGCCGCTCGCCTCGATCACGGGCGCGGTGACGAGCCTGCGCGAGCTCGGCGAGAAGATGTCGGCGTCCGAGCGCCAGGACCTGCTCGCCTCCATCGAGGAAGAAGCCGGACGGCTGTCGCGCTTCGTGAAAAATCTGCTGGACATGTCGCGCATCGAGGCCGGAGCGCTGGAGGTGAGACGCGACTGGGTGGATGTGGCCGACGCCGCGCGCGCGGCGACCGCGAGGGCGCGAAAGACCTTCCCGGACATGAAAATCAACCTCAGCGTGGCGGCGTCTTTGCCGTTCATTCGCGCCGACGCCAATCTTCTGCAGCAGGTCCTCTTCAACCTGCTCGACAATGCGCATAAATACGGCGGCGGATCCGCGTCCGTGCATGCGCGCCAGGAAGGCCAGGAGGTTGTCGTGACCGTCACCGACGAGGGGCCCGGCGTAAAGCCGGCGGACCTCGAGCGCATCTTCGAAAAATTCTATCGCGGCGGACGGCCTGACGGGCGCAAGGCCGGCACCGGTCTCGGCCTCTCGATCTGCCGCGGCCTCGTCGAGGCGATGGGCGGCGCGATCATCGCGCAAAGCCCGGCGCTGAAGCGTCGAGGCACGCGAATCATCATGCGTTTTCCGGAGAGCGGCGGACGAGGAGGAACGGCATGACCGGACAGCGTGTGCTCATCGTTGACGACGAGCCGGAGATCCTGCGCTGCCTTCGCCCCGCGCTCTCCGTTTGCGGCTACGAGGTGCTGCCGGCCGCGACGGGCCGGGAGGCGCTGCAGGCGCTCGCCGCGCGGGCGCCCGACATCGTGCTGCTCGACCTCGGGCTGCCGGACATGGACGGCAAGGACGTGATCGCGCAGGCGCGAGCCTTTTCGAACGCGCCGATCGTCGTGCTTTCGGCGCGCGACCGCGAGGCGGAAAAGATCGCGGCGCTTGACGCGGGCGCCGCGGACTATGTGGAGAAGCCCTTCGCGATCGGCGAGCTCATGGCGCGGTTGCGCGCGGCCTTGCGCCACGCGGCGCGCGGCGGCGACGAAGCGGCGCGGATCGAGCGCGGGCCGCTCGTCATCGACTTTGCGAAGCGGCTCGTGACCAAGCACGGCGTCCCCGTGAAGCTGACGCCCAAGGAGTATGAGCTGCTGGCCATTCTGGCGCGCGGCGACGGCAGGCTGCTCACGCACCGCCAGCTGCTGACCTCCGTCTGGGGGCCGGCGCATCGCGACGATTCGCAGTATCTGCGCGTCTTCATCGGGCAGCTGCGCGCCAAGATAGAGGACAATCCCGCCAATCCGCGGCTGATCCTGACCGAACTCGGCGCGGGCTACCGCTTCGCCGACGCAGAGGCCTGAAACGAGAAAAGCCCGGCGCTGAGGCCGGGCTTTTCCACAAGGTGCTGAACAGCCGATCAGTATTTCGCGACGACCGGCGCCGGCGGAGCCCAGTTGAAGTGATAGTTTACGCCGGCGCGAACGACGTTGCCCTGGAACTTCGTCGAGGCATAAGGCGTGCCGTAAACGGCTTGGGAGTTCGTTCCGGTGAAGACGTTCACGCTCGGGGCGGAATTGGAGAGGTTCGCGCTTCCGAGATCGAAGTAGAGATATTCGACCTTGACGCTCCAATTCGGCAGGAAGAGCCACTCGACGCCGCCGCCGGCCGTCCAACCGACGCGCGTATCCGAGTAGCTGCCGGAGAAGAAGCCCGCCGAGGTGCCCGGAATCGCCACCGCCTGGACGCCGCTGATGCTGAAGTTCGCGTCGCCATAGGCAAGACCGCCGGTGCCGTAGATCAAGATGGTCGGCGTGATCAGGAAACCGACGCGGCCGCGCACAGTCCCGAGGTAATCGAGGCCCTGCGTGACGGTCAGCGCCTGAAAGATCGGCAGAGGCGAATAAGCCGAGACGCTGTTGTTGCCGCTGGCGATCCCCTGGATGTCGACCTCGAGGCCGACGAGCCAGCTTGTTCCGAACTGGTAATTGTAGCCGGCCTGGCCGCCGCCGATGAAGCCATTATTGTTGCCGCCGCCCAGGCTGGTCGCAAAGCTGGTGTTGGAGGCGCCGATCGCGCCTCCGGTCGCGTCGCCCTGCTGGAGCAGAGCCACGCCGCCGTTACTGGCAAAGCCATAGCCGGCGTTGACGCCGACGTAGAAGCCGGTCCACAGCGGCGGCGGGGGCGGCGGCGGCACGAAAGTGGGCGGGGCCTTGCGAGACGGCAGGTCGGCGGCAAAGGCCTGGCCCGCGATGGCGGCGAGCAGCGCCGCGGAAGTAAGAGCTTTTTTCATCGATCACCCCATTCTTTAACGGCCTGGATCGCGCCGCCCGCGGAACCTGAAGCGGACGACCGCGCGAAAACTCCAGCAGAACCGTGACCGCAGAGCGCGAGCCATCCACAGGATGTAGAACCGCGCAGTCTCCGAAGTCAACGAAAGTCACTTCTCGAAGGGGCTTGAATGTCTGATTTCTCGGGGCGTGTGGCATTAATGCCACAGCTCCGAAAAAGGGCCGCAAGTGCGCACTATTTTAACCAATTCCTGTAGATAGCTCATCCGGCGTCGAGAGCGCCGGAGGGTCGGCAACCGCGCCCGGCCTGCGCGAGCCAGAGTCCGCCCTCCGCTTTCAGCAGCCGCCCGAGCAGTTTCTGGCGAATCAGCGAGGACAAAATGGTCCCGGTTTCGTCTTCGGGCCGAAACAGCACGTAAAAGCAGGGAGTCGCGGAAAGAAAGGACTGTTCTTCCCGAACTTGGAGATTGGGATGAATGTCGGCGAGGCGCTTCACCTGATTCTGGAACGTCGGGTCGCCGATCGCAACGCCCGGCGGCGCAACGAGGAAATACAGCCGTCGCCGCACAGCCGGATCGGCGGCCTCGGTGAGCTCGACGAAAGTCGATCCTTCGCCAATCACGATCGGCAGGTCGGGGTCCTTCGCTTCGACGAGGGCCGCCCGCGCCGGCGCCGCCATGCCGCGGGGGTAGTCCTCGCCGCGCCCCTGCAGGCTCAGCGCCGCGAGCGGCAGCAGCAGGCAGGCGACCGCCCCCCGATAAGGAACGTTGCGTACGGCCGCGCCGAAAAACAGCGCGGGAAACAGCGACGCCGCGGCGGCGTAGCGGATCGCGAAAGTCGAGCTGAGCGACAAGGAGAACAGGTAGGCGACGAAGGGCAGGAGAAAAACCGCCAGAACGGCGATCTCGAGCTTCGAGATGGTCCTTTGCGGCGCGCTCGCTCCGTCGCCTTCTCTTAAGCCGAAATGTCGCGCCCCGCGGCTGATCAGATAGGCGCAGCCGCAGATTGCGAGCGCCGCCAGCATCAAAAGCGCGCCGCTCTCGTCAGAAACGAGCGACTGGAATATCGCTTCCATCAGCAGGCTCGAGCTCGGAGCGCCGTTGTACGCGCTCCCCAGCGCGTCTTGCGCAACGAAGGTCTTAAGATGCAACCCGAGCGGAAGCCACGCCGCGACGACCGGCGTCACCGCCAGCAGCGCGATCCATACGCGCGGACGCAGTTCTCGCCGCGTGACCATCCACACGATTTCCGCGAAGCCGATCGTCGCCGGCGCGACGAAGCCATAGAAGTGCAGAGATACGCAAATGGCCAGGAGCGCCCAGAGCAGGGCGGCGCGCAGCGTCGCCCGGCGGCGATCGTCCATTGCGCTCCAAAGCACGAGCGCGCCGGCGAGCCCGGCGGCGATGAGGGCGTATTGGCGGGCCTGAACGGCGTAAGCGAAGAGCCCGGAGTCGAGGGTCAAGGCGAATGCAGTCACGGCGACGAGGCGGTCCGTCGCGCCGCGCACGAGCGCATAGACGCAAGCGGCGGCGACGAACACGGCGACGATCGAGGGAAGCCGCGGCAAGAGCAGCGGATCGACGCCTGGAAGCCAGTTCATCAGGGCATGGAGGAAAAAATGATAGGCCGGCGGCGAGAACTCGGCCCCCTTCCAGATGGCGGAAGCGATTTCCCCATAACTCGGCAGTCTCGCGGTGGAGACGGCCAGCGCCTCGTCCATCCACAGATTCTTGCCGCTCGCCACGGCGAAGGTCGCCAAGACATAGACGTAGGTGATCCACAAGGAGACCGCGCCGACCGCGACCATCTGCAAACTGTCGCCGCCAACAATTCTTCGGACCCAGCGAGGCGCCCGCAATATGTCGAGGACCTCGCCGACCCGATCCGGCAGCCCCGTCGCGTCGGGACGGCTTACGCCGCTGGCGGGCGTTTCGCCAGCGGCGGCCTGGCGCGGCTCAGACCCTGGTTGCGCGCTTTGCGCCGACGTCCCGGCAGGAGCCTCCACGCTCCGAAGTCGCATGAAATTTCCCCGCCGCCGTAGTTTCGGACCTGGAGACGAGAAAGATCCAGCCCGCATTGCCAGTCCGCGCCCGTTTGTGCCACAAATCGCGCCCTCGGAGAAGTCGACGACATCCCGCTCGACATTCCGCCGATCAAGACTGCCAATTCCGCCAGTGGCGCGCGTTTATGCGGAGACGCTCGCAAATGTCCCTTGAACTCAGCATCGTCATGCCGTGCCTCGACGAGGCGGCGACTCTCGCGACCTGCATCGCCAAGGCGCGGCGCTTTCTAGACCGCGCCGGGATCGCCGGCGAGGTCGTCGTGGGCGACAACGGGTCCACCGACGGGTCGCGCGAGATCGCGCAACGGGAAGGCGCGCGCCTCGTCGACGTGTCGATCCGCGGCTATGGCGCGGCGCTCTACGGCGCGATCGCGGCGTCGCGCGGCCAATATTGCATCATGGCCGACGCCGACGACAGCTACGACTTCGAGCGGCTCGAGCTGTTCGTGCAGAGTCTGCGCGCCGGCGCCGACCTCGTCATGGGCAACCGATTCGCGGGCGGCATCGCCGAAGGGGCGATGCCCTGGAAGAACCGATACATCGGCAACCCGGCGCTCTCCGGTCTTGGACGGTTTCTCTTTGCTTCGCCCGCCAAGGACTTTCATTGCGGGCTGCGGGCCTTCTCGCGCGACGCCTTCCTGCGCATGGACCTGCGCACGACCGGCATGGAGTTCGCCTCCGAGATGGTGATCAAGGCCTCCCTGCTGAACATGAAGATCGTCGAGGTCCCGACGACCTTGAGCCGCGACGGGCGCTCGCGCCCGCCGCATCTGCGTCCGTTCCGCGACGGATGGCGCCATCTGCGCTTCATGCTGCTCTTCAGCCCCAACTGGCTCTTCCTCTATCCGGGCCTGCTGCTCATGACGGCGGGCGCGGCGCTCGGCGGCGCCTTGCTCGCGCATCCCGTGCAGGTGATGGGAGCCACCTTGAGCATCGACACGCTCATCTATTGCGCGTCGATGATCGAGATCGGCTTCCAGGCCGTCTTGTTCGCGCTGCTTTCCCGCGCCTACGCCATCCAGGAAGGGCTGTTCCCCAATCCCGTGAAACCCAGCCTTTTCAATCGCGCATTCACGCTCGAACGTGGAATCATCCTCGGCGCCGCGCTGCTCCTGCTCGGGTTCTCGCTCCTCATCGTCGCTTTCCGCTCCTGGCAGAATGTTAATTTCGGGGCGCTCGACGTGCAGCGGGTCACGCCGCTCGTGGTGAGCTCGTCCCTGTTTCTCTCGCTCGGCTTCGAGGTCACGCTGTCGAGCTTCCTTTTGAGCATGCTACAGCTCAACGTCCGAATCTTCCCAAAATCAGACGCCTCCGCCTGACGCACGGGAAGAAAGCTCACGAACGGCGAGGCACGCGGTGCGCTACGTCATCGGGTCGGGTCCCTCCGGCGTCTCCTGCGCCCGCGCCTTGATCGACGCCGGGCGGCCGGTGACGATCCTGGACGCCGGCCAGGATCGCGATTCGCAGCCGCCGACGCTGCAATCGGAGAAGCTCGACGCCCTTCCGAGAAAGCTGATCCACGGCTCCGACTTTCCCTATCGCCCGGCGCCGGGGGCGATCGAGATCGCTTGGTCGGAGACGGCCGCGATCGAAGGATCCTACGCCGTCGGCGGATTGAGCAATGTGTGGGGCGCAGCCGTTCTGCCTCACCATCCGTCAGATCTGAAGGACTGGCCGATCTCCTTTGCCGACCTCGCGCCCCACTATGCCGCCGTGACGCGTTTCATGCCGGTGGCGGCGGCGACCGACGATCTCGAAGGGATCTTTCCGCTCGAAGGAAGAACCGTGGCGCCGCTCTTTCGCAGCCGACAGGCGCAAGCCTTTCTGTCGACGCTCGCGAAAAACAAGACGCACTTGAACCAGAAGGGCGTGTTCTTCGGCGAGTCGCGGCTCGCCGTCGCGGCTGCGTCCTCCGCAGATCAAGGCGGCTGCGTCTATTGCGGGCAGTGCCTGCACGGCTGTCCGCATGGGCTCATCTACAACAGTCGCGACACGCTCGCGGAGCTTGCTCGTCGTGACGACGTATCGCACATCCACGGCGTCACCGTGCAGTCGCTCGAAGAGAGGGGCGGGGCGGCTTTCATTCGCGGCGTCGGTCCCGACGGGGCGCCTTGCATCTTCGAGGCCGAACGGGTGTTTCTCGCGGCGGGGCCGCTGAACTCGACGGCGATCCTGCTGCGCTCGCTCGCGCGCTACGATCGCCCGACGCGTCTCGCCGACTCGCAGTATTTTCTCCTTCCGCTGCTGCGCTTTCGGGCGACGCCCGAAGTCGAACGCGAAGCGCTGCACACGATGGCCCAGGCCTTCGTCGAAGTGCTCGATCCAAAGGTCAGCGAGCCCCTCGTTCATCTGCAAATTTACAGCTACAACGATCATCTGTCGCAGGCGCTCGACCAGAAGCTCGGGCCGCTGAAGCGGGTTTTTCCGCGCTCGGCGCTGCTCGGACGCCTGCTGGTGGTTCAGGGCTATCTTCACTCCGCGCTGTCGGCGAAGATCGCGCTGACGCTGAAGCGCGGCGCCGGCTCTGACACGCTGCACGTCGATGGCGAGCCAAATGCGCAGACGCTGCCGACGATTAATCGGCTGATCGCGAAATTGTTCGACCTGTCGCGGAACATGGGGGCGGTGCCGCTGAAGCCGCTGCTCATCGTGGCGCCGCCCGGACGAGGGTTCCACTCGGGCGGCAGTTTCCCGCTCTCCAGGACCCCGGGGGAGATGGAGACCGATTTGCTCGGCCGACCGAGCGGGTTTGAACGCATCCACGTCGTCGACGCGAGCGTGCTGCCGAGCGTGCCGGCGACGACGATCACCTTCACCATAATGGCCAACGCCCATCGCATCGGAACCGAGGCGGCGCGGCTGGCTTGAGGGGACCGGCTCATGAATGCGCATCCAGTCATCGCCGTCACGGGAGCGAGCGGCTATGTGGGCGATCTGATCGCCAAATCCCTGCAGCCCGGGGCGACCGTGCTCGGCCTCGTGCGCCGGCCCGCGACGGCCGAGCAGATCCGCTGGTCTTTCGGCTGCGACCGAGAGGCGCTCGCCCGCGAGCTTCGCGCGCGTGGCGTGACGGGGCTCGTGCACGCCGCCTGGGATATGAGCGAGAGCTCCTTGGGAGCGTTGGAAAGGGGCTGCGTCGCCGGCTCGCGCGACCTGCTTGCGGCGGCGCACGAGGCTGGCGTCGGGCGGCTGGTCTTCATCTCGACGATCAGCGCCTTTGACGGCGCGAAATCCGCCTATGGCCGCGCAAAGCTCGAGGTCGAGCGCGCTTTCCTCGAGGCGGGCGGGACCGTCTTCCGGCTCGGCCTCGTCTATGGCGATCCGCCCGGCGGCGCCTTTGCGACGATCGATCGCGCCGCGCGGAAGGGGCGCATCGCGCCGCTCATCGGCGACGGCGCGGCGCCGCAATATCTCGTCGACGCCGCAACTGTCGGCGCCGTCGCCGCGCGCGCCTTGCACGGAGACTTCGACGGTGAGAGGCAGCCGATCACGGTGGCCTCTCCCGAGCCGATCGCCTTTCGCGAACTGCTGCGCGCGATCGCCGCGTCGCACGGACGTCGCCCGATCCTTGCGCCGATCCCGTGGCGGCTCCTCTATTTCGCGCTGCTGACGGCGGAGCGGGCGGGACTGCGGGTCGGCGTCAAAAGCGACAGCATATTGAGCTTCGTCCATCAGGACCCTGCGCCGGACTTCGAACCCATGCGGCGCCTTGGAATCCTGCCCGAGCCGTTCCGGGCGAGGGCGGGGGCGTAAATTAGCCTCAAAGCGCGCCTATTCGCACGCAGGAACGGAGGCGTGACTTGCGGTCGAAAAGCGCGATGCTGATGATCCTGGCTGGGGCGTTGGCAGGCCCAGGCGCGGCGCGCGCCGAGGATCAGCCGCCGCGACCGGTCGCCAAGCCTCACAAAGCCAAGACTGCAAAGACGCAGCCGCCGAGCAATCCCGCTCCGCCCTGCGCACGCGGGCAGTGGAAGGACGATCCCGTCTGTTTCGGCGAAAATGATCCGTCGGCGCTGCCGACCCCATCTTCCAGCGGCGGCGCGAGTCGCGCCGGGGACGTCACCCTGACGCCGAAGGCGGCGATCAATGGGACCCCGCGCGCCCAGCAGGACCCGATCCCCTTCAGCGGCAATCTCCCCACCCCGAAGCCGAGCAACAACGACTTCGGCGGCGGTCTTGGCGTCAACTTTCCGTTCTGAGAAGCGCGCTGCTTTTCCTGGCGTTGACCGCCGCATCCGTCTCGCCATAAGATCTCTTTCGCGGTGCAAGCCGCGACCGGACCCGCGGGAAGGGCAGAGCCCACTTGCAGCCTACCCTGGCGACAGAAACCTTTGTGCAGCCGAATTTGCGGGTCTTCGGCGCTTCGATGCACGGAGGTTGCTATGAAACGGCTGCCCGCTCGGCCCGATCTCGAACAATTGAAGAAGCAGGCGAAGGATCTGCTTGCACTGTATCAGGCAGGCGATTCCGCCTCTTTCGAGCGCTTCCG
>DATHCI010000147.1:0-6865 GCA_035319645.1 Methylocystis sp. | reverse complement strand
CTGGTCCACCGCCTGCTGCGAGGCGCCGCCGAAGGACTTCATCTTCTGGGCGCGCAGCAGGGTCACGTCTTGGAGCTTGAGCACGCCGGCCGCGGCGATGAGCGTCGATTCGGCGTTGAGCAGGTCGGGGCTGTCGATCGTGAAGAGCCTGTCGCCCTTCTCGACCTTGTCGCCGACGTTGGGACCGGCCTCGATGATTCGCCCTTGGTAGGGGGCAAACACCTGCACCAGAAGATTCTGGTTGTAGTCGATGTTGCCGACCGCTCGCCGCTGCTCGACGAAATTCGCGACGCCGACCTGCTCGATCTTGACGGAGGCGACCTGCTTTTCGTCGAGATCCAAAACGGCCTCGCCCTCGGGGCCTCCATCCCTTGAGGACGCGGCCGGCTTTTCGGTTTGCCACGCCGAATAGATCTTGACGCCGATGGCGATTCCCACCGCCAGCAGCGCGATCCACGCCAGGAATTTCAGGTTGCGGCGCATGTGCAGACCCTGTGAGAAAGATGCCGCGTCCAGTTGGACCCGTTGGAAACGCGCAGATCACGTTTCGATCCTGTGGTCGCTAGATGACCCGGGCGAGCAAGCAACGTCTACTGTTAGATTCGACACTAAGCCTTGCATCCTGTTATTTGTCGGGGTGCTCTGCGTGTGTACTGTCAGTTTTGACAGCACCACACAATCTGAGACTTCGTTCGATACTCCATAGCGACCTGATTCTTTTGAAGTCCTGTTGTCGTCCGTAGCGGCGGTCGCGTGAAATTCGGACTTACGAGCACATTTCGAAACGTCTTCGAAAAGCCCGAATTACGGGGAATTATGGGCACGTGATATCAAATGAAAATTGCGGACCGTCTTGCGGTCGTTAAATCTGCAATTGATATCACGTCCTCGTAATCCGTAATCGGCCGTCCGCGCGGCGCCGCGCCAGGAGATGTGTGACTCCCTTGGCCTTGCGGGAGAGGGTTGGGCCGCGCGCGCGTCGCCTAACGCTCCGCAAGCCGGTCGAGCAGGGTCAGCTGCGCGCGCCGAATGGAGTCGGGATCGTCGACGCCACGGCTCCGCATGAGAGACATGACCTCATGCGAGGCTTGCGGGGAGAGAACGCCATCTTCCCGCAAGGCCGCGATCATGATCGTATGACGCGCCGCGAATGGCGCAATGGCAAGCATCGGCGTGAGCTGCGGGCGTTTGTGCTTGGGCAGAAAGGCTTCCCTATGCCATTCGCGGCCTTGCTCGACCGAACGCACGAAGTCGCACGGGACGCCGATCGAATCAGAGAAATCCCGCCATTTGAAGGGCGTATCGACGAATCCATCCTCGAAGAAAGCGAACGGCGCGCCATAGGCGCATGCGATTATCGCTCCGTGTAGAGCGCCCGTCAGCACGAAGTCGGCGTTGGCGATCGCGTCGATCATGCCGACGAGCGCGCTCTCCCTGCCGTCGATGCCGGGTCGCAGCACGAAGTCCGCGCCGGTTGCGGCCAGCGCGGCCTCGTCGTCGATCGGGTCGACGAAGTGCGGGATGCAGAGGCTCCGTCGGGCGACGCTCGCCCGACGGCGCGCCGCGGGACATGCGAGCGGCGTCAGGAACCCCGGATCGCCCAGCACCGTAGTCTTGGGGAGACCGAGCGCGTCGCGCGTCATCGGCCCGCGCGCGCCAAAAAACGCGGCTTTGCGGCGCGCTTCCGGCGAGAGGCCCTGCTCGTCCCGCAATCCGCAAAGCCAGAAGGCGACGGTTCCCGCCTCCGCTCCCACGGACCAGAGACTATGCTCGATCCAATGGTCAGAAATGACGCTGCCAATGAGATGGTAGGCGTCTGCAGGAAAAGACGGGTTGACGAAGATGCGATCCACGAACAGTTCTGAGAGGTAGTCGCCGAAATTCTGCTTCTCGTGTGGAATATCCTGGCGCCAATACCTCACGGGCCGCTTACGGTCGTAAGATCGCGGATAGGCGGAACGGTTCATGCTTGGTCCAACCATCCTTGCGCCGACGCAACCCGGCCGGGTCGCGGCGGCGTTGGGAGAGCTTCGCCGAAGTTCCCCTCGTCTGCGTCCGGCTTGCGGGAACGGCGCTTATCCTGCATGAAAGGGATTGAAGCCGCTAGGGCGAAGCCGGTTTTGCAGAAGGAGCCAGGACTTGACCGGGACGGACCCGTCCGTCGGGAGCCCGCCGACGACAGCAAGTGGCCCGCCCCCTTTTCCCGGCGCAGCCGCCCCCTCCTCGCCTCCGAGCGCCGCGCCGCTGCGTCCGGCGGCGCACACTTACGCTGCGCTCGACCTCGGAACCAATAATTGCAGGCTGCTCGTCGCCCGCCCCGAGCTGCGCGCGCGACGCCGCAGCGCCGAGCTGCTGCGCGTCGTGGACGCCTTCTCTCGCATCGTGCGGCTCGGCGAGGGAGTCGGGCGTAGCGGCCGCATCAGCGAGGAGGCGATCGCGCGCACGATCGCCGCGCTCGAGATCTGCCGCGAGAAGATGGAGGCGCGCGGCGTCACCCGCGCCAGGCTCATCGCCACGCAGGCCTGCCGCGCCGCCGTCAATGGCGACGAGTTCACCGCCCTGGTCGAGGAGCGCACCGGCCTGAAGCTCGAAATCATCGACCGGGCCACCGAGGCGCGTTACGCCGCGCGCGGCTGCGGCGCGCTGGTCGACCGCGAGTCCGAGAGCGTGCTGCTCTTCGACATCGGCGGCGGCTCGACCGAGCTCGTCTGGCTCGCGCGCCCCGAAGGACAGTCTCGCGGGCGGCTGGAGTTTTGCGAGTGGACATCGCTCGAGCTTGGCGTCGTCTCGCTCGCCGAGAGCTTCGGCGGTCGCCGCGTCAGCGACGCGACCTTCGAGGCCATGACCGAGATGGCGCGCGGCGCGCTCGCGCCCTTCGCCAGCGCGGTGGCGAGCCGGCCTCGTTGCGCGCGCTTCCATCTGCTCGGCGCCTCGGGCACGGTCACGACGCTCGCCGGCGTGCATCTGGGGCTCAAGCGCTACGACCGATGGCGCATCGACGGGCTCTGGCTTTCCGACGCCGACGCCTCGAGCGCCATCGCGACGCTGCGCGGCATGGACTTCGAGGCGCGCGTCGCCAATTGCTGCATCGGTCCGCAGCGCGCCGACCTCGTGCTCGCCGGCTGCGCCATCTTCGAGGCGATCCGCGAGCTGTTCCCGGCCGAACGAACGCGCATCGCCGACCGCGGCCTGCGCGAAGGGATGCTGCTCGAGCTCATGGAGGCGGACCGCGCCTGGGGCGAGACCGCTCCCTGATCAGTCGAGCTTGCGCGCCTCTTCCGGCAGCATGATGGGGATGCCGTCCTTGATCGGATAGGCGAGCTTGGCCGGGCGCGAGATGAGCTCCTGGCGCCCGGCGTCATATTCGAGCGTCGCCTTTGTCAGCGGACAGACGAGAATCTCGAGAAGCTTCGGGTCGACGCGGGTCGGCTCCGGCGCGCCGTCCTTCGGGTCTTGCGCGGGTTCGGTCATGGGTTGTCCTGGATTATTCCGGTCTCGCGCCATGGTATAGCGGTTCGACCGCCGTCTCGCCAGCGCGTCCGGCGTCGGCGCCGCCGCTTTCGGAGCCCGTGCGATGAATGAGATTGATACGACCGCGGACGGTCTCGAGACACAAGACTTTCATCTGAAGTCGCCAGCCGGCGAGACGAACGCCTATCTCGCCAAGCCCATCGGTCGCGAGAATCTGCCCGTAGTCCTCATCGCCGAAGAGATTTTCGGGCTCAACGATCACATTCGCGACATCGCCCGGCGCTTTGCGCATCAGGGATATTTCGCCATCGCCCCGGATTTCTTGACGCGACACGGCGGCGTCGCCGGCGTCTCCGACATCGCGACGCTACGCGCGACCGTCGCCAGGATTCCCGACGGCGAGACGATGGACGACTTTGACGCGGCGCTCGACTTCGCGAAACACAACGGCGGCGATCCAACGCGCGCGGCGATCGTCGGCTTTTGCTACGGCGGGCGCATCGTCTGGCTCTATGCCGCGCATAACCCTGAACTGCGCGCCGCGATTCCCTGGTACGGGCGGCTCGAGTCCGAGCGCACGCCCGCGCAGCCGCGCTGGCCGCTCGACGTCGCAAGCGACATCAAGGTCCCGACGCTCGGGCTCTATGGCGGCGCCGACGCCTCGATCCCGCTCGCGCAGGTCGAGGAGATGCGCAGGCGCCTGAGGGCCGCGGGCGCGCCGGCGGAGATCGTCGTCTATGAGGGCGCGCCGCACGCTTTCTTCGCCGACTATCGCGACAGCTATCGGCGCGAGCCGGCGGAGGACGCGTGGAGGCGGACGCTGGCGTTCTTGCGCGAGAATGGCGTGCGGTGACGCTCACACGGGTCGTCCCCGTTTCTCCCAGGCGGCGGCGAGCGCCTCCAACCCCTCGCGAAACAACCCGCCGATGCGGCGCGCCGCGCGCTCGCAGTCGCGGCCGCGCCCTTCGACGGGCGCGCCCTCGCGCGCCTTGCCCGAGGCGCGCCGGTCCAGCCGCGCGATCGCCCGGAAGGACAGGCCGTCGCCGACGACGAGCGCCACGATGCGCGCCGACTCGGCGCCGACCTCGCGCGCCATCGCCTCGCGCAGACGCGCGGCGTCGCGGGCCGCGTCGATGCGCAGCGCCAGCGCCTGCTGCAGCGAGAAGGGCGACAGCGCGGCGCGGTTGCGCTCGCCGAACTCCTGCCCCGTGCGGCGGCCGCTCGCGGCCTCGAGCAGCCGGTCGACATAGCGTCCCGCCGCATAGGCCTCGGCCGAGATGCGCCCGCGCTGGTGCTCATATTCGAGCACGTCGGTCAGCGCGTTGATCGCGACGCGCTGGCGCCGCTTGCGCCCCGGCGCCGGCTCGTCGTCGACGTCGCGCCCGATCGAGGGCGCGATCTCATGGCCGTGAACGATCCGGATCTTGCCGCCGGCGCGCGCGCCCTCGCGCGGCAACTCGGGGCCGCGCAGCCCGCCGATCGGCGCATAGCGCCCGATGAATTGCGTCGCTTTCGGCAGGGGCTTCGTCATCGGCGGCCTTCCGGTCTCGAGTTTTGGGAGAGAAAAAAGCGGCCGGCCCAGCTGCGAGGCGAGACCGGCCGCAGTCGCCGCACCTCTGGCGGGGGGAGGAAGCGCCCGGGTGCGGAAGCACGGGCTTCAGTATGATGCTTTTAAATCTCATGTCAAGAGGATTTATACCACTCACGCTATGCCCACAAATGATTTTAAAATCGCGGCATGGACATCTCGCGCGAAAACATCCTGCGGCGGCTGGCCGAGCGAATCGCCGAGCTCAAGATCAGCGAGAACGAGGCCTCGACGCGCGCGGGGCTCGAGCGCACCTTTTTGAGCCAGCTGCGGCGTTCCGAGGCGCGCTGGCCGCGCGTCGACAATCTGCAGCGCGTCTGCGACGCGCTCGGCCTGCGCATGTACTGGGTCATCACGGGCCTCGGGACACGGCTCATCGAGGAGCGCGACCTCTCCGCAGACGTCGCCAACGTGCCGCTCGTCTCCTGGGACGTGCCGCTCGTCTCCTGGGTGGCGGCGACGAGCTTTTCCGAGACCGCGCCCGTCGACCGCTTCGCCGAGCTCGAGCATGTGCCGGTACCGGGCCTGCCGCGCGGCGACTACATCGCGCTGCGGGTCAAGGGCGACTCGATGAACCTCGTCGCGCCCGAGAACTCCATCATCATCGTCGATCGCGCCGACACCACGCCGCGGCCGCGGGGCTTCTATGTCTTCGCCTCGCCCGACCGGTCGGAGGCGACGTTCAAGCGCTGGATGAGCCGCCCCGACCGGCTCGAGCCCTGCTCGACCAATCCGAGCCATGAGGCGATCTATCTCGACGCGCCGCCGACAGTCGTCGGCCGCGTGCGCAAGGTCATGCTGGACCTCTGAGCCGGCCAGGCTGATTCGGTGTGTTTTAATCGCGCATTCGGCTAGAGGCCATTTTTTTGATGTTTATATACATCTTCTCTCTTGACGAGATATAAAAACATCGTATCTTTCCGCCGGTCGCTTTCGCGATCGGAGTCTTGTCCATGCCGAGATTTCAGCCCAAGCCGCCGGAGGCGCGGCCATGAAACCCTGCCTCGACGCCTATCTCGCGCGCCTTGACGCGCATCTCGCCGCCGTTCCAAGCCGCGCGCAGCGGATGCGGCTCATCGACGACGAGCGTCATCGCGTCGACCGGCTGGAGCGGGCGCTCGCCGACTGGGCGGCGCGCACGCGCGGCGAGACCGAGCCGCCGACGCGCTTCTCGGCCTTCGACCTCGCGATCCTGCACGGCGAATTGTCGCTGCGGCTCGAAGCGACGCGCGCGCCGCTGCTTGCCTGAAGCCCGAGCGAGACGCGCGACTGCGCCAGCTCAGTGTCGCTCGCCTCCATCAAGCTCGCAAACGAGATAAAACCCCCAATCGACGGGTAGTCGACCGCGAGCGCAAAGTGGCCGGCCCCTCAGCCTCGCTTTACGGGGGTGATCATCCGGGACTTGACACCGATTACCCAAAAAACAAGGTGCCCCCGATGCGCTTGATCTACGCCACGCTTGCAGCCGCGCTGCTAACAGTCTCTATGTATACGTGGGACGCTTTGCGCTTAATATCCAACGGAATCATCAGTTCCGTTATGAACTCCGCAAAAATTACTCATGATAGCAACCTCTGCACCCTCCTTGACTGGCCCGAAGGAGAAACAAAATTCTGTATAATGAAAACGCGCAAATACGTCCCTATAATAGACGGATCCATATATATAAATCAACTCATCTCCGGTAACTGCTCACCCTTTGCTGAAGCTTAACCATAATCTGAGCTGTTGACAGGAGAATCGCAGCTTGATTCAAGCTGCCAATGGACCGTTCCGCGCTTGATTCGCTCGACAAGGAAACGCTCA
>DATHCI010000146.1:0-10366 GCA_035319645.1 Methylocystis sp. | reverse complement strand
GGTTGTGAATTGAGTATGCGCTCCGAGGTCGCTCTGGCGCTCGGCCTGGCGCTGCATGAGCTCACGACGAACGCCATGAAATTCGGGGCGTTGTCGCAAGCCGCAGGGGGGGTCGAATTGCATTGGCGGCCTGCGGAAGGCGCTCCGAACAACCAGCATGTCGTGGAGTGGATAGAGCATGGCGGCCCCGCGACGCTTCCGCCTACGCATTGCGGCCTGGGGTTCGAGCTCTTGCAAAAAATCCTGCCCCCGCAACTCGGCGGCGCTGTGGAACTGAAGTTCGAGCCGGCCGGCATGAGCGCGAGCATTATAATCACGCCATGAAATTTTTATTTGAAACATCCCCAGATTGCCGATGTCCGCTTCGGCGCCGCTTCCCGCCGCTCAGAGGTGGAGCTCAGAACCTCCGCTGCGACATATTGCGCGCGCTTTGAGGCGCAGACGATGGCGCGCCGCCGATCGGCTTGGGGAATCTTGGCGCACGGGGCCCACGCCAGTTTTAACCGCCGGGCTCCCTACGCAGGAGCCGGAGGGTGAATCTGGCGCCGCCCCCAGGCAGGTTGTCGCAGTCTATCGTCCCCCCATGCTCGTGAACGATCGAATAGGTGATCCATAGGCCCAGCCCCGTTCCTTCCCCGACCGGCTTGGTCGTAAAAAAGGGCTCGAAGATTCGGTCGCGGATCTTCTCGGACACGCCCGGTCCGTTCTCGGACACTTCGACGACGGCGAATTCGTGGTCCGCGCGGGTCACGATCGACACCGACGGAACCGGGACGTTTTTCACGGCGTCGAGCGCGTTGTCGATCAGATTGCCGATGGCGGAATAGATTTGCCCCTCGTGCCCGAGAGCGTAAAGGTTGGGTTCGAGCTTCGTCTCGATTTTCGCTTTCACGCCTTTGCTGCGCGACACCCAATGGGAAGCGGTCGATATGACTTTCGACAATTCCACCGACACGTGCGGGCCATTGCAACCGAAGGAGAACCTGCGCAAGTTCTTGACGATGTCGCTGATGCGAACCGCGCCTTCGAGCGTCCCCTGTATCAGCGGCTCCAGGTCTTCGAGAACGGCGTCGACCTTGTGGCGCCGTCGCAGCGCCTCCCGCGCCTCGTCGGACGCGCCCGAATGAATCGCAGTGAGATATCCGGCTATGGCGACCCTATACCGATTCAGCGTGTGAATATTGCCGTAAACGAAGCTGATCGGGTTGTTGAGCTCATGCGCAACGCCGGCGACGAGACGCCCGAGGCTCGCCATCTTCTCCTGCTCGACGAGCCGCGCTTGGGCCTGCTGGAGCTCGACATGCGCGCGGTGCAGGGCCTCATAGGCGCGCCGCAGCTCGCCGATCGGCCTCCCCGTAAACACGGCTCCCGCCGGCCGTCCCTGCGCATTGAGCCGCAGCGAGCAGTTCACCGCCATGAGGTCTGACGGGCCCGACGCCGTGAAGAAGCGCAGCTCAAGACTGCTAGCCACGGCGCTTTTCCCTGTTGCAAGCATCGCCGCAACGTGCTGGCGATGCTCTTCGGCGACGACCTCGCCGAGCGCCCGGCCGAGCAGCTCCGGCTCCGGGAGCCCCATCAAGCTTTGGAACGCAGGATTGACCTGGACGATTACGCCCTTCTCGTCGCAGACGAGCAGCACGTCGGAGACGGAGGCGACCACGCCGGCGATGAAATTGCGCGCTTCTTCGAGCTCGGCGTTCTTGCGTTCGAGGTCCGTCTCATAGCCAATGAGATCCGAATAGACCTCGTCCATCTTGCGGATGACTTGCAACCACATGGACTCGCCGTCTTCCGACAGCAGGACTTCCTGCTTGCCGGCGACGAGAGCGATCAGGTCGCCGCGCTTCGCGGGATCGGATGTCTCAAGCTTCGTCATCCACGACCCGGCAGATGTCGTAACGCGCGATCTTGCTTCGAAGTCCGACGCGCGAGAGTCCGAGCTCCTCAGCGACGCGACTGATGTTGCGTCCGTTGCGCTGCAACGACTCCTTGATCACGGCGCACTCCAGGAGCTCCACGCGCTCCTTCAGCGTAAAGGGCGTCGACTGGCCTGCTCTTTCCGGGCTTGCGTCGCGATGTGCGATCGCAGTCGAAAGCAGGTCAGGTCCAAGCGGCGCGTCGCCGTCGCAAAGGACGCACATGCGTTGAATCTCGTTGTGCAGCTCGCGGATATTGCCCGGCCAGGAATGGCGCTGCATCAGCCGTAGCGTCTCCGGATCGAAACCCGGAATGCGCCGGTTGAACGTGCGATTGACGTCGACGAGTATGCGCGCCGCGATGATCGGAATGTCTCCTTTGCGGTCGGCGAGCGGCGGCAGATGAATGGGGAAGGCTGCGAGCCGGTAGTAGAGATCGCGTCGGAACCGGCCGGCGGCGACCTCGGCTTCCAATTTGCGATTGGTCGCGGCGATGACCCGGACATTGACGCGGCGCGAGCGCTGTGCGCCGAGCGGGCGGATTTCCCCCTCCTGCAACACGCGCAGCAGCTTGACCTGAAAGGCGGGCGACGTTTCGCCGATCTCGTCGAGGAAGATAGAGCCGCCATCGGCCACTTCGAAGAGGCCGATACGGTCCTGGTAGGCGCCGGTGAAGGCGCCCTTCTTGCAGCCGAACAGCTCGCTCTCCAGCAATTCGTCGGGCAGCGCGCCGCAGTTCTCGATAACGAAGGATTTTTCCCTGCGAGCGGAGCTATGATGGATCGCGCGCGCGAGCAATTCCTTGCCGGTGCCCGAGTCGCCCGTGATGAGCACAGAAACATCGTAGCGCGCGGCGCGCTGCGCCAGCGCGATCGTCTCTCGCATCGGGCTGTCGGGCGCATGCGCGATGCGGCCGAATTCATAAAGGCGTCGCTCGGCCCGTCCCTGATCGCTGGCGAGGCTGCGGAGCCGCTGTCTGGAGGGCTTCGCCTCGACCACCGGCGTCGCCGCCCCGGACTTCTGCAATCGATAGAGTTCTGCGGCCTCGCGCACGCTATCGATCAGCTTCTCGGGGTCCCAGGGCTTGGTGATATATTGATAGATTCCGGCCTCATTGACGCCGGCGATGATATCCTCGGCGTCCGTGTAACCGGAGATGATCATCCTCACGGGCTCCGGCCATTGATCGCGCACGCGTTTCAGGAATTCGACGCCGCTTTGCCGCGGCATGCGCTGATCGCACAGGATCACCTGGACGAGGTCGCCGGCGAGGATCGCCTCCGCCTCCTCCGCGCTCGTAGCGCACAGCACCTCGAACTCGACGTTGAGCACGCGGCGCAAGGACTCAAGCGAGCGCTGTTCGTCGTCGATGACGAGCACCGTCGCCCCCGGTCCGCGCGCCGCCTCGAACTGCGTGTCGTCGAGCATCTTGTTCATGGGCTGCCTTCAGCTCCTCAACAAATACGCGGCAGTTGCTCGCCGGACAACCAGTCCACGATGCGGTCGCCGCCGAAGGTGGTCCTCATCTGCACGAAGCAGCAGTCGTCTTCGACGATCTCGCCGATCCGGGCGGCCTGCGCGCCGAGCCGATGCGCCCGCATGGCGGCGAGCGTCGCTTCTGCGGCCTCGGGGGCGACAATCGCGATGAGCTTTCCTTCATTGGCGACGTTGAGCGGATCAAGCCCCAAGAGCTCGCAAGCTGCGGCGACCTGCGGCTTTATCGGCAGAGCGGCCTCGTCGATGCGCGCGCCGACCCGCGACTGGTTCGCGATCTCGTTGAGCGTCGCGGCCAAGCCGCCGCGCGTCGGATCGCGCATCGCCCGGATGGACGGGCCGCCGGCCGCGACCATCGCCGCCACGAGCTCATGCAAGGCCACGGTGTCGGAAAGCACGTCGGTCTCGAAGCAGAGGTTTTCTCGCCGCGACATCACGGCGACGCCGTGGTCGCCGATCGACCCCGATAGCAAAATAGCGTCCCCCGGACGCGCCTTGTCGCCGGAAAGGCTCAGTTCGATTGGCGCGGCGCCGACGCAAGCCGTCGAAATGAAGACGCCATCGGCCTTGCCGCGCTCGACGACCTTGGTGTCCCCGGTGATGATCGGAACACCGGCCGCGCGAGACGCTTCGCCCATGCTTTGCGCGATGCGCTGGAGATCCGCTAACGGAAAGCCCTCTTCGATGACAAAGCTCGCCGACATGTAGAGAGGTTTGGCGCCCGCCATGGCGATATCGTTGATCGTGCCGTTGACCGCGAGCAGGCCGATGTCGCCGCCTGGAAAGAAAAGCGGCGAAACGACATAGGCGTCCGTGGTCATGACCATGCGACCGCCAGCGACGTCGAAGGCGGATTGATCGTTGCCGGCGCGCAGCCAGTCATTGTCGAAGGCGGCGTGAAAGACGTCGGCGATGAGCCGGGCCATCGCGCGACCGCCCGCGCCATGCGACAGGTCGACCCTCCCATGGCGCAGATCGAGCTTTCGTCCCAAAGACAGGATCTTGTTCATTCGGCCGCTCTTCTCTGCGATGCGCGGAAACGTCCGTAGGCCCAATAGGCCGCGCACGAGCCTTCCGAAGAGACCATGCAGGCGCCCATCGGCGTCTCCGGCGTGCAGGCGGTCCCAAATAATTTGCAGTCGCGCGGCTGTTTCACGCCGCGCAGGATCGCGCCGCACTCGCAGGCCGGATTGTCACGGGCGACACGCCGTTCCATCGAAAAGCGGCGCTCCGCGTCATAGTCCCGATAGGCTTCGCGCAGCCGCAGGGCGCTCTTTGGAATTTCGCCGAGCCCGCGCCATTCGAAGCTCTCTCGCAATTCGAAGATATCGGCGATTTCAGCCTGCGCGATGCGGTTGCCGTCTGGCGTCACGGCGCGGATATATTCGTTCTCCGCCTCGGCGCGGCCATCGTTGACCTGGCGCACGAGCATCAGGATCGCCTGCACGACGTCGAGCGGCTCGAAGCCCGCTATGACGATCGGCTTTCGGAACTCCCCCGCAAAGGCGTCATAGGGCGCGGTCCCGATGATCGTGGAAACATGGGCGGGACCGATGAAGCCGTCGAGTGGAAGCGACTGCGGATCGCTCGTCTCGAGGATTTGCCGCATCGCCGCAGGCGTGAGCACGTGATTGCAGAAGACGGAGAAATTCCTGAGCCGCTTCTTCTGCGCCAAGCGGATCGCCATGGCGGTCGGCGGCGTGGTCGTCTCGAATCCGATGGCGAAGAACACGATCTCGCGCTGCGGCTCGCGTTCGGCGACGCTGATCGCGTCGAGCGTCGAATAGATCATGCGGATGTCCGCCCCGCCGGCCTTCGCCTTGGTGAGGCTCGCGCCATTCGAGCCCGGGACGCGCATCAGATCGCCATAGACGCAGAGCGTGATCTCGGGGTTCTTTGCGAGCTCGATCGCCTGGTCGATGCGCCCGATCGGCAGCACGCAGACGGGGCAACCGGGGCCGTGAATGAGACGGATGTTTTCGGGCAGGATATCCTGGACGCCATAGCGCGAGACGGCGTGCGTATGCCCGCCGCAAAACTCCATAAAGGCGTAAGCGCGACCAGGCTTCGCCTCGCTGTGAATTCGCGCGGCGAGGCCGCGCGCGAGCCCGCCGTCGCGATATTCGTCGAGATGCTTCATGCCGGCGCTCCGAACATCGCCGCCTCCTGCAACAGCTTCAGCGTGCGCTGCGCCTCCTCCTCGTCGATCCTGGCGAGCGCATAGCCGACATGCAGCACGATGTAGTCGCCGATCCCGACGCCTTCGACGAAGGCGAGCGACGCCGTCTGCACGACGCCGTCGATGCTCACGCGCGCCATATCGTCCGGCAAGAGCTCGACGACACGCGCGGGTATGGCGAGGCACATCCTACTTCTCCTCTCCTCTTCGCATGGCGCGTCGCGCGAGACAGGCCTGGCCCAGCGAGAGACCGCCGTCGTTCGAGGGAAGCTTGCGCGCCAACAGCGGCTCGACGCCCAGCTCGTTCAGTCGCCCGGCGAGGCCTCGGGAGAGGACGGCGTTCATGAGGCAGCCGCCGCCGAGCGCGACGCGCCTGTGGCCGAGGCGCAACGCCGCGTCTGCGATCCAGGCGGCGAGGCCCTCGATCAACCCCCCGTGAAATGTCTCGGCGCCCTCGACGGGGGAAGGTCTTGCTTCGATGAGATGCGAGAACAAGGGCGAGAAGTCGAGCACTCCGTCGCGCAACAAAAAGCCCGGCGAGAAAGCGCGAGGAGCGCGGCAGAGCGCTTCCAGCTCCATCGGAGCTTGTCCCTCATACCGCTGCTCCAGGCGCACGCCCAGAAGCGCCGCCGCAGCGTCGAACAGACGGCCGAGGCTCGTCGTTCGCGCGACGCCCGGCGCCAGGGCGAGACGGGCGACGTCAGTCGCCATGGGGACGTCGGGGAAGCGCGACGCCGCCTCATGGCCGCGCCCGAGATGCGCGAGCATCGCGACGCCCATGCGCCAGGGCGAGCGGGCCGTGCGATCGCCGCCCGGCAGCGGCGCCTCCGCCAGATGTCCGACGCGACGCCATAGTCCGCCCTCGATCAGCATGAGCTCCCCGCCCCAGGCGCCGCCGTCGTCGCCATAGCCGAAGCCGTCGAGCGCAGCGCCGAGCGTCGGCTCCTCCACGCCATGCTCGGCCATGACGGCGGCGACATGCGCGGCGTGATGCTGGGCGCGAAAAATCGGCAGGCCGCTCGCTTCGGCGATGCGCGTCGTGTGGAGATCCGGGTGCAGATCGCAAGCGACGCAGGCGGGCTTCACGTCGAGAATGTCGAGCATCCGTGCGACGGTTTCCGCGTGATGGCGCGCCGTCGCCGGATCGTCGAGACTCCCGATGTGAGCGGAAACGAAAGCTTCTCGTCCGCGCGTCACCGTCACGGCGGTCTTGAGATGCGCGCCGAGCGCGAGCGTGTCGGGACCATCGCTCGCGAGCGCGATCGGCTCGGGGACGAAGCCGCGCGCACGCCGCAAAAAGGCGGGCGCGCCGGCGATCATGGTCATGACGCTATCGTCGGCCCGGGCCACGATCGCGCGGTCGAAGCCGACGACGAGGTCGGCGACGTCTCGAAGCTTTTCGCGCGCCTCCGCGTCATCGACGATCAAAGGCTCGCCGCTCATATTGGCGCTCGTCGCAACCAGCGCAATGTCGAGCGGCGCCGCGCGCCAGGCGCGTCCTTCCGGCTTCCCCGCCGCCACATGGAAGATCAGGTGATGCGACGGCGCATAGGCAAGCATCACCCCGATGCGGGAAAGGCCCGGCGCAACAGAGGGCGCGAGGGGCTCAGCCTGATCGACGACGACGACTGGTCGCGCCGGTGAACAAAGCAAGGCGCGGGTCGTGTCGTCGAAGACGCCCAGGCGGTCGGCCGATGTCGCATTGAGGACCATGACCGCAAATGGCTTGGCGTCGCGCTGCTTGCGGCGTCGCAGCTCCGTCACGGCTCTCTCGTTGCGCGCGTCGCAGAGCAGATGGAAGCCGCCGACGCCCTTGAGCGCGACGATCCTGCCTGCGCGGAGGCAGGCGACGATCGCGTCGATCGGCGCGTCGAGCTGCGGCCCGCATTCCGGGCAGGCGATCGCCTGAGCGTGAAAGCGCCGATTGGTGGGGTCGCTGAAGTTCTGTGCGCACGCCCGACACATCGCGAAAGGCGCCATAGCCGTCTGCGCCCGGTCATAGGGCAGGCGCCGCGTGAGCGTGTAGCGCGGTCCGCAATGCGTGCAGTTGACGAAGGGATAGAGATGAAATCTGCTATGCGGATCAAAGAGGTCATCGAGACACGTCTCGCAGACCGCAGCGTCAGCGGGAACGCGCGTCAGCGTCTCCCCGGCGATGCTCGTCTCGATCGAAAATCGCCTTTCGGCCTTCAATGCGATGCGCCGCGATTCGACCGCGTCGATACGCGCCAGGGGCGGCGGACGAAGGCGCAGCGCGGAGACGAATTCGTCCGCGCGGGCGCCTTCCACTTCGAGCAAGACGCCTTCAGAGTCGTTGCGTACGAAGCCCCCGAGATCCAATTCGCGCGCCAGACTGTGCGCGAAAGGACGAAATCCGACGCCCTGCACGGCGCCGCGCACACGCACACGCAGCCGCTGCGGCGCTTCGAGCCGGTCGGGCGTCGGCTCCATGGCGTCTACTCGGCCACGGCCGTCGGCGCGTTGGCGCGCGCCCATCGAGCCGCCCGTCCTTCGAGCCAGGCGTAGAAGGCGGGCAGTCCCTCGCCGGTTTTCGCTGAGACGAGCAGCGTCTGCAGGTCGGGATTGATCCTCAGGGCATTGGCGATGCATTGGCTGACGTCGAAGTCGAGATGGGGCAGGAGGTCGGCCTTGTTGATCAGCATGAGATCGGAGACGGCGAACATCTCCGGATATTTGAGCGGCTTATCCTCGCCTTCCGTCACCGACAGAACCACGACCTTATGCGCCTCGCCGAGATCGAAGGCCGCGGGGCAGACGAGATTGCCGACGTTCTCGATGAACAGCAGCCCACCCGGCTCCAGCTTCAACTTTTCCAGGCTGTGGCCGACCATATGCGCGTCGAGATGACAGCCCTTGCCTGTGTTGATCTGCACGGCGGGCGCCCCGGCGCCGCGAATGCGTTCGGCGTCGTTCGAAGTCTGCTGATCGCCCTCGATCACGGCGATCGGAAAGCGTCCGCGCAGATCGCTGATCGCGCGCACGAGCAGCGAGGTCTTCCCCGTGCCAGGGCTCGAGACGAAATTGAGCGCGAAGCTTCGCGAGCGCGCGAAGCGCGCTCGATTGCGCGCCGCATAGTCGTTGTTCTTGCCTAGGATGTCGCGCTCTATGCGCAGGATGCGCTCTTGCGACAGGCCCGCGACATGGACGCCCGCCGCGCCGGCGCCGAAGTCGATTGACGCAGCGTCGGCCGAATGCGCGTGCGCATGCCCGTGCGCTTCATGCTCGTGATCGTGATCGTGATCGTGGTGGTGGCGATGGTGATGATGATGATGCTGGTGGTCGTGAGGATGCTCATGGTCATGAGCATGATCATGATCATGCGCCGTGTCGCCTTCGACGCTCGACGTTCCGCAACCGCAAACCGTGCACATCACTCGACCTCCAGCTCCTTGAGGCGCAGATCGTCGCCCGCGGCGACTTGCACATGGTGGCGCCCGCACTCCGGGCAGGCGCCAAAACGCTCATACATTTCTATAGTTTTGGCGCAGTCGAGGCACCAGCCTTCTCCAGGCGTGACGCGGATATCGATTGCTGCCCCCTCGACGAGCGTTCCCCTGGCCACGGCCTCGAAGCAAAATCGTATCGCCTCGCCGTCGACGCCGCCGAGCGCGCCGATCTCCAGCCGCACGACCCGCACGCGCGAAAAGCCCTGCTTCCGGCCTTCGTCTTCGATCAGCTCGACGAGACTTTCCGTCAGCGCCATCTCATGCACGACCGTGCTCCTTCACTTCGACGCGGAACGGCACGCAAGGGTCGATGAGGCTTGCGAGCTGCACGATCCGACGCTCCGCCCGACTGCTCCCGACCGCAGCGCCGAGCAAAGCTTCGACGAAAGGTCCGGCGGGGTGAAAATTCCATTCCGTCGGCGCGACGATCCGGTAGTCCTGGATCCTATCGCTGGGCGAAAGCCGCACCCAATGATAGAGCCGACCGCGCGACGTTTCCACGGCGGCTGATCCTTCGCGCACGGCGGGGGAAATTCCGCAAGCGCCGGCGGGCTCGTCTTTCTCGGCGCTCTCGAGCCTGTCGAAGCACTCCGCCAAGTCGATCATACGCGCCTCGAAGCGCGCGGCAAGCGCGCCTTTGGAGAGATCGGTCGCGCGCCACTGCCGCGCAAAGGCCCCCGTCTCCGGCGCGCGGCCAGGGAGCGAGGGCGCAGCGGCGAAGGTTTCGCCTTGCTCGCGCATGCGCCGGATGATCTCGAAGTCGTCGGCGTCGCTGAGCCAATCCGGCGCCGCGACAGCCAGGGCGTCGCCGGAGGCGAATTCCACCTCCAAATTTTCGAAGACCCGGCCGCCCGGCATGGCTGAACCATCGCGACATCGGGGAGAGCGCAAGCCATGGTCGCGACCCAAAGCGCAGACGCCGCGTATGAGCGATTTCGCCGTCCGACGGCTCAGGCTCTTGTCTGTAGAGCGAGACAGCGACTCAACGCATAAGTCGCGCAAGATCGACAGGATCTCGCCCAGCGACCCGATCCGGGCGAGATCGGCGCCGCCGCTGTCGTTGAGCAACATGATCACGCTGGCGCGCAGCGTCGAGCCGAGCCGTTCGGCAAGCAGGGCGACCGCCTCGTCCTGGCTGCGCCTTAGGCAGATCGTCTCCCCGCGCGCGCTGGCGATGGCGCGCGCCGAAACGACGCGATGCGAGACTCCGCACAGCGAAAAAATGCGTTCGGCGAGCAGCGGCGCTTCTTCGGCAGGTCGGCCTATGAATAGGCGCGAAAGATTGGTCGGGCGCGAGGAGGAAATGCGAA
>DATHCI010000145.1:0-69948 GCA_035319645.1 Methylocystis sp. | reverse complement strand
CTGCCGCCAAGGGCGAGAACCAGGCCGAGGACGCCGACAAGCACGACCCCGACGACTATGGCGCGCGCTCGATCAAGGTGCTGCGCGGGCTGGACGCGGTGCGCAAGCGCCCGGGCATGTACATCGGCGACACCGACGACGGCACCGGCCTCCACCACATGGTCTATGAGGTCGTCGACAACGCCATCGATGAGGCGCTGGCCGGCCACGCGACGCGCGTCGACGTGACGCTGAACGTCGACGGCTCCTGCACCGTCACCGACAATGGCCGCGGCATTCCCACCGACATTCACCCCGAGGAAGGGGTTTCCGCCGCGCAGGTCATCATGACCCAGCTGCACGCGGGCGGAAAATTCGACCAGAACTCTTACAAGGTTTCGGGCGGCCTGCATGGCGTCGGCGTCTCGGTCGTCAACGCGCTCTCCGTATGGCTGAAGCTGCGCATCTGGCGCGACGGCAAGGAGCACGTCATGGAGTTCGCCAACGGCGACGCCGTGGCGGACCTCACGGTCGCCGGCCCTGCGCCGGTCGAGAACGGCAGGCCGAAGCGCGGCACCGAGGTCACCTTCATGCCGTCCTCCGCGACCTTCAGCATGGTCGAGTTCGACTATGCGACGATCGAGCACCGTCTGCGCGAGCTGGCGTTCCTCAACTCCGGCGTCCGCATCGTGCTGACTGACGCCCGCCACGCCGAGCTCAAGCAGGAGGAGCTTTTCTACGAGGGCGGCCTCGAGGCTTTCGTGCGCTATCTCGACCGCGCCAAGACGCCGCTGCTCGCCGCCCCGATTCTCATTGCCGGCAGGCGCGAGCACATTGCGGTCGAGGTCGCGCTGTGGTGGAACGACAGCTATCACGAGAACGTGCTCGTCTTCACAAACAACATCCCGCAACGCGACGGCGGCACGCATCTCGCGGGCTTCCGCGCCGCGCTGACGCGCCAGGTCACCGGCTACGCCGACTCGTCCGGCGCGACGAAGCGCGAGAAGGTCGAGCTCTCGGGCGACGACTGCCGCGAGGGGCTGACCTGCGTCGTCTCGGTCAAGCTCCCCGATCCCAAATTCTCGTCGCAGACCAAGGACAAGCTTGTCTCGTCCGAGGCGCGTCCGGCGGTCGAGGGCATCGTCAACGAGCTTCTGGGCCAGTGGTTCGAAGAGCACCCCGCTGACGCCAAGGGCGTCGTCGCCAAGGTCATCGAGGCGGCGACGGCGCGCGAGGCGGCGCGCAAGGCGCGCGACCTCACGCGCCGCAAGGGCGCGCTCGACATCGCCAATCTTCCCGGCAAGCTCGCCGATTGCCAGGAGCGCGATCCCGCGAAATCCGAGATCTTCATCGTCGAGGGCGACAGCGCCGGCGGAACGGCGAAGCAGGGCCGCAACCGAGAGTTCCAGGCGGTGCTGCCCTTGCGCGGCAAGATCCTGAACGTCGAGCGCGCCCGTTTCGACAAGATGCTGTCGTCCGAGCAGATCGGCACGCTGATCACGGCGCTTGGCGTCGGCGTCGGGCGCGACGAGTTCAACGCCGAGAAGCTGCGCTACCATAAGATCATCATCATGACCGACGCCGACGTCGACGGCGCCCATATCCGCACGCTGATCCTGACCTTCTTCTACCGGCAGATGCCGGAGCTCATCGACCGCGGCCACGTCTATATCGCGCAGGCGCCGCTCTATAAGGTGACCAAGGGCAAGTCGACGCAATATCTCAAGGATGAGCGGGCGCTCGAGGACTATCTGATCGACGCGCTTCTCGACGGCGCCGTGCTGCGCGCCGAGTCGGGCGTCGAGTTCGCCGCCGGCGATCTGCGCCGCATCCTGGAGCTTGCGCGCAACTTTCGGCAGATCGTGCTGTCGCTGCACTCGCGCTACGACCGCAATGTCGTGGAGCAGGCGGCGCTCGCCGGCGCGCTGCAGCCTTACGTCGACGAAGCGGCGGCGCAGAAGCTCGCCGACGAGGTGGCGACGCGGCTCGACGCGACATCGGAGGAGCTGGAGCGCGGCTGGCGCGGCGCCCTGCGCGACGGCGGCTACATCTTCCGCCGCACGCTGCGGGGCGTCGAGCATGTCGCGCTGCTCGACGCGTCGCTGCTTGCCTCGAGCGAGGCGCGCAAGCTCACCGAGCGGGCGACGGAGCTGCACGAGATGTTCTCGGGCCAGGCGACGCTCGCGCGCCGCGGCGACGAGGCGTTGGTCTCGGGGCCGATGGCTTTGTACGAGGCGATGAACGCGCAAGGGCGCAAGGGCCTGACGATCCAGCGTTACAAAGGCTTAGGCGAAATGAACGCCGAGCAGCTCTGGGAGACGACGCTCGACCGCGAGGCGAGATCGCTGCTGCAGGTGCGGATCAAGGATCTGGTCGAGGCGGACGAGATTTTCGTGAAGCTCATGGGCGATGTGGTCGAGCCGCGGCGGGAGTTCATCCAGGAGAATGCGCTGAGCGTGGCGAATTTGGATGTGTGAGGCGGCGCGAAAGCGAGCCGCCGGCTCGAGGAAATGCGCCGAAACCCTCGCGGAGATTGGCGCATTGAGGATGTAAGCGCCCTTTGCCGCGAGTTTGGCGTCCTGTGCGAGCCCGCGCGCGGTGGCGGTTCACATTACAAGGTGGCGCATCCTCGGATGGCCGAAAAACTGACCATGCCTTTCAAGCGGCCGATCAAGGCGGTATATATCCGCCAGTTGGTCGCCTTCATCGATAAGCTCCGCGCTCCGCCATGACAATCAAGCCGACGGAATACCCGCTGATCGTCGAACCGCTTTCCGAAGAGGACGGCGGGGGCTTCGTCGCGCGCGCGCCGGACCTGCCGGGCTGCATGTCGGACGGCGAGACGCCGGAAGAGGCCGTCGTCAACGCCCGCGGCGCGATCTTGGCCTGGATTGAAGCCGCGGAGGACATGGGCCATCAAGTTCCGCCCCCGTCGCGCCGTCTGGGGCTGGCAAGTTGATCTCGGCGCGACGCCCCGCCGGAGGACCCCCCTCGACCGCAAGGCGCGCTCGCTGCTGCAGGTGCGGATCAAGGATCTGGTCGAGGCGGACGAGATTTTCGTCAAGCTGATTCGGGATGTGGTCGAGCCGCGGTGGGAGTTCATCCAGGAGGATGCGCTGAGCGTGGCGAATTTGGATGTGTGAGGGCTAACCGCAGAGATGAGACAAGATTCTAGGTTACTCGACACGTGAGCTTGCCAGGAATGGATATTGAGCGTCCAATCCGAGCCGAACTCATCGGGGCGTTACTCGATGATTTTGCGTGTGTTGAACATGTGCCCTTGCGCCATGCACTATTTACAGACCGGATTATTACCTGCGACGTTCTCGCGATCCCAAGGGATGACAGATTCTCAGGCCTCACAATAGCATTTGAAGTTAAATGCGCTGAAAGCGCATGGTGTCCGAGCGCGGGAGTTACGAACGTCCCTTTTTGGACTCGGGCAATAAAGCAAGCTGCCGATTATGTCTATGCTGAGGTGGTGTCCGATTTTGATGATACATCTCTCCATGGTAGGAGAATAGCCGCTTCTTTTGTTTATCCCGCAAATATACGAAGGAACGCTAAATCAACCGAGCACGATATCCGGGCGTGGGGAGCTTTTGAGGCTGCGTGTCACCTGAGAGTCGGTCGCGCGTACATACAAGATATTTTAGGTGGCCGAGCTCGGTGCCTTAATCTGTATCTAGGGACCGAACTTTGGTCGACAGGTAAGGGCTTCAGTTCTCACGCTAACGGCGTCTTGCGGGGTAGGCGACCTCTTGGATCACAACAAGTTGACCTTCTTTCTTTTTTTCCGGGAATCGATGTCAGCTTGAATCAAAATTGAATTTCCCTCACATGATACTAATTTGGTTACAGTGACAGTTCACTGGACTGCACTCAACCGCGCGCGTGGCAACAAGTCAATAAAGTACACTATCGCCGTAACTCGTAACTCCCGAGAGCCGCTCTTGCGCCGCACCCCGGCCTCGTCGAATCGTCAGCGCGCGACTGCGGCCGGCATCTCGCGCGTCAAAGCGGCGAAGGCCGCCGCGTTCTCCACCGTCCGCAATTCGAGCGGTGAATCGCGAATGTCCTTCTGCAGATCCGAGAACACGACGACGGCGTTAGCGGCGAAGCCTGGCGCCGACCGATGCTCCCTGGCGGCGAGCGATCGGACCTTTTGTGGGCCGCGCGCGTCGAGATCGGCGAAGGAGGTTTTTGTCGATCTGAGATGACGATTGGACTCGCATCAATCGCATGGCATATTATGCCAATTGTTGATTTCCTCGTCGAAACAGGAGACGTTCCATGCCCACCCGCAACGTAGTCCTGACCGATCACCAGGCGGCGCTCATCGATGCGCTTGTCGACAGCGGCCGCTATCAAAACGCGAGCGAAGTGCTGCGCGAAGGGCTGCGGCTGCTCGAGAACCGTGAGGTTGAGGAAGCGCAGAAAATCGAAGCGTTGCGCGCCGCGGCGCGGCTCGGAGCGACTGCGCTCGAGCAGGGCCGATTCAAGGAATTCGCGGACGCGCCTTCCCTCATCGCCCATCTCAATCGCATCGCCGATAGGGTAGCCTCAGGCGCGGGTGACGCTTGACCTCGGCGCACTGGCGTGTCCGCCTTTCCGAGGAAGCGGAGCAGGATTTCGAGCAAATTCTCGAAAACACCCTGCAAAGTTTCGGCGAGCGCCAACTCGTAATCTATCGCGCCACGCTCGTGGAGGCGCTCGCGCAAGACAATGGACTGAACGTGGCGAAACTGGATGTGGCAGAGGTTCGGACGCCCGCAACGCCTTCCGCGTCTGATGACGGCCTTGCAGGATTGGAATGCTGGGTTAACATCTAAGTCCAGCGAAAGAGGACCAGACCATGTCGGGCAGCTTGGCCCGTGAGGAAACGCAAAATCTTGTCGAGCGGCTGGGGCCTCCGGCCGCTTCAAGTCGCAAGGCGAGGTCATTGATTCGGGCGTGCGTCTGCTCGCTGCGCGTGAGCAGTGTTTCGACGCGTTCGACGCCGCCCTCGCGCGCGGCCTCGCCGACGCCGACGCGGGACGCGTTCATCCGGTGGCGGAGGTGTTTTCCGAGCTGAAGGCGCGCTATCGATCGATGGCTGAGCAAGAGGGCGCCGGCGAGTGAAGCTCGTCTTCACGGCTGAAGCGCGTATCGATCTCACCCGCATCGGCGACGTGATCGCCCGGCCGGGTCTATGGTCGGCTGAACGACATACTGATGCGATAGTTGAATTTCCTGGCGGTTCGCGCAGCTATCCCCACACGGAGGACGCTCGGTCTAAAGGGTCGGCGGCGCGAGCGTCTGATTATTCAGCCTGGGAGCACACACGATGAACAGCAGCAGGTTCCACTCTCTTTCAAACGCCATTGCAGGTTTTTTGGTTTTTGTTCTGCCTTGGGGGAGCCTTGCGCTCGCTGAAGGCCGCGACGGCTCCTCAGGCGAGAGCGCACCGCCAGTGGCCCAGGGGAAGCCCGGCGAGTTCAAATTCCCGAAAGGGGCGAAAGTCACCGTCATTTCTCCGCTGTGGAGTCAGCTGGTAGCTTACGCCTTACCTGAGGGTTTTCAGGGTGGCCCTTCTTCCGATGCTACGAACCCAAAAAATTCTAGTTATATTAGAGAAACAGTCTTGAAAGGAGAGAGCATAACGGAATGGACACAGATGATTACGGTTCAGGGTTGGAAGGACAAAGTAGCAAATGAGCAGGTGGCGCCTCAGCGATTCGTAGAAGGTTTGGCGACCATGATCAAAAGAGACTGTTCAGATTCTTTTGCCGCGGCGCCTCTTTATTCAGGAAAAATCAGTGATTATGACGCCTTCGGGGCAATCCTAAGTTGCGGAGCGTCGCCCGTGACGGGTAGGAAAACAAGTGAGACATTCCTGATAGTCGTAGTTAAGGGGGAGCGCGATCTTTACTCCTTTCAATGGGCTGAGCGCGCTATGCCATCACAAACCCCAATTCCAATCGACTTAAAAAAATGGCGTGCGCGATTCGATGATTTACAACCCATCAAATTTTGTTCGATAGTAAAAGATGAACCGGCCCCCTACCAGAGCTGCACTGGCGCGGGGGCAATCCAGAGGCTTACGAATCCTTAAAGACAATACGACGTTTTTACATTGCGGAGTTTACAAATGGCGTCAAGTCAGCCGCAGATTGTTTGGTATGGACGCTCTAGTGAGATTGAATTAGAACTACGCAATTACGGTGGCGCAATGCCAATTCCAGTATTTACCTACAACAGCGATCGAGGGCGGTGGGGGATTTCCATCTTCCGTCCAACGCTTACAGCGGCCGCCGCTGCACTTTTCGAGAAAAAGAGGATTGCTTTCATGAGCGCATTGAGTCAAGATGCAACCCTCAATATTCGCCTATTCCATTGGTGCATTGAGTGTAAAGCCGCAGCCACCACTGACGCACGCCCATGGCAGGCGCTCCTCGCCGATGGGGTTACGGCGACAGCCCGCTTAACTGCGGGCCTTCCGCCGGCTCCTTGGTTTTTGGCTTGGGGCCGCGGGGTTTTGCGCGGAGCGTGCGGCCGAGCATCGACTCCAGGCCGGTTGGGAACGCCGCGTCACCGAGCGGGCGCCCGATCGTCTCCGCCCGCCGCAATGCGGTGAGCAGATCCTCGCGCCTGTCGTCCTCGAGAAGCTCGGCGAAGCGGGGGAGGCGACCGAGCGCGGGCTCGAGCAGGGTCAGCCCATCCGGGCGCCCGGTCAGATGCGCGCTCGCGCTCGACCAGCGCCAATCCCGCGCCCGGTCCACGAGCCGGGCCCGCACCGGATTGAGCGCGACATAGCGCAGCGCCGCGGCCCGCCTTGCCTCTCGCGGCGGAAAGTCTGGCGAGCGGCCCGAACTGGTCAAGGACGCGAGCAAAGCTCGCGCCGCGTTCGGCGGTGCTTCGCATCCTTGACACGCTCGGCTCCGCTTCGCCGAAAATGCTCCGCCAAGACAAGCAAGGCTCGGAGTGAGCCTGCAGGCGGAAACGCAACCGCGTAACCGGCGAAGGCTGCTTTGCGGTTGACAGATAAAGCCCCCTACAAGTGAAGACCTCTTCGTGTAAGTAACTGATTTTATTTTGGTATGCCTCTCAAAACAGCCCCAATCCGCGAAAACGGGTTAGGGGTCATCGCAGAATTTGTCCTAAATCGTACGCTAAGGCGATACTCCGTCGACTCCAAGCGGCACAATGAAGCCATCGAGCTTCAGGGCGTAACAGGCGCGCTCTGGTCGATGACTTGGCGCAAAAAGGCGACATGTTCGGCGAACGCCGCTGCGCCCTCAGGGGTGAGACGCACGCGGGTGCAGGGGCGCTTGGCGACGAAGCTCTTGCTCACTTGCACGTAGCCCGCGTTTTCGAGCGTCGCCAGATGCGCGCCGAGATTGCCGTCGGTCGCGCCTGTCAAGACGCGCAGGCGCGTGAAGTCGAGTTCTTCGCCGTGGGCCAGCGCATTGAGCGAGCCCATGATCTTCAGGCGCAAGGACTGGTGGATGATCTCGTTCGGCGCGACCATCGCTCAAATCCTCCGCAGCCACAGGCCCGCCCCGGCCAATCCGCCGCCGCCTACGGCCGCCATGTAGAGCAGGAAATGTGCAGGCAACAGACAATAACCCCCGAGAGTGAGCGCGGCGAGCGCGGAGCCGGCGACTGCGAGGCGCGGCCCGCGCCAGACTCCCATGATTATATAACTGTGCGCAGCTGCGAGCGCGACGAAGGCCGCAATCTGTTCCCGGCTCGCCGGACCTAAAACCCAGATCGTCGCGGCGATGAACGACGCGAGGCTCAGCGCCATGGCGGCCGGAGCCAAACTCCGGGCCGTCCGGCGCCCGAGCAATGCGCCGCAGACGACGCCCAACGGCAAGAGAGCAGCCCAGACCGCTCCCCAGTATTGCGGTAGGAAGTCGGTCAGCCCGAATCCGGCCGCCCAGACGCCGCCCCACAGCAAGAGTTGAGGCGCCGATCTCTCGTAACCGCGAGCCGCTGCGCTGCGGCCTTCGGCCCTGCTGATGTCCGCGAGCGCCGCTGCGGCTTCTTGAGGAGTGAGTGTCATGCGAGCCTCCTGATGGATGACGCCATTTCGTCACACAGATAACTCTATCTTATAGAGTTATCTGTGTCAATGGATTTGCGGCGCGTGTTTGAGGACATCTCAAGCAAGCAGAGGCCGTTGACGCGGGGTGTGCGCATGAGAGGGAGGGGCGAAAGGACATAACCGGGGCCATCGCAGAATCTGTTGCAGAATCTGCTCTCAATCGCGCCGCCGGGCCGGGCGGCCGCGGGCGTCAGGGGGTGACGACCAAACCCACCGTGATGCCGCCTCTCGCGCCATTCGGTCTGGGTAATGAGATTGCATTGAGTCGCGAATGTCGCGCTTCCGGCGGCGAGCCTTAAGCCCGACAGCGCGTTCTTTCGGAACCTTGACGGTCTTCTCTTCCGTGAACATGCCTTCGCGCATCATCCCTCTCGTCACCGGATGAGGGGCCTCTAGCTGAAAACCTCGACCGATTCAGGGAGGGGTAGGTGAGCCCAAACGACCTGCGGAGAGGCGTGCAGCGACGAAGCCGCGACCAGAGCAACCCAGTCTCTGTGCAAGGCGGCGGCTCACGCACTGGTCACAATTGAGGAGGCGATCATGAAGGTGCTGATGGTTCTCACGTCCCACGACCAGCTGGGCAGCACAGGACGAAAAACCGGATTCTGGCTGGAGGAGCTGGCCGCTCCCTATTACGTCTTCAAAGAGGCCGGGGCCGAGGTCACGTTTGCGTCCCCGAAAGGCGGTCGTCCCCCTCTCGACCCCAAGAGCAACGAGCCTGAATTTCGGACCGAGCTTACGCTCCGCTTCGAGAAGGATCTCGGTGCGGAGGCTGAGCTCGACAGGACGGTTCGCCTCGACAGCGTCCAGCAGCAAAGTTTTGACACAGTGTTTTATCCGGGCGGGCACGGCCCGATGTGGGATCTCGCGGACAACAAAGACTCGGCCAAGCTGCTCGAGTCCTTCCTCGCGGCCGGCAAGCCGATCGCAGTCGTGTGCCATTCCACGGCTGCTCTACGTCATGTCAAGGCGGCCGACGGCAAGCTTCTGGTTGAGGGTAAGGAAGTCACCGGTTTCACGAACGGCGAGGAAGAAGCCGTCGGCCTCACCAAAGTCGTCCCCTTCCTCGTCGAAGACGAGATGTTGAAGCTGGGCGCCATCTTCTCGAAGAAGGCCAACTGGTCGGTTCACGTCGTCAGAGATGGCTCGCTGGTTACGGGACAGAACCCAGCTTCCTCAGGTCCGGCTGCTAAAGCCCTTCTGGGGATGCTGAACCAAGCGGCTAAGCCGGCGATTGGTCTAAGTCACGGTTAAGCCTGCCACACAGGGGGTGGAAGGGCGCCGCCCCAAAAAAATTGCAGCAACGCTCCCGCAAGAGGGCGCCAAAAAAGCTATCGCCCCGCCCATCGCGCCCGCGCGGCACTTTAGCTCACTGCGTCTACAGTGCTTTCGCCTGTCCGCATTCCCTGGCTGTGTGTATCGTGTCGCAGGGGCGCGGGCGGCGACTCTGTTCGGGCGAACATTGAAAAGCCCCGCCGCCAAAGCGGCGGGGGCGGCCTCGCCGGTCAATGTCCGCCACGAAACTCCTGCGCCGACAGCCACGCGAGGCTGCTCGTGCTGTCAGAGCATCGCGACTTTTTCTCCTGTGTCCGCCGCGTCAGGGCCGGGCCCTTGAGCGCGGAACCGTCGGCAGGCCCGCCGCCCGCAAAGGGGTGGCGACGATGCGCCGACCATTTCGCGACGGAACCTTTTTCGCGCCTGCGTCGTTCCGGCTTTGGCGGCGGATGCCCGGTCGGGCAGTCAGGCGTTGGCCGGGACGGGCTCAAGTTTTGCGACGGCAATGATTTGGAAGAGTCGCCGCGCTCATATTCGATGGAGGGCGCCATGAATTCGACCACCTCTCGCGCGCCGACAGGAAAGTCCAGCTTCGCCTTTCCCCGCGCGTCAATTTCCCTGTTCGCCGCAACGGCCGCTCTTTGCTCCGCCGCCGCCGCGCAAGGCCCGGGGCCGAGCGATCCCTATGCGCAGATTGTCCTGACGAGCCCAAGCATCCAGGACGGAAGCCCGGTCACGCTGACCGGCTTTTCGACGAGCGCCGCGCCAAACGAACCGAGCCTCTTGTCCATCGGCCCGAACCTGTGCGGCCTGAACAGCATCGTCGAACAGGTCGACACCATCGTCAGCCCGCAGTTTTTCACATTGATGTTCGCGAAAACGCTCATCCCTTCGATGACGATAACCTTGACGCAGTCCAATTTAGAGTTCCAGCCCATCTATCATGAGATCAGTCTGACGGATGTCACGGTAAAAAGCATCACGCGATCGGATTATTTCAACCCGCTTTCTCCGCCAGCGGCCTCGGTGCCTCCTGGATATCTTTACGAAACGATAACGCTGCAAGCGACGAGCTACAAATATACCTACCAGCCGGTCAGCCCTATCGGCCAGCTGGCCGGGGCGCCGGCTACGGTCAGCGGCAGCTGCGGAGCAAAAGCGCCGGCGGGGTAACCTTGCCGCCGATCCGCGGAGCCTGGGGCGCAGAGGCGCGCATTGTGCCGAAAGCGCAAGGAGCCGCGCCGTGGGTGGCGGCGCGGTCTCGCGGACATGACCGTGCGGTCATGAAAGAAGGCGCACTTATGGCGCACCCCCTTCTTCGCCGTCGACAACGGCGATTTGTTAACCATTTCAAGGCTCTCCATCGTAGAGCCTTGTCACTGAAATCTCAATGTCTCACTTTAGGGGTGCAGTACAATATCAATTTCCGTTTTTCGCCGGGAGAAATGTCGGTCGGCACGCGAGAGCGGCGTCAGCGCGTCGCCAGCCGCCTAAGGCTTTGCGAGGCCGGCCTCATGCCGCCCCGAAGCCACGCCAATGCGTCGAGCGGATGCGCGATGACGAGCCTCGCGCCGTCCTCGCGCTCGTAAACGAGCGCAAAGAGCTTCCGCGCCGGCTTTCCAGGCCGCTGGATCTCGCGGGTGTGTCAGTGACGAGCAGGTCGGCGCGCAGGGCGAGAAGCGAGGCCAGCACATCGGCGTCCTCGCGATCTTTGAGGCGCAGGCGGCCGCTCTGAGGCGGCAAATGAGGATCGAACTCTTCCGGACCCTTTTTCATCAAGGCGATCAGGCTCGCGACGAAGTCCGCAATGCTGTCCTTGTCGAAGCCATGCCGCGCAAGACTTTTTCGGTGCTCGCAATCGTCGGCCAGGACAGAACGAGCTGCACGAGGCCGCTCGCAGCTCATCTCGCGCGCGATCTCGACCAGCGCAGAGCCCGTGCCGCCGGGCGGGCACGGGCGTCAGGGGATGACGACCAAACCCACCCTGATGCCGCCTCTCGCGCCATTCGCATCTGTCTGGGTAATGTCGATGGCGTGCACGGCGCCGGGCGGGTCGGTCGGGTCCAGCTCCACCTCCAGGCGCAGCGGCTGGAGCCCCCGCGGCGGCAAGCTCAGGTTAAGCTTATGCCCCCCGCCGAATTTGTGCTGGTCCAGCCCAAGCAGCTCTTCGACGATCTCTTCCGCTTCACGGATAATCTCGGCGAGCCAGCCGCCCCGCTCGTGGGGATGCCGGACGAGACGCAGCGACTTCGGCGGCGATGACGCCGGCTTGAGCGGAAGCCTCGCGTGCGGTCCGCTCGAAAGCACCTTGAAAATGACAGGATCAATCTGGCCTTTCTGATCGATTGCGGTGACGGCTATGGTCGTCTTCGACGAAGTTTCCAGTTCAGGCGCGCCGGAGAGGAAGTGGAATATCGGATTGGCGCGAATGCCTCCAATCGCTCCGGCCGCAACGATCGCGACATTGCGTTGTCCCTGCCAAGGATTGGTGCAGATGTTGATCTGGCTACTAAGCTCGCTGTCCGGGGTAATGACCGCGCCCTCCGGGATTGGATCGGGGGTTGGGTTTGGCGGCATGTTCGAGTAATTCGCAAAGCCTGCCGCATTGGCGATGACGCAGCAATGCCCCTCATGAGAGCTCTGTCCAAGAAAATCATCCTCGGTCGGCGTCCAGGACGACAGAGGAATCCAATGAAAGCTGAAGCTGGGGTCTTCATACACCCCGCCGCCTTCCACTTCGAACGCGCTGTCCGTGGTGTCGGAGTAGGACGCGGGATTGTTCTGCATCGAGGGGACGACCAACGATGCTGATGCTCCCCCCGCGACGGTGTTGGGGTAGCACACCCAAGCTTGAACATTCTGGATGACGGAGAAGGCAGCCAATCCTTCGTTCGTCAGGCCCTGCACTCCGACCTGGATCACGACTGTGTCGCCGACGCGCGCGGTGGTTGCGTCGACCGTGCCGGTAAACTGGATATTCTCATTCGTCCACCAGGACGACGGGTCAGTCGCACAGATATTGCGCGGACCCCCCACATTGCTAGCGTAAGACGTGTAGTCGGCCTTATTGAGCGGTATCATGAAACCAATCGCAGACATGTCTTATCCTCCATTTGACATTGGGATATTTTCTTAATGCGTTCTCTAGACGCTCAGCGATTCCAATCTCGGCTCGCCGCATCGTCACTATTGAAGGTCTTGAGCGACTGGAACACTGCGCGGTTAACGTTCGACAATCCCTTTCGTTCCCACCTGCTTTGAAAAATTCACGGCGCTGACGGAATTTATTTGGAGGTGCACGCCGAAAGAAGCTTGTCGCTCAAATCGCGACGCGCTGCTTGGCGCCGTTCCCGCCCCCACCGCAATCCCTCACGCTCCGGCCTCAATCCCGAGGAAAGGCAGCGCCGGCCCAAGATTTTCGGCGAAGTCGCGCAGGAATTTGGAGACATGCGCGCGCTCGGTGATCGAGAGCAGCCCCACCTTGTCGGCGCGCGTGAACCGAATGTTTTCCGCATCCAGCTTGGCGAAGGTGCCGGAGGGCAGCGCCGGGAACTCGATCTCGACGCCGCCCGCCTCGAGCAGGGCCCTGCGCGTCTTGCCGCCTTTGGCCTCGCCCTTGGCGTCGATGAAGCCATACCAGAACGGAAAGTCCGCCGGCGGCTTGCCGTGCTTGAGATTGATGACCGCCAGATGGTCGGCGCGATCGCCGATCAGCCCGAGCCAGCGCGCGACCGACTGAGTCGCGCCGAAATCCGGCGAGATCACATGGAAGATCGTCAGTCGGTAGCCATGCGCCTCGAACGCGTCGAGGAGCCCGTCCAGTCCTTCGCCGCTGTCGACGATGCGCGTCAGATCGACGAGAAGGCCGCCCGCCAGATCGTGAACGTATAGGGCTTCGCCGGTTTCGATCGAGTCGAGCAGAATGTTGCGCTCATTCTCGGAGCGACCGTCGTAGAATCCTATGCCCAGAACCGGATCCTGCACGCGTTCGAGAGCTCCGTCGACTCCGCGGGCGCCCAAGACGCGCACCGTGGCGCCGACGCTGCCGTCGGCGTCGAAAGCCGCGACGCGCCGGCCCGCGGCGCGCAGACAATCCACCAGCGCGCGCGTGAACACGGACTTGCCGACGCCGCCTTTCTCATTGGCGACGAGCACGACGCGCTTGACCCTTGCGGTCGCTTCCTGCGTGCGAGGTTTTGCTTTCAGCGGAGCTGTCGCCATGGCGGGTCGTCCTTTCGAGCCTGGGACCGCGAGGGGCCTCGTCTTGATGTTCATGTTGTTAGACATCGTCGTCGAACCGATGGCCGAGCAAGTCGCTCGCTTTGCGCCGCGCCAGAGGTTTGGCGGCGAAATGCGCCAGGGGCGCTGAGGCATTGGCGCGCGGCGCGACTTGTAGCGCCGGCGCCGGCGCGGTCGCCGGCTTCGCCTGCGGCTCGACCGCCGCGCGCTTTGGCTTGCGGGCGCTCGAAGGCCGCAGCTCCGCGATGTATTTTGTCAGTGTCCGCGCGGCGATCACGAAGCCGTGCTCCCGCATCACTGTCGCGAGCTCGGCTCCGCTGTAACCTTTGGCGCGAAAGGCGAGGAGATCCGGCAGCAGCTGCGCAACGGCCGCTTTGAGCGGACTGCGCGTTTGCTTCGCGCGTTTGCGCGGCGCCGAACGTAGGGCCGTGCGCAAGGCGGACATTTTCTCGTCCGAAGCGTGCGCCGCCCGTCGCGCTTTGCCCGTCATCGCACGCCACCCTGCGCTTTGGCTCGTCATGGTTCATCGAGGCTCTGCTCGCAACGCGCACAGTCGAGCGGCGAAGCGGCGCGATGGCGGAGCGGCGGAGAACTGAGCTTGAAGGTTTGAAGAATTTTTTCAACGCATCGCGTTGCGGTCACAACGTGCGGTGAGAACGAGGCAATATTTGGACGATCGAGCGATCCTCTTCAACATCCAGCGTGCGAGCGACTGGCGCATGGCTCCGGGGGACGAGTCTTGGAAGCCCGGTGAAAGCGCGCGGCCGCTTTGCGCCGACGCGACGTTCTGTCACGAGTGCGCGTCTCGCTTCTCCGACTCGACTGACTGGTGGTAGAGCCGGCGCATCTCGTTGAGGTCGACGCTCGGCTTCGGCATTTGCAGATGCATGTCTTCAAGCGCATCGGCGATGATCTGGGACACCGCTAGATTGCGGAACCATTTGTGATTGGAGGGGATCACGAACCACGGCGCATGATCGGTCGAGCAGCGCGACAGCATGGCTTCGAAGGCCTTGATGTAATCGTCCCATCTGTTGCGCTCCGTGTAGTCGCTTTCGCTGATCTTCCATTGATGCGCAGGGTCATCCAGGCGCGCCTTGAACCGTTCGAGCTGCTCCGCCTTGGAAATATAAAGGAAGAACTTCAGGATGACGGTGTTGTTCTCGACGGCGAGGAGCCGTTCCCAATCATTGATGAAATCGTAGCGCGGCTTCCAGATTTCCTTCGGCGCGAACTTATGAACCCGAACCGCCAGAACGTCTTCGTAATGGGAGCGATTGAATATCGCGACATAGCCGAGTCTCGGCGCATGCGGATGCACGCGCCACAGGAAATCGTGCTCGCGCTCTTCCGCCGTCGGCTGCTTGAATCCGGTTACCTGGACCCCTTGCGGATCCATCGCGCTGATCACATGCCAGCACGTGCCGTCCTTGCCCGCCCCGTCGATGCCTTGAAGAACGATCAGCAGCGAATGCTCCCGGTCTGCATAAAGCGTGCGCTGGAGCTTGGTGATGCGCTGGAGATTGTGCTGCAAGCTCTCGGCAGCTTCGACATCATTTGCGTGCGGCTCGTGAAAGCCGGGATCCATGGAGTCGAGGTCGAGCTCCGCCCCGGGTTGGACGCGAAAGCGCTTGCCGAAATCCATTTTCTCCTCCGTTTATGCGCATGGATCCGCGTGGCTACGCCGCGAGACTGGCGCGATGCATGAGAATCTCGCGCTCGTGCCGGCCGACGTGTCGCCAATAGACGAGCTTCACCAGATCGGTGACGACCAGCCAGACAAGACAATACAACCAGACGCCCGCAATGACTCCGCCCGGGATGGCTTCGACGCCCACGCCATAGAGACACAGCAGCACGGCGACGACCTGCGTCGCTGCGATCGCCCAGAACAGCTTGCCTCTCGGGTACGGCGGAAAGATCAGCGGCTTCTTCGTCCGCACCGAAAAGAGCAGAAGATGGCCGCCCACCGCGAGCTGGAGGAACATCACCGTCTGCAGCTGGTTGGGATCGAGCGGCGTCATCGCTTGCAGCTGCGGATCGTACATCCAGCGCGTGCCGATCAAGAGCAGCCCGAGGGTTTCCGCAAGCGACAGCACGCCCATCAGCGAGGCGAAGGTGAAGATGCGCGGCATGTTCCAGCGCACGGGCCTCGGCGCGTCCGGCGCGTTGTCATGGGCGATCGTCATGATCGGAATGTCGTCCAGCAGCGCGAGCGCGACGATCATGATCGCCGTGACGGGCTGAAAGTCAAAGAGGACGATGGAGGCTACGACGGTGACCATGATGTCGAGCGTCATCGCGATGCGATAATAGATGTAGCTTTCGACGCGCTCGAAAATTTGCCGCGAGACGCGAAGGGCGTTGATGATGGTCGATAGCCCCGGCGCCGTCAGAATGAGCGCCGCGGCGCTGCGCGCGGCGTCGGTCGCCCCGCTCACCGCGATTCCGCAGTCCGCCTGCTTCAACGCCGGCGCGTCGTTGACGCCGTCGCCCGTCATCGCGACGATATGCCCGCCGGACTGAAGCGCCTTGACGATCTCGTATTTGTGCTCGGGGAACACGCGGCCAAATCCGTCGGCTCGCTCCACCGCCTCCAGCACGGCGCGCGGCAGCGCCTCGGCCTTGGCGCCCGGCGGAAAGACGTCGCCGGCGACGAGGAGATGGGCGCCCATGCCCAGCCGGCCGGCGATCTGATCGCCGATCGCCACGTCGTCGCCGGTCACCATCTTGACGTTCAACCCGAGCGCCTGCGCCTCGGCTATTGTCGCCGCGGCGTCGGGGCGTGGCGGGTCCATCAAGGAAATCAAGCCGACGAGCTCCCATCGCGCGCCGTCATCCGAGCGCGCGACGCCGAGCGCGCGCTCGCCCTTGGCGGCGAAGGCCGCCACCTCGCTCTGATAACGCTGCAACGCTTGCTGATCCAGCTTCGCGAGCGCCGAAATGGCTTGGGGAGCGCCCTTGGCGTAATGGTGAACCGCGCCGCTGCGGTCGACGACGGCGGCGGAATCACCGCAAGCAAGGGCCAGCCAGTCCCAGGACCCTGGCGGAGATTGACGTAACTCTTCGTGACGAAGCCGGACGCAAGAGCATGTATCGGGAGCGACAGGATGGCGCCTGGAAAGGCCGTGACAAAAACCCCTCGCAGCATGTTTTGTGTCCCTTCACCCGGACGCCAAGCGACTCTGATCGAAGCGACGCGCCGGAAAATTGGGACGATTGGCAGTCCCTCGCGCTCCCCACGGGCTCGATCGGCGCTACATCTTCATGGCCCGGCCTGAGCCGCCAAAGCCGCTCGAATCGCGTCTTTCTTAGACTTCTCGAAATAAGTGCGCAAAACCGCGCCGCCCAGCCTGGCGCAAAAGTTCACTCCGTGCGCCTCCAATGCTTCGGTGACGCAATTGAAGCCTCCGGTCTTCTTCGGGATTGGAAGCCCTCATGCGCTGTGGCTCGAGAAAAGTTGCCGGTCCGGATGATAACGGCCTTCGCCAACGGCGTCCGCAGTCGTCAGGGCGGCGGCGGCGCCCCAAATCCGCGCGTCTGCGTCGCGGTGACGGAGACTCCGACCGTCAGATGCTCTGTGACCTCGTAGTCGACGCCGGCGCCGAAGGTCGTCAGCGCCTTCGGGCGCGGGCCCCCGGCGAAGAGATTATTGATCGAATCCCCCGCGTTCGGCAAGCCGGAGAAGCCCGCGCCATTCGGCTTCGCGAGGCCCACGCCGGCGACGATATAAGGCTTCCAGCGACCCGCGTCATAGCCGAGCTTCACGCTCGCCGCCGCGAAGTCGAAGCCGTTCGATGGGCCGAAGCCCCACCAGGTCGGCGAATGGCCGGCGCTCCCGCGCAGGCTCATGAAGCTGTTGTCGTCCAGCGCGCGGTCGAGGCCGAAGAAGCCGTCGCCGCCGACTCCACCCTTCACGCCCCTGCCGGACACGCCGAAAATCTCGCTGCCGACGACGAGCCCGCTCCAGGGATTGGCGGGCGGCGCTTCCAGCGGCGAGTTCTGCGCGAAGGCCGGCAGGGGCGCGAGCCCGCTTTCGTCGGCCAGAGCGGCCGAGGCCAGCGCGACGAGCGCAATTAGGAGTCGTCCGATCAACCGAGCCTCCTGCGATTCCGCTCCATTGTGACCAAGAAATGGGAAGAAACCAAGATGCGCCGCGTTTGGTTGCTGCGACGCAGCCCTATTCCTGATCTGGGAACGCTGAGCACGCGAGGCCCGCGCCTGCGCTCATTTGCCGAGCCTGCCTTTAAGTTTCTTTAGCGCCAGGGCGCAGCCCACCGTCATCTCTTCCTTATGGGTCTTGAGGCATTGGATCAGGCGCCCGCCGCCCGGCTCCACGCCGGCGCAAAGTCGTTCGATGTCCGGCTTGCAATATTTGATCAGCTGTCCTTCCTGCGCATGGGCCTGCGCGGAGATAAGCAGCGTTGCGAGCGCGAGAAGCGCAGGAATGATCTTGCGAGCGAGCATTTACGCCTCCTCCCATCGACGCGCAGCCGATCTTCGCCGGCGACGCCCCACGTTGAAAAGTTTAAGCTTGTCACGAGCTTGCGTCAACGAAGCGCTTCGAGCGGCTCTCTTTTTGTAAGGGCCTGCGAAGCTACCTCGCGATCTCAACGGTCCCCTCCGTGCCGAGCAGCCGCCCGAGCGTCTTGACGCGCGAAAGCAGCCGCTCGCTGGCGAGCGCCGTGCGCGCCGCTGGCAGAGTGAGCGACAGCCGCCCGCGCTCCAGGCGCAAGGGGGCCTGCGGCAGCACTCCGGTCATCGACGCTGACAGCAGATAGGCGACGCGCATCGCCGCGCCAAGCGCGCGGGCGCGCAGCAGCAGCCGCGTCGAGAGCAGTCCCCTGAGCTCCGGGAAGCCCGTCTCGCCATCGACGCCCTGATGGCGATAGGCGACGGCGAGCGCAAGAAAGGCGCGGCCCGGATGGTCGACGCCGACGAAAGCCGCCTGCGTCACGAGGCTTGTCGCTTGATGCGCGCGATAGTCAGGATGCGCGCGCCAGGCGATGTCGGAGAGCAGGCAGGCGGCGTGGCGCAGACGTCGCTCCTCCTCGGTCTCGTCGAGCGGCGTCGACTTCATGAAGGCCTCGGTCCAGGCGTAGAGCTCCTCGCCGTAGGCTGGCGCGCGGGCGAGCAAAGTTCCGTGCGCGCGTGCGGCGTGCAGCAGCGGATCCTCGCTGCGCTCATCCCCGCTCAGGCGCTCGAACAGCAGGCCTTCGCGCACGCCCGCCGCTGAGATCACGATCTCGGACGGCCTGGCGCGGCGAATGATCTCGTCGAGCACGACCGCCGCATAGGCGAGCAGGGGTCGGCGCGCCGCCGAGATTGCCGCGATGTCGGCGAGCGCGGCGCTGTCCGCGCGCTCGACGAGCGCGGCGAATTCCGCCGCCTCGCCGCTCTGGATTCGGTAATGATGGATCACGTCGAGCGGATAGTCGCGCTGCCGCATGTGCAGCTTCGCCAGCGCGCGCCAGGTTCCGCCGACGGCGTAGAAGCTGCGTCCGCGCAGCCGGGCGAGCGGCGCGGCGTCGCTGATCGCCTTGCGCGCGATGCGGCTCGCGTCGCGCAGCGACCGTTTCGAGGCGTCCATCAGCGTCAGGCCGCCGAGCGGCAGCGTCACGCCCGGGCCGCGCTTCTCACCCGAGACCTCGACGAGCTCGAGTGACCCGCCGCCGAGGTCGCCGACGACGCCGTCGGGCGCGTCGATCGCGGAGATAACGCCGAGCGCCGAGAGCTCCGCCTCCCGCGCGCCCGTCAGCAGCAGGATGTCGCAGCGCAAGGTCTCGCGCGCCGCCGTCAGAAAGGCCTGGCCATTGGCGGCGTCGCGCGCGGCGGCGGTGGCGATGACCGTCACGTCGCTTATCCGCATCGTGTCGCACAGCGCGCGAAAGCGGCGAAGGGCCTTCAGCGCCTTGTCGACGCCGTCCTCGGCGAGCCGGCCCGTCGTGACGACGCCGCGTCCGAGCGCGCACATCGCCTTCTCATTGAAGATCGGCGTCGGCGCCCGCTCGAGCTTTTCATAGGCCACGAGCCGTACCGAGTTCGAACCAATGTCGATGATCGCGACCGGCGCCCGACGTTCCTCCTCAGACATGTTCCGAGTGCTTCAGAAGGGTGCGCGGGCGCCACTCCTTGAGGGATTTCCCCCGACCCGAAAGGCTTGGATTAGTCATGAAATATTTGTGGGCGTTGAAGCGCTCCTGGCCCTGCGGGTCGATCCGTTGCGAGGAGCCGTCCGGCAGCACGCGGTAGCTCTGCTCATTGTCGATCAGATTGGCGAGCAGGATCTGGTCGAGCACCTGCTGATGCACCGTGTGATTCAGGATCGGCAGCAGCGCCTCGACCCTGCGGTCGAGATTGCGCGGCATGAGGTCCGCGGAGGAGATGTAGACATGCGCGCGAGGATGCGGCAGCGCGTAGCCGCCGCCGAAGGCGTAAACGCGCGCGTGCTCCAGGAAGCGCCCGATGATCGACTTCACGCGGATGTTTTCGGAGAGCCCGGGCACGCCGGGGCGCAGGCAGCAGATGCCGCGCACGACGAGCTCGATCGACACGCCGGCTTGCGAGGCGCGGTAGAATGCGTCGATGATCTCGGGATCGACGAGCGCGTTGCACTTGCCCCAGATCATCGCGGGCTTGTGGGCCTTGGCGAAGGCGATCTCCTGATCGATGTGCTCCAGGAGCTTCTTCTTCAGCGAGATCGGCGACACCGACATGCGCTCGAGCTCGGCGGGCTCGGCGTAGCCCGTGATGTAGTTGAAGATCCGCGACACGTCGCGTCCGATCGCGGGATCGGCGGTGAAGAGCGAGATGTCGGTATAGATGCGGGCGGTGACGGGGTGATAGTTTCCCGTCCCGATGTGGCAGTAGGTCATGAGGGCCGAGCCCTCGCGCCGCACCACCATCGATAGCTTGGCGTGGGTCTTGAGCTCGAGGAAGCCGAACACGACCTGAGCGCCGGCGCGTTCCAGATCGCGCGCCCAGCGAATGTTCGCCTCCTCGTCGAAGCGGGCTTTGAGCTCGACGAGCGCCGTCACGGACTTGCCGGCCTCGGCGGCCTCGATGAGCGCGCGCACGATCGGGCTGTTCGACGACGTGCGATAGAGCGTCTGCTTGATCGCCACGACATTGGGATCGCGCGCCGCCTGCTGAAGAAACTGCACCACGACGTCGAAGGACTCGTAAGGGTGATGAACCACGAGGTCCTTCTGCTTGATGGCGAGGAAGCAGTCGCCGGCGTTCTCGCGCACCCGCTCGGGGAAACGCGGGTTATAGGCGGTGAATTTGAGGTCGGGGCGGTCGAGCGCGACGATTTCGGAGAGGTCCTTGAGCGCGAGCATGCCGTCAAGGGCGAAGGCCTCGTCGCACTCCACGTCGAGCTCGGCGGCGACCAGCTCGCGCAGGCCGATCGGCATGCCGGCCCCGAACTCGAGCCGGATCACCGACCCGCGCCGTCGCCGCTTCAACGCGGTTTCGAACTGCCGCACGAGGTCTTCGGCCTCCTCCTCGACCTCGATGTCGCTGTCGCGGATGACGCGGAACAGGCCTTGGCTGCGCACGATGTAGCCGGGGAAGAGGCGATGGGCGAAGAGCCCGATGAGGGTCTCGATGAGCATGAAGCGCTCTCGGGACGCGCCAGTCGCGGGCGCGCCGGCCGGCAGCCGCACGAAGCGCTCGATCTTCTGGGGCAGGCGCACGAGCGCCTGCATGAGCTTGCGGTCGCTCTGGTGAATGAGCTCCAGCGCCAGCGTGATGCCGAGGTTCGGAATGAACGGAAAAGGATGAGCGGGGTCGAGGGCGAGCGGCGTCAGCACGGGGAAGATGCGGGACAGGAAGTGGTCTTCGAGCCAGCTGCGGTCGGCGTCGGAAAGATCCGCCGGCTCGAGGATGACGATGCCCGCGTCTTCGATGTCTCGCTGCACCTCGCGCCAGCGCCGCATCTGCTCGTCGGTCAGCACGACGACGCGGTCATTGATCTTGGCGAGCTGCTCCGAGGGCGTCAGGCCATCCTGCGAGAGCTCGGAATATTCGGTGCGCATCTGCCCGCGCAGCCCTGCGACGCGCACCATGAAGAACTCGTCGAGGTTGTTCGCCGAGATCGACAGGAAACGCAGCTGCTCGAGCAAGGGGTGATTGCGGTTCGACGCTTCTTCCAGCACGCGGCGGTTGAACTCGAGCCAGGACAGTTCGCGATTGACGAAGCGCGCCGGGGAGGAAGCGAGCTCCTCGGGGCGCTGCAAGATATCCTCGACGTCAGCGGGCGCCAGCACCGCGACCTGTGCGTCATGCGTCGGCTTCTTCACCACGGTTCTCCGTCCTTTGATCCCGCATAGCACGGGCCGCGTCGCCCGGCAGCGGGTTTTCCGTCACGCCTCGTCCAATTTACGACCTTCTCCGTGCGCCAGGAGCTCCGCGGCAAGGGCCCTGGTGACCCGGCGCCCGCGCGCGAGCGCCTCGCGATCGAGGTCGCGCACGAAGGCCCGCGCCGCCCCGAGCGAGCGCTCGAGCCGCAGGGCGAGATAGTCGACGAGACCCGGCTCGATCGCGACCTGCCTGTCCCGGAACAGCTTTTCAAGCACGGCGCGCAGCAGCGCGTCGTCCGGAGCGGAGAGTTCAAGCATGGGCGCGCGGCGCAATCGCGACAAAAGATCGGGCAGGCGCACATTTTCGTGAGCCGGCCCTCGGCTCGTCATCAGGAGATAGGCGCCGCATTCGCCGCAGTAGTTGAGAAGATGGAACAGCGCCGCCTCGTCGCTCGCGCGCTCCAGCCCGTCGAGCAGCAGCGCCGCGGGTCCTTGCGCAAAAAGTTCCTGCGGCGACGGCGGCGCCTCGGGTCTGAGCCTGAGCGCGCCGGCTTTTGCCGCCCAGATCGCAGAAAGATGCGTCTTGCCGCTGCCTTCGGGTCCGACGACCAGCAGCGCGCGGTCCGGCCAGTCCGGCCAGACGTCGATCATCGCCAGCGCGGCGGCGTTGGCTGGCGCAGACAGGAACTCTTCGCGCGCAAGGCTCTCCTCGACCGGCAAGTCCAGAGCGAGCTGCGCGGGGCTCGGGCCGCGCCGGTCCTCCCCGCCCATCGCCGGTCAGGCTCCCCCGAGCGTCGCCTCGGCGCGGCGACGGTAGAAGCCGCTCTCGCGGTAGCGTCGGGTGAGAAAGCGCAGGATGACGCCGATCGCCGCCGCCACCGGCACCGCGATGATCATGCCGACGAAGCCGAAGAGCGAGCCGAATGCAAACAACGCGAACATGAGCCACACCGGGTGCAGCCCCACCGAGGCGCCGACGAGGCGCGGCGAAAGGATGTTGCCGTCGAGGAACAGGCCGAAGCAGACGACCGCGATCGCCTCCGCGGGCAGGCGCCAGTCGGGCCAGCCCTGCACGAGCGCGACGCTGATCGAGAGCACGAAAGCGGTGATCGAGCCGACGAAGGGTATGAGGCTCAGAAAGCCTGACAGAACGCCGATGAGAAAGCCGAAATTGAGGCCGATAAGCGTGAACCCGAGCGCGTACCAGGAGCCGAGGAACAGGCAGACGGCCGACTGCCCGCGCAGGAAGCCCGACATCGCCCGGTCGATGTCGACGGCGAGCACGCGCATCTCGTCGCGATGGCGCGGCGGCACGAGTTCTTCGAGGACCTTTAAGGTCTGCTCCCAGTCGAGCAGCATATAAAAGGCGACGACCGGCGTCACGACGATGACCGAGACGACGTTGATGAGCGCCACGCCGCGCGAGGGCAGAGATCGCGCGAATTCGCCCACCTGGTTGACCGCTGTGTCGCCGATCGAATTGACGTATTTTTGCAGGTCGAGCGTGGGCAGAGAGGCCTCGAGCCCGTGGTCCTTGAGGAAGGCGTTGTAATCGGCGGTCAGCTTGCCGCTCCACTCGGAGACGAGCCCTTCGAGGGCGGCGACATAGCCGGGCAGGCTCGCGATGAAGCTCTCCAGCTGTCGCGTCAGCACGGGGACGATCAGAAGTCCGAAGGCGGCCACGATAAACAGGAAGGCGGCGAGCAGAAGCAGCGAGGCGCCGAGGCGCGAGAGGCCCATGCGCTGCAGGCGCTCGGCGACGGGATTCAGAAGATAGCCAAGCGCCACGCCGGCCACGAAGGGCGTCAGGATCGCGCTGAGGAGGTAGAGCAGGGCGCAAAGAAAGGCGACCGCCGCAGCAAAAATCAGCAGCTTGCGCTCGAGGCTCATGGGCTTCTCGAGAGCGTAGCCCGACGCCAAATTCCGGTCAGACATCGCAAGCTCCCTCCCCGACTCTCCCGCGCGTGCATAAACGCAGGCGGAAGCACGGGTCAATCGACCCGTCCGAGCAGACCGAGGGGCCTGGACTGATTCCGCGGGGACAACGCGTTTCCTCTCGCAACTGGATCGGCCGTGAAGCGGGCTCTTCAGGGAACTAACCCGCAAGGGCCGCGGCCTTTCGAAAGATACATCGCTGCGCTTCTCGGGGCGACTCCCGGCGTCGTAGTCCGGCTCCTTCAGCCTGAAACCGGCTGCAAATCATGAAATCGTCATCCTCTTCGCGAACTTCCTCATGCGCCTTGTGTCTTTCTGACGGGTATTGACCACAAAGACACCAAGCGCAGAAAGTATTCATGAAGCTTATGCCTGTTTATCAAAAGAACAGCCCTGGCGGAAACCCCTGGCGGGCGACGCCATAGGTCGGCGCGCCGTCCGCCCACTGGCGTCACCGCCGCCGTTAATGCTAAAGGGCCCGATCGTTTCCCAGGCGCCTGCGTCGGTCCGTCCGACGCGCGACGCCGCGCTTCCCGGACGGACCGATCGTGACGAAGCACAAAAGCCTGACCGATTACGCCGCGCGAAGATTCCGCTTCGCCGGCAATGCGTTGTTAGAGTTCTCGGATCCGTTCTTCGCGCAGATCGACCGCCTCAAAGCCGATATGGAGGCCGCAGGCAAGCATTTCGTCTCCTTCGCCAATTACGACTATCTCGGCCTTGCGAATCACCCCGAAATCCTCGCCGAGGCCAAGCGCGAGCTCGACCGGCTCGGCGTCGGCGCCCTCGCTTCGCGCCTCGTCGGGGGCGAGCGCAGCACGCACAAGCCGTTCGAGGCCGAGATCGCGAAATTCTTGGGCTTCGAGGCCGCGCTGACCTTGGTCTCAGGCTATCTCGCCAATGTGACGACCATCTCCTGGCTGATGGGCAAGCGCGACGCGATTTTCCTGGACGAGCTCGCGCACAACAGCATCGTCGCCGGCGCGGCGGGCTCCGTCGCCGAAACCGTGAAATTCCGCCACAACGACCTTGACCATCTCGACCACCTGCTGGCGAGGCGCCGCGCCGATTTTCGCCACGCGCTCGTCGTCGTCGAGGGCCTCTACAGCATGGACGGCGACACCTGCGACCTCCCGCGCCTGCTCGAGCTTAAAGAGAAGCACGGTTTCTGGCTGCTGCTCGACGAGGCGCATTCGCTCGGCGTCCTCGGCGAGACCGGGCGCGGACTGCCCGAGCGACAGGGCGTCGACCCCGAGCGCATCGACCTCGTGATCGGAACGATGTCGAAGACGCTCGCCTCGTGTGGCGGCTATGTCTGCGGCAAGGCCTCGGTCATCAAATGGTTGCGCTACACGCTACCGGGCTTCGTATACAGCGTCGGCCTCTCGCCGGTCATCCTCGCCTCGGCGCGCACGGCGCTGCGGCTCATGCAGGAGGAAACCTGGCGCATCGGCAAGCTCGTGCAGAACGCCGAGCTCTTCCGCGACAGCGCGCATCGCGCCGGTCTCTCGACCGGGCCGGCCATCGGGCGCGGCGTCGTGCCGATCCTGTTCAAGGACGATGTCGAGACGATGTGGGCGTCGCAGCATCTCCTGGCCAGCGGCTTCTATGTGCCGCCGATCGTTCAGATCGGCGTGCCGAAGGACCAGCCGCGGCTGCGCTTCTTCATCTCCGCCAAGCACACGCCTGAGGAGATCGAGGGCGTCATCGCGTGCATCCGCGACATGCCGCCCGTCTCGGAGGAGGCGCGCCACATCGTTGCGACGGCGATGAAAGGGGCAAGCCGCCCTCATGCCGACGAATCGAGCGAGCCCGAGACGGCGCCTCCGCGCGTGAAGCGCCGGGCCGAGAGTCGCGAGGCCCGGGTCTGAGCGAGCCCCCGCGTCGTTATGACGCCTTCAGGCGGCGCGCGAATCATGGATAGGTTCCGGAAAATGGCGCAAATCGAGGTCGTTCCCGCCAAAGGACTGTGGCGGTTCCTGGTCTACAACAAGCTGCCGCGGCTGCTTTATGCGGGAATGCCGGGCTTCGCGCCGTCGCTCGACGTCGAGCGCTGGACGCTGCACGGACATGCGCTTAACCCGCATTTCAAGCTCGTCGAGGCGCAAGAGTTCCTGGCGCGTCGCGACGGCCAGTGGGTCGGACGCATCCTGGCGCAGGTCTATAAGGAGGACATCACGCCCGTGGGCGCCTCGCGCTATCAGTTCGGGTCTCTCGACGCCATCGACGACATCGAGGTCGTGCGCGCGCTGACCGGCGCGGCGGAGGCCTGGCTCAAGGCGCGCGGGGCCACGCGCATCAACGGGCCGTTTTCGCCGACGATCAACAACGAGATGGGCATTCTGATCGACGGGTTCGAGAAGACGCCGATGTTCCTCACGCCCTGGCATCCGCCCTATCTGAGCCGGCATCTGGAAGCGCTCGGCTATGAGAAGGCCGTGGACGTCGTCTCTTACGAGATCAAGACGTCATCAGACGCTCAGGTCCGCCGCACAAATATCGGCGAGCGGAAGGAATGGAAGGATCGGCTCAGGATTCGAGAGCTCAACTTCAAGCGTCTCAAGCAGGACGAGACGCCGCTGATGTCTGATCTGTTCAACGACAGCTGGCGCGACAACTGGGGGTTCGTTCCTTTCACGAAACCTGAGTTCGACTCGATCGCCGACGCTCTCAGCTTTGCGGTGCCGCCAGCCTACACCATGGTCGCAGAGCTTGATGGGAAGCCTGTGGCTTTCGTCGTCGCTATGCCGAATCTGCTCGAGATCCTGGCGGATCTCGACGGAGCCCTCCTTCTCAACCTGCCGAAGCTTATCTCGCGCTTCCGCAACCACAAATACAAGACTGGACGCATCCTGCTGCTCGGCGTGCGCAAGGAGCTGCAGGCGAGCGCCACCGGCGGCGCGGTCCTGCTTGCGCTGATCGAGGAGATGCTTCGCCGGGGCGAGCGCATTCAGCTCGACGCCATCGAGGCCGGCTGGGTGCTGGAGCAAAATCTACCGATGCGCAAGCCGATCGAGATGTTCGGCGGCAAGGTCGACAAGGTGCACCGCATCTACGAGAAGCGTCTGTAGGAGGCGTATTCTTTGTGTCTTTCACCACAAAGGGCGCGAAGGACTCAAAGGGGATGACAGGGGTTCCACCAAAGAGGACGATAGGCCGATGACCATCTCAGTCACCGCCAATGGCGCGGATCGCTCGCACGTCGAGCGGCGCAAGGCGATCCTCGAAAAATATCCGCAGGCGCGCGAGCTCTTCGGGCGCGACATTCGGACCTTCAAGATCACGGTCGCGATCTTCCTCGGCCAGCTCGCGATCGCCGCTTTCTGCGGCTGGCTTGGCCTCGCGCATTGGGGCTGGATCGTTCTGCTCGCCTTCTGCGTCGGCGCCTTCGCCAATCACGCCAATTTCGTCATCATCCACGACGCCATTCACAATTGCGTGTTCGAGAGCCCGCTCGCCAACAAATGGACGGCGATCCTGGCCGATCTGCCCAACGGCTTTCCGACCGCGATGGGCTTTCGCTGCTATCACATCAAGCACCATTCGCATCTCTCGGCCTATGATTACGACGCCGACGTTCCCTCGCATTGGGAAGTCGAGCTCGTCGGCAATTCGAGCTGGCGCAAAGCGCTGTGGCTGTTCTTCTTCCCGGCGATCCAGCTCGCGCGCCTCAATCGCCTCAAGGGCGCCGTGCCGATCATGGGCGTGTGGACCTATGTCAACATCGCCGTCATCGCCGCCTTCGACCTGCTCGTTCTCTATGCCTTCGGGCCGGGGGCGCTGCTTTACTTCTTCCTGTCCTTCTGGTTCTCCGTCGGCGGGTTGCATTTCTTGAGCGCGCGCTGGCTGCAGGAGCATTTCGCCTTCGCGCCGGGACAGGGCACCTTCGATTATTATGGCCCGCTCAACACGGTCGCGCTCAACATCGGTTACCACAATGAGCATCACGACTTTCACGAGATTCCCTGGACGCGGCTGCCGCAGCTTCGGGCCATGGCGCCTGATTTCTATGACAATCAGGTCTGCCACCGCTCCTGGGTCGCGCTGATGTTCACCTTCATCTTCGATCCGCGCTATTCGCTGCAGACGCGTAGCGAGAATGTCGAAACTGCGGCGCTTGCCGCCGCGACGCCGGCGGAGTGACGCCATGACCCTGCATGCGGACGAGCTTTCCGCCTCTCCGAGGATCTTCGAGAGCGACCTCCTGGACAAATTCTCGCGCGTGCATCATCTCACGCCGGTCATCCTCTATGTTCCGGTCATTCTCGCTCTGCTCGCCTATTCCCTCACGATCTACAACGCTGGCGTCGTCGCCGGCGCGATGCTGCTCGGCTATACGCTGTGGACGCTGACCGAATATTTCGGTCACCGCTACCTGTTTCACACCGTGTTTCCGCTGCCCTTCGGGCTCGGGCCCCGCTTCCAGTTTCTCATCCACGGCGTGCACCACATCTATCCGAGCGACCCGCTGCGGCTCGTCATGCCGCCGCTGCTCTCGATCCCGATCATGCTTATCGCGCTCGGCGTCTCGCGGCTGCTCTTCGGCGGCGCCTTCTGCTGGCCGACGCTCGCGGGCTTCGTCACGGGCTATGTGCTTTACGACTGCGTGCATTATTGGACGCATCACGGCCACCCGCGCTCGAACTTCGGGCTCTTCCTGCGCCGGCTCCACATGCTGCATCACTTCCGCGACGCGGAGCGCGGCTTCGGCGTGCACGCCTTCTGGTGGGACTATGTGTTTGGCACCGCCTACACGAAGACCGACACGCCGGGCGCCAAGGCGGTCTGAGCGGCGCGGCTAGCGCACCTTCACCGGGATGATCTCCGCGGAGAGCTGCACCTCGTCGCCGAGTCCATAGGCGTAAAAGGCCGGGCGCGAGACCAAGCGCAGGAACAGGAACAGTTGCAGCCGCAGCCGTTTCAGCAGATTGAGCCGGGCCGCGGGCAGCAGATGCTCGTGCGAGACGTGAACGACCCATCTGCAAGGATCCGTCGGCAGGTCGATCTCCTTGTGCCGCGCGAGCTCCTCGAGGCAGCGCTCGACATTGGGCTCCTCCATGAAGCCGAAGCGCAGCTCGACGCCGATGACGCAGCCGCGAGTCTCGTCGCGATCGAACACCGTCACGTGATAGCGATTGCGATGGATGTAAGGCACTTTGGGATGCACGACCTCGACGAGGATGAGGTTGCGTGGAAAGATCCCGTAGCGCTCCCATAGCAGGCCGACGAGCGCCGGCGCGCGGTCGGTGGGGCGCCGTACCGCCGCCGCCGCCATGACGAGCGCGTTGCGATCCAAGAAGTTCGGGCTATGGCGATGCAGATCGACGACATCCGCCATGCTCAGCTTCGATCGCGCGGTGTAGGCGGCGGCGGTCGCCTTGCGGCCCCAGCGCCAGGTCGCCATGACGACAAACACTGCGGCCCCGACGGCAAGCGGCACATAGCCGCCCTGCAGGAACTTCATCGAGCTTGCGACGAGGAAGGCGCCGTTGAGGGCGGTGAGCGGTCCCCAGACGAGCCCGGCGCGGAGCGGAGCCCAGCGCCAATAGTGGAGCGAGACGGGATACATCGCGCAGGACGTGATGAGCATGACGCCGGCGACGGCGAGGCCGTAGGCCGCGGCGAGCGCCGCAGCCGAGCCGAAGGCCAGCGTCAGCGTCACGCAGCCCACGTAGAGCGCGACATTGACGATGGGCACATAGATCTGCCCCGCGTGCGCGTCGTGAGTATGCGCGACCGGCAGTCTCGGAAAAAGGCCGAGGCCGATCGCCTGCGAAGCCAGCGAGTAGGCGCCCGAGATCAGCGCTTGCGAGGCGATGACGGTCGCGATCGTCGCCAGGCACACGAGCGGGAGAACGAGCGGCTCCGGCGCGAGGCTATAAAAGAGCTTGCCGCCGGCGATCTTCTCGCCCGAGAGGAGATGCGCGCCCTGGCCGAGATAGTTCAGCAGCAGCGCAGGGAACACGACGCCATACCAGCTCAGGCGGATGGGCCTTGCGCCGAAGTGTCCCAGATCCGCGTACATGGCTTCGCCGCCGGTCACGACGAGCATCAGCGCGCTCAAGATCAGCAGCGCTTCGCGCAGGCCGGCGCGCGACAGGAATTGCAGTCCGTAAACGGGGTTGAACGCCGCGAGGATCGCCGGCTCGCGCGCGATCTCGGCGCCTCCGAGCGCGGCGATGCTGAAAAACCACAGGATCAGCAGCGGCCCGAAAATCTTGCCGACGCTCGACGTCCCGCGACGCTGAAGCGCAAAGAGGCCGGTCAGCAGGCCGACGGTGATCGGGATCACAAAAGGCGCGAAGGCTGGCGTCGCGACCTCCAGGCCCTCGACCGCCGAGAGCACGCTGATCGCCGGCGTGATCATGCCGTCGCCGAAAAGCAGTCCGGCGCCCAGCATGAGCGACCAGAGCAGCGCCGAGGCGCCCTGCCGGCGATATTTGTGCAGCAGGGCGTAGAGCGCGAAGACGCCGCCTTCGCCGTCATTCTCGGCGCGCAACACAAGCGCCGCGTATTTCACCGAGACGATGAGCGTGATGGTCCAGATGACGAGCGAAATCGCGCCGAGCGCGTTCTCGCGCGACGGCTCGACGCCGGCTGGGCCAAAGAAGATCTGATCGATCGCATAGAGCGGCGAGGTGCCGATATCGCCGTAGACGACGCCCAGCGCGCCGATGGCCAGCGCCGCCTCGCCGCCGCGGGGGGAGTGCGGGGGCGCCTCGTCGAGCGGCGCAGCCCGGGAGGCGCGTGTGAGAACGGGATCGGTCATATTCTCAGTTACATCCCCCGCGCGACGTTGGCGCCTTGGGCAATATTTCAGCATAAAGACGCTGGGATCACAAAGGCTTCATGGTGCGTCGGGATGCTCGGGGCCGCGCCGTGCGCCGCTACTAGGCCGCTAGGCTCCACTCGATTGGCCCGCAACTGTTGGCGGCGCTGAAACGGATCGGAGTCGTGGGGCTCGTCTTCGACGCCGCCCGCCGATGGATCGGTTGAACTGAAACGGCAGGGCCCGTCACAGGCCTGCGCGGCATTCGCCGATCGCGCGCCCTGTAGTAAGAATCGCCTAACGACAGGCGCCGAAGGCGCCTTGCACCGGAAAGGACTCGCCATGACCACGATCACGCTCGATCAAGCCGAGAAGCAGCTCGCCGAGCTCATGGGCCGTGCGAAGGCGGGCGAGGACATCGTTATTTCAGACGCGACGGTGACGGCCGTGCGGCTCGTCCCCTTCGACCCGTCGACATCCTATCGCGACGCGGCGCGCTCAACGGCGTGATCGGATTTTCCGACGCGGACCTGTTCGATCCGCTCCCGGAGCAGGAGCTCGAGCGCTGGCAGGGCGGACGCCTCGAAAAGTGAGGCTGCTCTCGACACACATGTGTTGATCTGGTGGTTCCTCGACAGTCCGCGCCTGCCGGAAAAGATCAAGGCGCTGATCGAGCAGCCGAATGCTTCGATGCTGGTGAGCGCGGCCTCCGGTTGGGAGATCGCAACGAAATTCAGGATCGAAAGGTTTCAAGAGGCGTCGGAGCTCGCACAAGACTTTCCTTATTATGTGAGGCGCTGGGGCTTCGAGCCGATTCCGATCACCTTGCAGCACAGTCAGGTCGCCGGGCTGCTGCCCACTGTGCACAAGGATCCCTTCGACCGCATGCTCGCAGTGCAGTCGATCCTCGAGAGCCTGGACCTCATCAGCGCGGACCCAGCGTTGGCGCAGCTGGGCGCCAAGGTGGTGTGGTGAGCCGACGGAAGGTGCGCCGCCGCTCCCCAATTGCCCGCGCATCACTCGCAACGCCCCGCCCGCGCCTGTCTCAGGCTGCTTCCCCCTCGAGCCGCTTCAGCCATTCCTCCGCCCGCGCCCGCACATTCGCGGGGGCGGTCCCGCCATAGCTCGTGCGGCTCTCGACGGACCTGTCGACGCCGAGCACCTCGAAAACTTCTTGCGTAATCCGCGGCTCGACGCCCTGCAGCTCGGCGAGCGCCAGCTGCTCGAGGCCGACGCCTCGCGACGCCGCGAGCGCGACGATGCGCCCTGTCACATGATGCGCCTCGCGGAACGGCAGGCCCAACGTCCGCACGAGCCAGTCGGCGAGATCCGTCGCCGTGGCGTAGCCCGCGCCCGCCGCCACGCGCAGCTTGTCGCGGTTTGGCGTCATGTCGCGCGTCATGCCGGTCATGGCCGCGATGCATAACGCTAAGGAATCGAGCGCGTCGAAGGCCGCCTCCTTGTCTTCCTGCAGGTCCTTGGAATAAGCGAGCGGCAACCCTTTCAGCACGACGAGCAACGCCGTGAGCGCGCCGAGGATGCGCCCGGTCTTGCCGCGCACCAGCTCGGCCGCGTCGGGATTGCGCTTCTGCGGCATGATCGACGAGCCGGTCGTGAACCTGTCGGAGAGCGTCAGGAAGCCGAACTGCGGCGTCGTCCACAGCACGATCTCTTCAGCAAAGCGCGAGAGATGCGTCGCGCAGATCGCGGCAGCCGCCAGCGGCTCCAGCACGAAGTCGCGGTCGGAGACGCCGTCGAGCGAATTCGCCGTCGGGCGGTCGAAGGCGAGCTCTCTCGCGGTTATGTGGCGATCGATCGGGAAGGACGTGCCGGCGAGCGCCGCGGAGCCGAGCGGGCATTCGTTGAGCCGCGTGCGCGCGTCGCGAAATCTTCCGCGGTCTCGCGCGAGCATCTCGACATAGGCGAGCAGGTGATGGCCGAAGGTCACGGGCTGCGCCGATTGCAGATGCGTGAAGCCCGGCATGACGGTCGCGGCTTCCGCCAAGGCCTTTTCGGCGAGCGCGCCTTGCATCTCGGCGAGCTGGGCGTCGAGGGAATCGAGCGCGTCGCGGACATAGAGGCGGAAATCCGTCGCCACTTGATCGTTGCGCGAGCGCGCCGTATGCAGTCTGCCGGCGGCGGGGCCAATGAGCTCGGAAAGGCGGCTCTCGACGTTCATGTGGATGTCTTCGAGGGCGCGAGAGAATTTGAACTCGCCGGCCTCGATTTCCCGCGCGATGCGGCGCAGCCCGTCGGCGATCTCCGCCGCGTCGTCGGGCGAGACGATCCCGCGCGCGCCAAGCATCGCGACATGGGCGAGCGAGGCGCGGATGTCCTGGGGCCACAGGCGCTGGTCGAAGTCGATCGAGACGTTGATCGCCTCGAGCACGGCGTCGGCCTTGTCCTGAAACCGTCCGCCCCAGATCTTGCTTGTCATGTGACCCCTCGGAAAGACCTGAGAAGATGACCGAGCCGCCGGCAAAACCTTCGCTCAATCGCGCCGTTCTGGCGGGCGCGGCGCTCGCCGCGGCGGCCGTGGCCGCGCTTCTATACGTGAAGTCGGCTCCCGGCGAGAAGAAACCGCCAAATCCCGCGTGCGAAGCGGCCGCCGCGCTCGCGCCGGCGCTGGAGCCGCTGGCGAAAGGCGAGGTCGCGGCCTTTACAGTGGCCAAGAGCCCTGAGCCGGCGGCGAGCCTCGCCTTCAACGGGCCCGACGGCGCGCCGACGACGCTCGAAGCGTTCAAGGGCAAGACCGTGCTCGTGAATATCTGGGCGACCTGGTGCGTGCCTTGTCGTCAGGAGATGCCGGCGCTCGACCGCCTGCAAGGGCTGGCGGGAAGCGACAAATTCGAGGTCGTGGCCATCAATGTCGACACCTCGCGGCTCGACAAGCCGAAGGCGCTGCTCCAGGAGCTCGGCGTCAAGAATCTGAGGTTTTACGCCGATCCCAAGGCCGACGTGTTCTTCCGCCTGAAGCAGGGCGGCGAGCTTCTGGGGCTGCCGACGAGCTTCATCGTCGATCCCGCCGGCTGCACGCTCGGCGTAATGGCGGGGCCCGCCGCCTGGGATTCTCCGGACGCGCTGGCGCTGGTGCGCCGCGCCGCCGGGGAGGGGCCCTCTCTTTAGCGATCCGGCGGCGGCGTGCGCGCCACGACGCCGCGCTTGAAGCAGTCGGGGCGCTCCTTCCACGGCGCAACGCCGTCCAGGGCGGCTGTGTAGGCGCGTAGCGCCAGGATGAACTCGTCGATGCGCCCCAGCTCGAGGTCCGCGAGCACATAGGTCCACTTTCCCTGCGCCGCGAATGCGGCCGTGCACGGGCGCCCGCACACCTGAAGGCACTCGACCGGCCGGATGCGAACCCGCTCCGCGTCCGCGTCCGTGAGCTTGGCGCGCAGCGCCTCGAGGAAGCGCGCGCCGGGGCGTGAATTCGGGTCTCCGCCCTGCCGGCAGGTCACGCAGACAAGGACCGTCGTTTCGCTCGCCATGCGCCCAGCGCCCTATTTGGCCGCCTCGCCCGGCGCTGAGCGGAGCCGAGGAAACAGCGCGCCCAGAGTCGGCGCGCCGGCTGCGTTGCGCAGTCTGGACAGACCGAAACCGTCTTCGATGGTGGCGAGCAGCGCATAGTGATCGAGCCGCGCGGCGGTGGTCTTCGCGTGCCCGCTCTTCGTGACGACAACGGTCGGGATGCGATTGTCCGTCTCGGCGGCGGCTTCGGTCTTGTGCTGCGACTCGCCCTCGTCGAATGTGACGACGATCGCCGAGCGTTCGGTGAAATTCTTGGAGGCGCGGATGAGCTCGATCGCCGATGCGACGAAGGCGTCGTAGTCTTGCTGCAGCTGCGCCTCGTCGGAACATTGCGGGAGTCCGTGGCCGTCGTGGCACTGGTCCGGAACGATGAAGACGAAACTCGCCGCCTGGCCCTTGAGGTCTCCGGCGAGCGCCTCAAAGGGCTTGAGCCGCGCGAGGCGCGCAGGGTTTTTGGCGATCGCGTCGTAATAGGCGAAGGGGTTGTGCTTCTGCGCATAGAGCGCGAGCGTGCCTGGACCGGGAATTCCCTGCCGCAGACCGCCTGCCTCGGGCAGGCTCTGGAAATAGGCCGCGAAGGTGAGACCCGCGGTTTCGAGCTGGTCGACGAGACTGTCACCCTCGATGTGATGACAGGGCTGAACGGGCGTGAGATCCGAGGCGAAGCAGCTCGGCGCGTCGTCGGCGACGCCGAAGACGTCGCCGCCGATGAGCGCGAGATAGTTCGGCAGGCTCGGATGGGCGACGCCGTAATATTGGGTCGCGAGCCCCTGTTCGCGAGCGAGCCGTTCGAGGAAAGGCGTGCGCTCGGCGCTAAAGGCGTCGTCGAAATCGTGATTTTCGAGAACGATCACATAGACGTGATCGAAGGCGGGCTTTTGGCTGGCCGGGGCGTCGGCCCGCGCGAAGCTTGGCGCGAGCCAGAGACAGCCGGCGAGCGCGGCGAACGCGAGGAGATGTCGGGGCATGCGCTTATATCCCTGAAGCCGCAGCCGCGGCGCGGACTCTCCTTAGACGATCACGGGGCGACTGGCGAGAGGGGGCGACGTGCGCCGCCTTGGCGAGGCGAGCCTGCGCCGGCCGAAGGATGTAATGTCGAGGCTCGACGAATCGAAGCGAGGTCATGGTTGATTCAGGGCGGACTTTTCACGCGCCACTTCCTGAACGAGGGAGTGCTGACCACCCCGCAGTGGGCCGCACTCGAAGACGTCTTGCTTTCCCGCCTGCACGCCGAGGCTCTGGACCTTCTCTCACGCTTCGCCGCCCGGAAGAACGCAAGCGAGGCGGTCACCGAGAAGGACCTGATCTACCCGCTGCTTTCGGCCATCGGCTGGGCTGATCGCGTGTTCGTTCAGCCGAACGTCTCATTGAAGGGCCGCGCCGACGTTCCCGACGCCCTGCTCTTCGCCGACGCCGAGTCCTTCGACCGGGGTCGCGCCGAGACGGGCGACTGGAAGCGCTTTCAGCATGGTCTCTGCATCGTCGAGTCCAAACGGTGGGGGCGCGCGCTCGACCGGGAGGACAAAGGCAAGCAGGCCGAAAGCGGCGTTCCTTCGACACAAATGCTGCGTTACCTGCGTCGCGTCGATGACGTGACCGCGGGGCGGTTGCGTTGGGGCGTCCTGACGAACGGCCGCCTTTGGCGGCTTTACTGGCAGGGAGCGCTGTCCGTTTCCGAAGACTTTCTCGAGATCGACCTCGGCAAGGCGCTCGATCTGCCGGGATGCGGCTTCGATATCTTCGACAAGAGGCCCGAAGGCTTCGAGGACGACACCGCTTGGCGCCGCCACGCCTTCAAGCTCTTCGTGGCTCTGTTTGGCCGCGACGCCTTCGTGCCGGCGGAGAACGGGCGGACCTTCCACGATCTCGCCCGCGCCGAAGGCAAATTCTGGGAAGCGCGCGTCGCGCAAAGCCTGTCTGACACCGTCTTTGACGAGGTCTTCCCAGCGCTCGCGAACGCGCTCGTCGAGGAGGACCCCGTTCGGGATTCCAGTCTGTCGCCGGCCTATCTCGAAGAGGCGCGCAAGGGCGCGCTCATTCTGCTCTATCGACTGCTCTTCGTGCTCTATGCCGAAGACCGCGACCTGCTGCCGGATTCGAGAGGCCCCTACGTCGACTATTGCCTGACCAAGCTGCGGCTCGAAATCGCCGCCCGCCAGGGCTCCGGACGCAGAATCCCCGCGAGCGTCGCCACCTACTGGCCCAAACTCGTCGCCATTTTCACCGCCATCGCCGCCGGCGACGATGAACTCGGCATTCCGCCCTACAACGGCGGCCTCTTCGACGACGCCAAGGCTCCGATCCTGGCGCGCGCGCAGCTCCCGGATTCCGTGGTCGCCAGGACGATCTTTCTCTTGAGTCACGAGTCGAACGGCGGCGGGCGTGGGCCGAAATACATCAACTATCGCGATCTCTCCGTTCAGCAGCTCGGCAGCGTCTACGAGCGCATTCTCGAGTTCGGGCTGCGTGCGCGGCCAGACGGCGGCGTCGAGATAGACGCCGACGATGAGGCGCGACGCAAGTCCGGCAGCTATTACACGCCGGACGAGCTGGTCACGCTGATCATTTTGCGCGCCGTGGGCCCGCTCGTCGAAGAGCGCGCCGGCGCCTTCGCCGCGAAAGCCGCGGAGCTTGCCGCGTCGCGCCGTCCCATCGCCGATCGTCTACAGGAGCTGGAGCGGCTCGACCCCGCAGTGGCGATCCTCTCGCTCAAGATTTGCGATCCGGCCATGGGCTCGGGACATTTCCTCGTCAGCCTCGTCGACTGGCTCGCCGACGAAGTGCTGCGTCGCATGGCGGAAGCGGCGGAGCTCGTCTCCTTCGCCCCCTACGCGTCGCCGCTCGCGGCGCGCATCGCCGCCGTGCGCGCAAAAATCCTGAGTGAAGCGAAGGCGCATCGCCGGCCGATCGTCGGAAGCGCGCTCGACGACCGTCATGTTGTGCGCCGCATGGTGTTGAAGCGCGTCGTGCACGGAGTCGACAAGAATCCCATGGCTGTCGAACTCGCCAAGGTGTCCTTATGGCTTCGCTCCTTCACAGTCGGCGCGCCGCTTTGCTTCCTCGATCACCATTTGCGCTGCGGAGACAGCGTGATCGGCGCATTCGTGCGCCCGTCCGTCGACGCGCTGAAGGCGCGCGGCGGCCTGTTCAATCTGGGTCAGATCGCGCAGGTCGAGCGCGTCGCCGGTCTGATGATGGAGATCGAGGAGACGACCGACAATGACATCGCCGAGATCGCGCAGTCCATGGAGAAGTTTCGCGCCGTCGAGGAGGTTGTCGAGCCGGTCGAGGCGCTGTTCTCGCTTCTGACCGCCGAGCGACTCATGGGCGTCTTCGACGTCGCGCCAAAAAAGGAGCCGGACCCGCGCAAGCAGAACGGGAACGGCGAAAAGCAGGCCGAGCGGCTTCAAGCCGCCCGGAGGGCGTTCGAGCGCGCCGCCGCGCTGCAGCTCGTCCTGGGAGGAGCGTTCGGCGATCCGATCCGCCTGGCGACCGGCGCCGAGCGCGTGGCGCCGCCGGAGCTCGTCAGGCAATTCTCCCTTCTTCCCGATGAGCCCAGAGATCAGCCGAGCCTCTTCCCGGCTATCTCCGTCGACGATCGCCGCCGTGTGGCGGCGGACGGGCTCGTCGCCGAGGCGCGATCGCTCGCGGCGCAGCACCGCTTCTTTCATTGGGAGATCGGCTTTCCCAATGTCTGGTCGAATTTGCTCAGCGCCGAGCCGCTGGGCGGCTTCGACGCCGTGATCGGCAATCCGCCCTATGTGCGCCAGGAATCGCTTCCCGAAGGGGTCAAGCGCGCGCTGAAGAGGTCCTACGCATCCTACGACGGCATGGCCGATCTCTACGTCTATTTCTACGAGCAGGGACTGCGGCTGCTGCGTCCGGGCGGGCGCCTGGGCTATGTCGTGACCAACAAATGGCTCAAGGCCGGCTATGCCGAGGCGCTGCGCGCCCTGTTTTGCGATCGCGGCTGGCTCGAATTCGCCGCCGACTTCGGGCACGCGAAGCACTTCTTTCCCGACGCCGACGTGTTTCCGTCGGTGCTCGTGATGCGCAAGCCGACGAGCGCCGCGCCGGAGCCCGCGGAAGCCGAAATTTGCGTGATCCCGCGCGACGACGCGCCGAGAAAGGGTCTCATTGAGGCCGTGGCGCAGGCGAGCTTTCCGCTGCCGCGCGCGATGTTCTCGAAGGAGAGCTGGGTGCTCGAGTCCGAGCCGGTGATGGACCTTTTGGAGAAGATCCGGCGCAACGGCGCGCCGCTCGCGGAATATGCGGGGGTGAAGCCGTATCGAGGCGTGCTCACAGGATTCAATGAAGCTTTCGTGATCGACACGCCGACGCGCGAGAGGCTGATCCAAGACGATCCCGGCTGCGAGGAGATCATCAAGCCGTTCTTGCGTGGGCAAGACATTGAGCGATGGTGGTCTCCTGACAGCGGTCTCTACTTGATCCTGCTGAAATCGAGCGGCAATCACCATTGGCCTTGGGCGAACGCAATCGACGAGACCGAAGCCGAGACGATTTTTGCGAGGACCTTTCCCTCCCTGCACAACCATTTGAAAGCGTACGAATATTCTGCCGAGACTCATGGCAACGGAAAGTCCAGTCTCCGTCAAAGAGAAGACAAAGGCAAATTCTGGTGGGAGCTACGAGCTTGCAATTATTATGATGCGTTCGAGAAGCCGAAGATCATATATCAGGAACTGAGCTGGCGACAGACATTCCAGCTCTGCGAACACGAAATATACCTGCCAAACACGGGATATGTTCTCTCGACAACCGATGCGTGGCTTCTTGCAGTCTTGAACTGCCCTGTTTCGTGGTGGTGGAGTTGGCGGCGAGCCGTTCACGGCAAAGACGAGGCGTTGCGTTTCATTCGCGAGTTCGTTGTTACTCTCCCCATACCCGGCGCCCCGACCGGCGTCGGCGCGGAAGTCAAGCCGGCGACTGAGGCGTTGGCCGGAAGCGCGAGGTTTCGGCACGAGGCGGACAAGATGATCCTCGACTGGCTCCGCCACGAGCTCGCGCTCGAAAGGCCGGGAGCGGCGCTCGCGCAGCCGCATCTGCTCGACGCCGACGGCTTCGTCGCGGCGCTGCGCAAGTCGCTGCCGAAATCGCAAAAGCTCTCGGCGGCCGCCGTCGCCCGCGTCAAGAAAAAGCACGCCGAGACGGTCGAGCCCGCGCGCCGCGCTAGGCGCGAGGCGCTGGCGCTCGAACGCCGTCTATCGGATCTCGTCAACGCGGCCTATGGGCTGACGCAAGACGAGGTCGCCCTCATGTGGGCGACCGCCCCGCCGCGCATGCCGTTCACGCCGCAAGCATGAAGCATCCTCGCGGCGACCATTTCGTTGTTTGACCGATGCTCCGCCCGTCGCATAATCCCGCGTAACTGATTCGTTTCAACTCTCGCCCGCGGAGGCGGCTATGGAAGCTCTCGGCGCGTTTGAGGAAGCGTCGACACTCGAAGCTCCGGCGCAGCCGCCCAAGTCGCCGCCGTTCGTCGCGTCCGCGAGCGCCGCTGCAGAGCCCGCGCAAAAGTCTCCCTATCCGCCGCCCGCGAGCGTTCCCACGCAGGAGGGGCCCAAGGGCATACGCTTCGACTTCAATAGCGGCGCCCGCGTGCTTCTGCCGACGCGCGAAAGCGGCAAGTGGATCGTGCGGCTGCGCGACCTCGACACCGGCAATATTCTGTTCGAATCGGAGAACAAAGGCGCCTATGTCTCATCGTCGAAGCGCTTCTATGTGCGATTCTCGATCGAGGTCTGGGAAGCCGAGGACGACGGCTCGGCGCAGCGCGAGGTCATGCGCCATGAGCTCGATCTCGCCTGGCGCGAGGTCGCGATCCTGTTCCCGGTCGGCACGCTCGGCGACCTCATGGGCTGGTTTCCTTATGCAGCGCGCTTCAAGGAGGCGCATCCGCAAGCGCAGGTGACCTGCGCGCTCTCCCCACAACTCATCGAGCTCTTGAGGGACGCCTATCCCGAGCTCAACCTCGTCACCCATGACGAATTCAAGCAGCGCGATCTCGCCGCGACCGCCTATGCGACCTATTGCGTCGGGCTGTTCTTCGACGACGCCGCCTGCAATTGGCAGCCGACCGACTTCCGCCACGTCGGTCTGCACCGCACCGCCGGCTATATTCTCGGCGTCGATCCGACCGAAATTCCCGCGCGGCTCGCGCTCAAGGACGGCGCGCGGCCGATCGCCGAACCTTATGCGGTCATCGCCGTGCAGTCGTCGAGCGCCTGCAAGTTCTGGAACAATCCAAACGGTTGGCGCGAGGTCATAGCGTTCCTCAAGGGCCGCGGCTATCGGGTCATCTGCATCGATCAAAAGCCGGTGCACGGCCAGGGGCTCATGTGGACGCATATCCCCAACGGCGCCGAAGACGAGACCGGCGATCGCCCGCTCTCCGAACGCGCGCGCTGGCTTAAGCACGCCGATCTCTTCATCGGCCTTTCGAGCGGCCTCTCCTGGCTCGCCTGGGCCGCAGGCTGTCCGGTCGTGATGATTTCCGGATTCACGCATCCGACGAACGAATTCTACACGCCCTACCGCGTTCACAACTGGCACGCCTGCAATTCCTGCTGGAACGACGTAACGCTGCGCTTCGACCACTATGATTTTTTTTGGTGTCCCCGGCACAAAGAGACGCCGCGACACTTTGAATGCACACGGCTCATCACACCGGCGCACGTGATTCGCACAATCGAAAAAGTGCCGGGACTGCGTCCCGCGACTTAGCAGGGGATTTCAATGCGTGGAGACTGGTACGTCCTCTCCTTAAGGAGGCCCGATCAGCGAAATAGTTTGCACACATTGAAGGCCGCGCGCCTGATCCGGGCCGGCGCGGCCATCCTCCACATTAACTTCGGCGCAGTCAGAAAAATTCCGCATTGAAGCCTATGAGCTCAGTATGAAATAGATTTGCGGACGACTCGAAAGGCAGCCCACATCGACTTATAAGACCGGCTATTCTTAATCTTTCGCAAACGCCACATAAAATCCGTGTTTTCGACATATTCTGCTTTAACAGTCGTTTAGAATTGCGAATCAACAGCGCTGGCGCGCCTTCGGGAGGCAACGGAAAATGTCCGGGAACACCGTCTCTTCAGGCGCGTTTAGCGCCTACGTGACCGTCAGCGGCGGACAGACGGAAAACGTTCTCAACAGCGGCCTGGCATTCTCCACGACGGTGGAGGCGGGCGGCGCGCTCGATCTTTCCGGATTCAGCTTCTTCGAGCAGGTCGGCTCCGGCGGCTCGGAGACCGTGGTCTCGGGCGGCGAGTCGCTGTTCGCGCAGATTGCGGGCGGGACGCAAACCATCCTCGACGGCGGCCTGGCGAGCGGCGCAAGCATTTCGAGCGGCGGCGCGGAATTTGTCTCGTCGGGGGGCGTCGCGAGCGCCACGACGATTTCGAACGGCGGCGCGCAGTTCATCTACCAGGACGGTTCGGCGGCGAGCGCCGTCGTCTCGAGCGGCGGCGTCGAAGTCGTCTCGTCCGGCGGCGTCGCGAGCGGAACGACGATCCTGAACGGCGGCAGCCAAGTCATCTCGACGGGCGGCTCTGCGACGAGCGCAGTCGTGTCGAGTGGCGGCGCGGAATATGTCTCGTCGGGCGGCGTTGCGAGCGGAACGACGATCTCGAATGGCGGCAGCCAGTTCGTCTACGTCAGCGGTTCTGCAGTCGGCGCCGTCGTCGATAGCGGCGGGGCCGAATATGTCTCTCTTGGCGGCGTCGCGAGCGGAACGACGGTCGCCGGCGGCGGCAGCGAGATCGTCTTCTCCGGCGGGTCGGCGGTCGGGACGGTCGTTTCGAGCGGCGGCGTCGAGGTCGTTCATGGCGGCGGCGTCGCAACGAGCACGACCGTCGAGCACGGCGGCGAGATCGACCTGGCCGATTTGAAGTTTTCCGGCGGCACGGCCAACATCAACGGAAGCGACGTCCTGACGGTCACCGAAGGCGCAAATACTTATACGCAGCAGCTCGCCGGCAGTTATGCGGGGGAGGTCGTGTCGCTCTCCGCGGATGCCGGCGGCGGCACTTTGGCGGACATCGTCTGCTTCGCGAGCGGTTCCGCGATCCGCACCGTTCAAGGGGACGTCCCAGTGGAGCGACTAGCGATCGGCGACCTCGTTGTGACCGCCTCGGGAAAGAGACGCCCGATCCGTTGGATCGGTCATCGCAAGGTGGACTGCCGACGCCAGCCGATCGCGAGCGAAGTCATGCCGATCCGCATCCGCGCGCATGCATTCGGACCCGAGAAGCCCGCGCGGGACCTTTGGATCTCCCCCGGCCACGGGATTTGCGTCGACGTCGTGGGCCAAGTGCTGATCCCGGCCAGCGCCCTCATCAACAGCGCGACCGTCGCGCAGGTCGACGTCGACGAAGTGATCTATTGGCACGTCGAGCTCGACAGCCACGATATCCTGCTCGCGGAAAACTTGCCGACCGAGAGCTATCTCGAAATGGAGAACCGCGCTTTTTTTATCGAGAATACTATGGTCGCGCTGGACGTTGGGCCAGACGCGCGACCGAAGACGCACGACGACTTCTGTCGCCCATTTCACGTCGAGGGTGCGCTTGTCGAGGTCGTGCGCGCGCAGATGCGCCTGCGCGCCAAGGCCTTGGGCTGGACGATCGAGGAGAAGCCCAATGCCGGTCTTCATCTCGACGTCGACGGTCTGCCCATCTACTCCGCGACAGATGGTCCGACCGCTTGCTTTGCCGTGCCGGCGAGATCGGAAGATGTTTGGATCGTCTCGGACGTCTCACGTCTCTGCGACGTTTCCGAGAGTTCCGACCCGCGCCGTCTCGGCGTCTGCATCGGCTCGCTCGCGATCGATGATGGATTCGGATCGACCGTGACGATCGCGCCGGCTGATCCGAGACTCGACGAGGGATTTCATTACGTCGAGGGGCCGTTCTGGCGCTGGACAAATGGGCGTGCGCGCCTGCCTGCGGAGCTGTTCGAGAACTGCGAAGACGGCTTCCTCTTGAAGGTCGCGCTCGTGGAAACGCCGCCTCCGCGCTGGCGCGCCCCGCCCGATCTGGACTCGGCGGGGTCCCAGCTCGTCGCCTGACTCAGCGCGTCTCCAGTCGCTGAGCGCGCGGTCTCCGTTGGCAGGTGGGGTTCCGCCGACGCCTCGCTCGATGGGCGGGCGGCTGTCGCGCGTCCACCGCCCCTTCATTTCCGCGCCGCCCCTCGGATCGAGGCGAGACTTCGGCGAGCTTTTGCTACCGCAGCGCGTCCGCGATCGAGATTTTGTCGACATTGAGTCGCGCATTTCATGGTCGGTTAAGCAAAATTGTGTCTGATCAAAACGAGAGGGTCCGCAAATTTTGTACACCTGTTGCGAGCCGTCTCAGCGGCCAGTTGAGTCCGACAACAGTCCATCCCCCGCCTGTCACAAGGAACACCCCCGGCCGGAACGCCCGCGCCGGTCCATGGCGCATGCGCCATGAAGCGGAGCAACCACACACATGACCGTTACGAGCGTGACATCGGGTCGGACTTCTTCCGGCGTCGTCCTGTCATCGGGCTCGACCGAATATGTTTTCGCGGGCGGCGTCGCTGTCAGCACAGTTGTTTCGAACGGCGGAACGGATATCGTTTACAGCGGTGGGATTGTCAGGGACACGATTGTTTCGAACGGCGGCACAGAATATGTCTCCGGCGGCGTCGCGAGCGCGACGATCATTTCGAGCGGCGGCTATCAGTACGTTGCTGGCGGCTCCGCGACGAATACAGTGCTTGCGGGCGGCACTGAAGTCGTGTGGTCCGGCGACGTCACGAAGACGACCATTTCGAGCGGCGGCTACCAAGACGTCGCCGCGGGCGGCGTTGCGAGTGAGACGATCGTTTCGAATGGCGGCGTCCTAAACGTTTTATTCGGCGGAGTTGCGAGCGGCGCGGTCGTTTCGAGCGGCGGCGAACTGGTCCTGAACGCCGGCGCAACGCAGTACGCGACCAGCGTCGGCGGCGGGGGCAAGCTCGACCTCGCGAGCGCCGCCTACGCCAGCGGAGGCTCGGCGTCCATCGACGCGTCCGACGTGCTCACCATCACTGAAGGCGGGCATACTTACACTCTGCAACTCGCAGGCGGCTACGCCGGGGAAACCGTCAGCCTCGCGAGCGATGGCAGCGGCGGAACGACCGTGTCGATCGTTTGTTTCGCCGCCGGCACGGCCATTCGCACGGTGCGCGACGGCGCTGTTGTGGATGTTGCGGTCGAGACGCTCGCTGTCGGCGATGCGGTCGTCACGTCGTCGGGTTGCGCCCGCCAGATTCGCTGGATCGGCCATCGCAGGGTTATCGACTGTCGGCGGTCGACCCGCCGGCACGAGGTCATGCCGATTTGCATCCTCGCCCACGCCTTTGGACCCGACGCTCCGAAACGGGATCTCTGGGTCTCTCCTGGCCACGGAATATGCGTCGATGTTGTCGGCGAGGTCCTCATTCCAGCGCATGCGCTCGTAAACAATGCGACGATCGCGCAGATCGACGTCGACGAGGTGACCTACTGGCACCTCGAGCTCGAGAGCCACGATATACTGCTCGCCGAGAATTTGGCGGTCGAGAGCTATCTGGATTTAGGCAATCGCGCCTTCTTTGTCGGAAACGGCGCCGTCACGCTCTTCGCCGCGCCGGACGCGACGCCGAACAGCCTCGACGATCTCTGCCGCCCCTTCCATCACGACGATCTGCTGGTCGAGGTCGTGCGCGTGCAGATGCGTGAGCGCGCCAAGGCGCTCGGGTGGACGATCGACGAGGCGCCTTCCCATGACTTGCATCTGCTCGTTGACGGCGCGCGGATCGACCCCGAGATGCAGGGACGCAATGCGCGCTTCGCCGTGCCCGCTGGCGCAGGGGACGTGTGGCTGATCTCGGGGATTTCGCGTCCTGCCGATGTCTCAAAGAACAATGATCTGCGCCGCCTGGGAGCCTGCGTCGTCTGCTTCGCGATCGATGACGGGCGCGGGGCTGAGCAGATCATTTTGCCGATTGATCCGAGACTGGATGAAGGCTTCTATTTCATAGAGGACCCGCACTGGCGCTGGACCAACGGGCGGGCAAAACTGCCAGCCGAGCTCTTCGCGCACAGCCTGAAGGGCTGCACGCTGCGGGTCACTCTCGCCGGAGAGCCTCTGCCGCGCTGGCGTGCGCCCGAGAGCTTGGCGCCTTGGGGGCTGCGGTCCGCCGTCTGATCGTCGACGCGCCTGCGAATGGCCCGCGCATGTTCGTGACAGGCGCCGGAGTGCGGGCTAAGGTGGTCCCCGATCAGCCGGAGGGAATCCGTGCAGCAGATCGCGCAGACGGCTCTCGGCGGCGCGGGGCAGGGGCGCGTCCCGTCTGTCGGGGCGCTGGCGTTGCGCGCCGCCGCGGCGCTGCGCGCGGCCGCACAGAAGGAAGCCGCGCTACGCCGCCCTTTTCTGTGGACGCCCGTCGCCATGGGGGCGGGGGTTCTGCTCTACTTCGCCGCCGACCATGAGCCGTCGCTTCCTTTTGCGGTCGCGCTGTTTGCGTCGCTCGCGGCGGCGGCGATCGCCGCGCGAGGCCATGAGCGGCTCTTTCCACTGCTCGCGATCGCGGCCTGCGTCGCGGGCGGTTTCGTCTCCGCCGCGTGGCGGACCGCGCGCGTCGAGGCGCCAACATTGACGCGCATCGGGATCGGCGCGCTCACGGGCTTCGTCGAAGAGGTCGACCATCGGCGCGCCGGCGCGCGATTCCTGCTGCGCGTCGCGAGCGCGGAGGGTTTCTCGGACGACGCGACGCCTTTCCGCGTGCGGCTTTCGACGCGCGGCGAGCCTGCGTTCAAGGCGGGCGATTTCATCGCTTTGAGAGCGCGGCTGTTGCCGCCGGCGCGCGCGTCGCTTCCAGGCGGGTATGACTTCGCGCGCGACGCCTTTTTCATGCGGCTCGGCGCGGTCGGCAACGCGCTCGGCCGCATCGAGGTGAAGCCGGCGCCGGAACAGGCGTCGCTGGGCCTGCGCGTCTCTGCGGCGATCGATCGCGCCCGCAACGCCTTGGCGCTGCGGGTCTTCGACGAGCTGCAGGGCGACGAGGGCGCCATCGCCGCGGCGATGGTCACCGGCAAGCGCGACTTTCTCTCGGAGAGCGCCAAGGAGCTCATTCGCCGCGCCGGGATCTTTCACGTGGTGACGATCTCCGGCGTGCAGATGACCCTCGTCGCCGGCTTGTTCTTCGTCGGCCTGCGCCGTCTCTTCGCCTGCTCGCGCACGCTGGCGCTGAACTATCCGATCAAGAAATGGGCGGCCGGGCTCGCGATCCTCGGCGCCGTCGTCTATGACATCGGCACGGGCTCCCGCGTCGGCACAGAGCGCGCGCTCGTCATGACGCTGATCATGCTCGCCGCCGTGGTGCTCGACCGGCCGGCCTTTTCAATGCGCAATCTCGCACTTGCGGCGCTCTTCGTCATCGTCGTCGAGCCCGAAGCGATTCTGGGCGCGAGCTTCCAGCTCTCCTTTGCGGCGGTCGCCGCGCTCATCGCCGTGTTCGAGGCGCGCGACGAGAGCCGGGCGATCTTTCGCGCGCAGGCCGTCGTCCTGCGCAAGGGCGGGGCGCTCGGGAAACCCGAGGGAGCGCTGCGCGCTGTCTGGCGCACGCTGCTCATCGGGCCCGGCGCGACGCTGTTTGCGACGATCTCGGCGACGCTCGCCACGGCCTCCTTCATGGCCGGCAATTTTCACGAGCTCAGCCCCTATGTGCTGATCGGCAATCCGCTGACGCTTGCGATCATCGAGTTCTTCGCCGTGCCCTGCGCGCTTTTGGGCGCGCTGCTCTATCCGCTGGGACTCGACGGGCTCGTGTGGCGCTATCTCGGTCTCGGCATCGAGCTCATCACCCATATCGCGCAGCTGATCGCGAGCGCGCCGGGGGCGGGGCTCGCGGTCAGAAGCTTCGCGCCCTGGGCGATGGCCTGCTTCGCGCTCGCGTTGCTCTCGGTCGTGCTCTGGCGCAGCACGCTGCTGCGGGCCGCGGCCTTGCCCTTCGCGCTGCTCGGGCTGCTCGGCGCTTCATCCGGCGAGGGCTTCGACGTCGCGGTCGCGCCGACCGGCGAGGCGGCGGCGGTGCGGCTTTCGGGCGGCGCGCTGACGCTGATCGGCAAAAGGCCGGACGCTTTCGTCGCCGAGCAGTGGCTGCGCGCCGACGCCGACGCGCGTCCGCCCGCCGATGCTTTGAGCGCAGCCGGCTGCGACGATTACGGTTGCGTCGCTCGCGCCTTCGACGGGCGGCTCGTCGCGCTGACGTCCAAGAAGGAGGCGCTGCTGGAAGACTGCGAGAAAGCGGCGATCCTCATCACGCCGCTCTTTGCTCCGCAGGGCTGCGGCGCGCCGATCGTGATCGATCGCCGCAAACTGGAGGAGACCGGCGCAGTGGCGCTGCGGCTGAAGGAAGGGCAGGTCGCCTGGACGAGCGCGCGCGCGCGCGGCGAGGACAGGCCGTGGTCGCGTCCGCCGCCCTCGCGTCCCCAGCGGCTTGTGGACCATGTGGAGCGAGAGCCGGACGACGAGGCGCAGGAGTCGGAAGAGTGAGCCGCGAAGCCGCGCCGCCTAAGCGAAATCTCCAGCGAGTTCGGCCCGAACTTCCTCCGGCATCCCCGCCATGTGACGGTAGCCCGGGTGCGCGAGGCCGACGACGATCGCCGCCCCGGCCTTTCGAAATTTCTCGATCTGCGCTTCGCTCAGATGAAAATGCACGAACTGCACCGAGCTCGCCTTGCCTTCGGCGCTTGTGCGGTCCTGGTCGCGCTCTGCGGCGCCGGCGATCCTTTCGCCTTCGATCTCCAGAAACGCCGTCTCCTCGATGCCGCCGAGCCCGGCGAGGATCGAAGCGCGCCGCGTTGGATCCGGTATCTCGATCATGAAGGTCGCAACCAGCTCGCGGCCCTTGGGGATGAGCGGATTATAGGCCTCGAGCTCCCCCGCGATCTGCTCCGCTCCGCCGCGCTCGATGTGCAGCATCTCCTGCACCTGCAGCCACATCGTGTCGAAGTTCTCGAAGTAGAAGTTCACATAAGGTCCGACGGCGACGCGGCGGTTGCGTTTTGACGCGGAGATGCGCCGGCGGTGGTCGACGCGCGTGCGGGCGTATTCTTCCCACGGCAAGATATCGGCCGTGGTGATGTCGCGATTATTGGCCATCCGCAGCTCCCGCAGGCTCTCCATAGGCGCGCGCCAGAAGCTGGATCGGATGGCCGATCAATTCGGGCTTCTCGCCGTCGCCCGCGTTGATGATCTGCGCGAGATGCGTGCCGGCGAGCGGGCACTCGGAAACGAGATAGCGCTTGTTCGCGGAAGCAAGCTGTCGCGCGGCGGGCTTGCCGACCTTGACCGCCGTGTCGAAGTTCCCGCCTTTGCAGCCCCAGGCGCCGCCATGGCCGGAGCAGCGTTCGACGACAGCGACCTCTGCGCCGGGCGCAAGCCGCAGCAGCTCCGCGCCCTTTTGGCCCATGTTCTGCGCCCGCGAGTGACAAGAGACATGGAAGGCGACCGAGCCGTCGAGCGGCTTCAGACCTTCCGCGAGCCCCTCCTTGCGGGCGATGTCGACTACATATTCCGAAAGGTCGAAGGTCGCGGCGGCGAGCCGCTTCACGCTTCCATCGTCGGGCAGGATGAGCGGCCATTCGCTCTTCAGCATCAACGCGCAGGATGGCGTCGGCGCGACGACGACATAGCCTTCGTCGAGATAGGGCGCGAGCGCCGCCGCAACATGCCTCGCGTTCTCGGCCACCTCGGCGACGAGGCCTTGCTCGAGCTTCGGCATCCCGCAGCAGCGCGGATAGACGACTTGCGTCTCGACGCCGTTGCGGGCGAGCACCGCGAGCGCCGCCTGGCCGATCGCGGGATCGTTGAACTCGTCGTAGCAGGTCGCATAGAGCACGGCCTTGCGCGCGCGCGCCGGCGCGGCGGCGTTGCGGGCGCGCGGCTTTGCCGCGGTCAGGGCGGACAGGGTCTTGTTCGCGTAGCGGGGGAGGGCCGCCTTGGGATTGAGGCCCAAGAGCTTCTGCAGCAAGCCACGGGCGAAGCTGTTCTTGAGGTCGGTCGCCCAGTTGGCGAGGCCTGAGAGTTTCGTCGCCAGCGCGCCGTTGCGGTCGGTCTCGGCGAGCTGGCGGTCGGCGGCGCCGACGCCTTTCTTCTTCGCTTCCACCGCGCGATAGCGCAGCATCAAATGCGGAAAGTCGAGGTTGAAAGGGTGCGGCGGGACGTAGGGGCACTTCGTCAGGAAGCACATGTCGCAGAGCGTGCAGGCGTCGACGATGGGCTTGAAGTCCTTGCTGTCGACCGTGTCGAGCTCGCCGTTCTTCGAGCCGTCGACGAGATCGAAGAGTCTCGGAAAACTGTCGCAGAGGTTGAAGCAGCGGCGGCAGCCGTGACAGATGTCGAAGATGCGCCGAACTTCGGCGTCGAGCTTCGCCTCGTCATAGAAATCGGGGTTGCGCCAGTCCAGTGGATGGCGCGTCGGGGCCTGGAGGCCGCCTTCTTGCATATCGACTCTCTGGTTGTTCACGTGACTGGCGGTCGGCAGTCGTCAGTCGAGAGGACGACCGCCGAATGCCAGCGGCCTTACTTCAACTCGTCCAGCGACCGCTGGAAACGGCCGGCGTGCGAGCGCTCGGCCTTGGCGAGCGTCTCGAACCACTCGGCGATTTCCTCGAAACCCTCTTCGCGCGCGACGCGCGTGAAGCCCGGATACATGTCCGTGTATTCGTGAGTCTCGCCGGCGACCGCGGCCTTGAGGTTGTCGGCAGTCGTGCCGATCGGCAGGCCGGTCGCCGGGTCGCCCACGCTCTCCAGATACTCGAGGTGGCCGTGCGCGTGGCCGGTCTCGCCTTCCGCCGTCGAGCGGAACACGGCGGCGACGTCGTTGTAGCCTTCGACGTCCGCCTTCTGGGCGAAATAAAGATAGCGGCGGTTCGCCTGCGACTCGCCGGCGAAGGCGGCTTTCAAATTGGCTTCGGTCTTGCTGCCCTTGAGCGTGGCCATTTGTTGCTCCTCATTTGGGGGTTGCCCCGCGACGCGCCGCCTCTCGCCAGCGGCTGCAGGCCTTTTTAGAATAATTCAAAATTCGGTCAAGCCAAGTTTTTTTAAAGGGGGTCTCAACGGCGCGGACCGCGGCGTTTGGACGCGTCGATTTCCTTGAGAATGAGACTCGCCGCACGCGCGCTGGGGCTGCGTCCGCCCGCCAGGATGTTCTCCTGCACTAGCGCAAGGCTCTCGATCTGATCCAGGCGCGCCGGCCCCTCGTCGAGAAGCGCCTCGAGGGCGCGAGCGAGCGCCGCGGGCGTCGCTTCGCTCTGGAAGAACTCCGGAACGGCCCGCCGCTCCAGGATCAGATTGGGAAGCGCGAAATGCTCGACGTTCACAAGGAAACGTAAAAGGCTTTCGGCGCAGGCGACCTTATAGGCGACGACCATGGGCGCTTGCGCCAGCGCAAGCTCCAAGGTCGCGGCGCCAGAAGTCACGAGCGCTACGCGCGCGGCGCCGAACGCGGAGTATTTTTCTTCCTCCCCCAAGAGCCGTGCGGAGACCGGCCAGCGCGCCGTCTCGGTTTCGACGAGCGCCCGCATCTGCGGCGCAACAGGAACGGCGACCTCGAGGCGCGGACGCGCGCGCGCCAGAAGGCCTGCGGCCTCGCCGTAAATCGGGGCGAGGCGCTTTATTTCCGCCTCGCGCGAGCCGGGGAGGACCAGCAGCAGGTTTTCCCGCTCGCCGCGCCGGGCGAGCCGGGGCAGGGCCTCGATCAGCGGATGGCCGACATAGACGCAGCGCGGCCCGGCGAGTCTCACATAGGCCGCGGGCTCGAAGGGCAGGATCGCGAGCACCAGGTCGACATAGGCCCGCATGGCCTTCGCGCGCCCGGGTCGCCAAGCCCAGACGGTGGGGCTCACGTAATCGATGATCGGAATGTGCGGCGCGGCGGCGCGGATGCGGCGCGCGACACGATGTGTGAAGTCGGGCGCGTCGATGAGCACGAGACAGTCGGGCGGGTCGTTCAGGATCGCCGCCACAGTCTCGTTCAGTCGGCGCAAGAGGCGCGGCAGCCGGGCGAGCACCGGGGCGAGTCCCATCACGGCGAGATCCGAGATCGGGAAGAGACTGCAAAAGCCTTCGGCGATCATTCGATCGCCGCCGACGCCGGCGAAAGTCGCGCCCGGCGCTTCGGCGCGCAAGGCGTGGAGCAGCAGCCCGCCGAGGCGATCGCCCGAGGCTTCGCCCGCAATGACGAAGATCTTCGTCATCTCGAACCGGGTGGACGCGGCGCGATCAAAGTCCGTTTCGACGGAGCGCACATGAATGCGACAAGCGCGGCGATGTCGCCATCGTCGTCGGCGAGCGCCGCGGCGCAGGCGAGCCTCTCGTCGCGAGACGCTTGGATCTTGTGCGAAAAAAGGGTCCGATAGGCGCGTTTGAGCCGTTCGATGCGCCCCTCGCAAAAACCGCGGCGATGCAAGCCGACGAGATTGAGTCCGAAGAGATGCGCTCGATCTCCGCCAACCAATGTGAAGGGTGGCGCATCGCCCTCGACGCCAGCGAGCCCGGCGACAAAAGCGAGCTGGCCGATCCGCACATGCTGATGCACAGCGGCGCCGCCGCCGATCGCCACGTCGTCGCCGAGCTCGACATGGCCGCCGAGCAGAACGTTATTCGCGAGCACGACGCGCGCCCCGAGTTGGCAATCATGCGCGACATGGCTGCCGGCGAGCAGCGCGCAACCGTCGCCGACGCGCGTGACCTCCCCGCCGGCGCGCGTGCCCGCGTTGATCGTCACGCCCTCGCGGATCAGGCAGTCGGCGCCGACGACGACGCTTCCCCTGTCGCCAGCGGACTTCAGATCCTGCGAGGGCGCGCCGATCGTCGCGAAAGGAAAGATTTTCGTGCGCGGACCGATCTCGGTTTCGCCCATGAGCGCGACATGTGAAACGAGCGCCGCGCCGTCGCCGAGCGCGACCTCTGGGCCGACGCTGCAGAAGGGTCCTATGACGACGTCTGCGCCCACCCGCGCTCGAGGATCGATGACTGAGGACGGATGCGCGCGCAAATCCATAGACGTCGGCCCGTTGAGCGAACGGCCGCGTCAGCCCGCGACCATCGCGCTGATCTCGGCTTCGCAAACGAGCGCGCCGTCGACGATCGCGCGGCCCTGATACCAGTAGATGCTTCGCTTCTGAGAGGTCTTCGTCATGTGGAACTCGATGCGGTCGCCCGGACCCACCGGCTTGCGGAATTTCGCCTTGTCGATCGTGACGAAATAGACGCTTTTCGGACGCTCGGCGGCGCCCTGCGCATGCATCGCGATGACGCCCGCGGTCTGCGCCATCGCTTCGATCATCAGAACGCCGGGCATCACCGGGCGGGCGGGAAAATGCCCCTGGAACTGCGGCTCGTTGATCGTCACGTTCTTGATGCCGACGCCGGACTCGTCGCCTTTGATCTCGATCACCCGGTCGATGAGCAGAAACGGGTAACGATGCGGCAGGTAGTCAAGAATGCGCATGATGTCCAAGGTCTCGAGCGTCGCGCTCGCATCAGCGTCATTCATCTGCATTTCTCCCTCGGCGGACAATCGCCGCGTCTAGCCGCGAGTCGGACGCGCGCTTTGCTTAGCGAGCTGCGCTTCGCCCCTCAAGAAATCCCGGATTGGGCGCGCCGGGGCGCCGCCTTGCCTGGCGCCGGCCGGGACGTCGCGCACGACGCCCGACTTTGCGGCTATCGCTGCGCCCTCGCCGATGCGCACATGCGGGCCGACGCCGACCTGACCGCCAAGCTGAACCCAGTCGCCGATCTCACAAGAGCCGGCGATGCCGGCCTGCGCGGCGATCACGCAGAAACGTCCGACCGCGACGTTGTGACCGATTTGCACAAGGTTGTCGATCTTCGCGCCCTCGCCGATCACCGTGTCGCGCAATGCGCCGCGATCGACCGTCGTATTGGCCCCGATCTCGACATCGTCCTGGACGATCACCCGGCCCACTTGCGGCGTCTTCTCGATGCCGCTGGACGAAATCAGGAAGCCGAAGCCGTCCTGTCCCAGCCGTGCGCCGGGATGAATGACGACGCGATCGCCTATGAAGGCGTGAGTGATCGAGACATGGGCGCCAATCCGGCAATTGCGCCCGATCTTGACGAGGGGCCCGATGACGGCATGGGGGCCGATGACCGTGCCCGAGCCGATCTCTGCTCCGGCGCTGATGACGGCGCCGGGCTCGACGACGGCCCCGCTCTCGAGCCGCGCAGTCGGGTCCACGTTCGCGCCGGCGGCGATCCCGGCGCTGGCGAAGACGGGCGCGGGCTTGACGGTCCCGCCGTAAATCAGCGCTAGAGCCGTGGCCATCGCGCGCCGCGGCTCTGAGACGACGAGCGCGGCGACGCGCCCCGGCGGCAGGGCCGAGTCGCGCCTGGTGACGAAACAAGCGGACGCGCGGCACTGGCGAAGCGCGTCGGCAAAGCGCGGGTTGTCATAAAAGGCGACCTCTCCGGGCCGCGCGTCTTCGATGGACGCGGCGCCCGTGACGAGCGCGTCCCCATCGGCCGTGCGCGCGAGCTCGGCGTCCGTCGCCCGCGCGAGCGCCGCGAGCGTCAGTGAGCCGCGCGGCTCGAAAAAAGCAGGATGTTGCAATCGCTTCACGCCTCCCCATGCGGCTGCGTCGCGACCATAGCAGGACGCAACGACTCCTGGAAAGTCCTCGCGCCCCAAGGCTTTCGGGAGGCGAAGTCCACGGCTCCAGAGCTCGAAGCCGCGCGTTCGCCGTGGCTCAGAAGCTGGTGCTGCCGGAAAAGCGGAAGCGTTGCGTGATGTCGTAGGGACTCTTGAACGTCGCCACGGCGTAGTCGAAGCGGATCGGGAATCCCAGCGGCGTCTGCCACAGGATGGATGCGCCGACCGACTGGCGAATGCGGAAATTGGCCGTGTCGCTGCCGCCGCCTATTGGCGCGGTCAGCAGGCAGGAGCCCTGCCCATAGGTCGGCGGCTGATAGGGATAGGTGCAGGGCAGGCCTGAGACGCCGTAAAGATACTTGCTGAAGTTCTTCACCCCCTGATAGTCCCAAAGCGAGCCGGCGTCCGTGAACACGGCGCCGCGCAGGCCGAAGTCCTTCGGAATGCCCCAGAACGGGAACTGCACTTCGAGCGTGCCGCCGATGTATTGCGTGCCGCCGAGCGAGTTGCCTTTCGTGCTCGTGAAGTTCGAGACGTCGCGCGGTCCGATGCCGCCGGGCGAGAAGCCGCGCACGAGGCTCGGGCCGAGATTGAAATTGTCGAACACGCGGGGCTGGTAACCGAAAATTGGAGTGAGATTGCCGCCCTGCAGGCGTCCGATGCCTACGATGTCGGAAAACCACGGAAACTCGTAATAGTAGCGGATGTCGCCGGTCGTGCGGAAGAAACGCGTGTCGCCGCCGGCGCCTGCGATGTCCTGCGTCATCGTCGTCGCCAGGCCGTTCTTCGGGTTCTTGAAATTGTCGAGGGTGTTGTAGCCGAGCGTGTAGCCGAAGAGCGACGTGACGCGCGTGCCCTGCGACTGCTTGATTGCGAGCGACGCTTCGCCGTTGTTCAAGCAGTTGTATACGAGGTTCAGACTGCTCGGCGTCGGCGCGAAGACATAGCCGAAGCCTGGCGTATAGAACGGAATGGGCTGCTGACAGTCGTCATAGGGACGACTCGTGTCGTTCGGGATCGAGATTTCCGTGCTGTAGATCGAATAATGCGGCTGCAGGCTGATCTCCTCGGTCAGGGGCACGCCGAGGCGCAGCGTGCCGCCGTAGGAGGTCGTGCTGTAGTAAGAGTAATTCCAGGCGTCGGTCTTGCGGGCGAAGAGATCGAAACCTCCCGACATGCGCTGGTCGAGGAAATAGGGTTCGGTAAAGCTGAAATTGACGCCGCGCGAGCGTTGGCCCTCGTTGACGGCGAGGCGAACATATTCGCCGCGGCCCATGAAGTTGCTGTCCGAGACGGAAACCTCGCCGAGGAAGCCCTCCGTCGTCGAATAGCCGCCGGAGACGCTGAAACTGCCGGTGGGCTGCTCCTCGACGTCGACGTTGATGATGACGCGGTCCGCAGCGGAGCCGGGCTCGTTGGTGATCTTCACCTTCTTGAAGAAACCGAGCCCATTGAGGTGGCGCTCCGCGCGGTCGACGAGAACTCGGTTGTAGGCGTCGCCTTCGCCGAGCTCGAACTCGCGGCGGATGACGTATTCGCGGGTCTTGTTGTTGCCGCGAATGTTGATGCGCTCGACGTAGACGCGAGGCCCTTCGTCGAGCACGAAGCGGATGGCGACGGTGCGGTCGGCGGGATTGCGTTGGCCGCGCGGGCGCGCTTGCGTGAACACATATCCCTTGCGCGCCGCTTCGCGCGTCAGCGCCTCGACGCTCTTTTCCACCAAGTCGCCGTTGTAGACGTCGCCGGGCGCAATGCGCACGAGCGGACGCAGAGTCTCGCCGTTGATGTCGGGAATGTGGGATTCGACGTCAACGATCGAAACCGTGTACTGCGGTCCTTCCGAGACCGCGATGACCAGGATGTAGCCCTGTTGGACGGGGTCGTAATTCGCTTCCGAGCTCACCACGCGGAAGTCGGCATAGCCGTTCTTCAGATAGAATCGCCGAATGAGCTCAAGATCGGCGGCCACGCGGTCGGGATCGTAGACGTCGCTCGACTTGATGAACGACAGAAAGTTCATCTCGGTCGTCTCCATCAGGCCGACGAGGCGGCTCGTGGAAAAGACCTCATTGCCGACGAACTTGATCTCTTTCACGCCGGTCTTGTCGCCTTCGACAATCGTGAAGACCACGTCGATGCGGCCGTTCGGCAACTCGACCGTGCGATAAGAGACCTTCGCCGCTGCGCGCCCGGAGCGGCGGTAAATCTCGGTTATGCGGGCCGCGTCGCTGTCGGCGATCTGCGGATTGAACGAAGCGTGCGCCTTGGTGCGCAGTTCGGTTTCAAGGTTCTCGGTCTTGACCTTGCTGTTGCCCTCGAAGGCGACGCGATTGATGAGGCGGCCCTCGGATACGCGGACCACGATCCGACCGCCCTCGCGTGTCGCCGTAACACTGGCGAAGCGGCCGCTGGAGCGAAGGGCCTGCAGGCCGGACTCGATCTCCTCGGGAGTCGCGCCGGAGAAATAGGAGCGAATCAAATCTGCGTCTGCGCGTCCGGCGCCGATAACTTCGATGTCGGGCGCGGCGGAAACGGGCGCGGCGCCGACAAGGGCGGCCGCGAGGATCGCGCTCACCAAAGCGGAAGATCTCGGAAGAGCGCTGTATGGGGGCATGTAATCCTGGTCCTTGTCCCAAATCCCGCCGCGATGCTGGTCCGCAGACGCACAGCGCCGATCTTCGCGTTCGCAGTAGGGGCGTTCTACAAGCTTCACCGAAGCCCGCAAGAGGCGATTAACCCATGGCGAAGCAATTTGTCGAAGGCGTGGCGAAATAGTCACATCCGTAAATTTCGACGCAGGCTTGGTTTGGAAACGGTTAGCCGCGCCGCGCCCGGTTGGCGCGGCGCGGCCTCGAGAGCCGGGCAAAGCGACGACGGGCTATCCGCCGAAGCCGGCGAAGCGGCGCAACTGCTGAGCGAGATCATTGTATGTCGCGAAGATCATCAGCGAGCAGACGAGCGCGAGGCCGACGCGGAAGGCGTATTCCTGGATCCGGTCGTTGAGGGCGCGTCCGCGGATCGCCTCGATCGCGAAGAACGCGAGGTGGCCGCCGTCGAGCAGCGGCACTGGCGCGAGGTTCAGCAGGCCCACGGAAACAGACAGCCAGGCGATCAAATTGACCAGCGGCCAGATCCCGAGCGTCGGAATTTTCTGCGCCATCTGGCCGGAGACGACGGCGATGCCGATTGGTCCCGAGAGCTGGCTCGGGCTCTCCCGCCCCGCGAAGAGCCCGGCGACGTAGCGTCCGGTCTGTTCGACGATGCTCCAGGTCTCGTTTGCGGCGAGCCCGATGGCTTCGAAAACGCTGCAAGGCGCCATTTTCATGTCGCGGAAGTCGTCGCTCGCCGTGAGGCCGAGGCGTCCGACCTTGACGGCGGCGCCATCCGGCCCCTTCGTCTCGGTCGCGGCCGGCGTCGCGAGCAGGACGGCCTCGTCCTCGCCACGCAGCACCGTGACGCGCAACTCCCTGCCGATCGAGGCCGAAACGAGGCGCTGAAACTGACCGAAATTGTCGATCGCCGCGCCATCGACCGATTTGACGACGTCGCCCGCCTTGAATCCGGCCGCGTTGCCGGCTCCGTTGGGCAGAACGGAAGAGATCCGGGGCGCGAGCAGGGGTTGGCCGTCGACCAGGATCGGCCTGCCGAAATAGGCGAAGATCGAGGCGAAAATCGCGATCGCGAGAAGGAAGTTGAAGCCTGGTCCCGCGAAGACGACGGCGGCGCGCTTGGCCACGTTCTGTCCGGCAAAGGAGACTGCGCGCTCTTCGGGCGACATGGCGGCGATCGTCTCCGGCGAGGGAATGCTCGCGCCATTGGCGTCGCCATGGAACTTCACATAGCCGCCGAGCGGTATCGCGGCGATGCGCCAGCGCGTGCCCTTGCGGTCGATGAAGGCCGCGAGTTCCGGACCGAATCCAAGCGAAAACGCGTCGACCTTCACGCCGCACCAGCGTGCGACGATGAAATGTCCATATTCGTGCACGAACACGACCACGCTCAGGACGAGCAGGAAGGGGAGCAGGTAGCCGAGGAAAGTCATGAGGAAGCCCATAGGAAGCCGACTCCGTTCACAAACGCCGACCGCGCCGAGGCCCTGCCGGGCCTCGCTTGGTTACTGAAATGTTAATATGCCTCAGGCGGTTCAAGCGGCCAAGAGCGCCCGCGACTTTTCTCTGACGTTATGGTCAACGGCCAAGGCTTCGTCGATTGTCGCAGGCTCGCGCTCGGCGCCGGCCTTGTGCGCTGCCTCGAGCGCGGCTTCGACATGGCGCGCGATGTCGGAAAAGCCGATGCGCCGGTTGATGAACGCCTCGACAGCCATCTCGTTGGCGGCGTTGAGCACCGTGGGCAGCGCCCCGCCGGCGGCCAGGGCGTCCAGGGCGAGCCTGAGCGCTGGAAAGCGATCGCAGTCCGGCGGCTCGAAAGTCAAGGCGCCGATGGCGGCGAGGTCGAGGCGACGCGTCGGCGCCTCCATGCGTTCGGGATAGCTCAGGCAGTGAGCGATCGGCGTGCGCATGTCCGGCATGGCGAGCCCCGCCGTCACTGACCCGTCGGCGAAATAGACGAGTCCATGCACGATGGACTGGGGATGCACGACGACTGAGAGCCTGTCGGCGCCGACGCTGAACAGGTGATGCGCTTCGATGAGCTCCAGCCCCTTGTTCATGAGCGTCGCCGAGTCGAGCGTGTTCTTGGGCCCCATCGCCCAGTTCGGATGCTTGAGCGCCTGCTCAAGCGTCGCCTTCGCGATCGCTTCCTTGGACCATAGCCGGAACGGCCCTCCTGAGGCCGTGATCGTCATGCGCTCGATCGTTGCCGGGTCGGCGCCGCCGAGCGCCTGGAAGATCGCATTGTGCTCGCTGTCGATCGGCAGCAGAGTCGCCCCGGCTTTCTTCGCGGCGCGCATGAAGGGGCCGCCAGCGCAGACAAGGCATTCCTTATTGGCGAGCGCGATGATCCGGCCGGGCGCCAGCGCCGCATGCGTCGGCTCGACGCCTGCCGCGCCGACGATCGCGCTGACGACGAGATCGGCGTCTCGCTGCGCCGCCTCGACCACTGCGGAGCGACCGGCGCCGAAGGCGACGTTCGAGCCGCCGAGCGCCCCTCTGAGCTCTGCATATCCCTCGTCGCGGCGCAGCGCGACGAACTCCGGTTTCAGGTCGCGCGCAAGCCCGGCGAGCGCTGTCGCGTCACCGCCCGCAACGAGCGAGACGACACGAAACCGCTGCGGACTGCGCTTCAACAGGTCGATCGTCGACTTGCCGATCGAACCCGTCGCGCCGAGCACGGAGATGCGCCGCGGCGTCTGGCCCGCATCCCATTTCGCCGTCGCATTGGCTGTCGCGCTTTGTGGCATCGCTTCCCACTTACCAGAAGAACAAGCCTGCGGCGATGGACGCATGTCCGCGCGCCGCGCCGAGAGCCGCCGCGAAGACAGCGGCGAAAATGAAACCGTCTATGCGGTCCATCACGCCGCCGTGCCCGGGAATCAGCGCGCTCGAATCCTTGACCCCGAAGCGTCGCTTGACCCACGACTCGGTCAGGTCGCCGATCTGTGAGAACGCGGACGCGACGAAGCTGACGCAGAACGTCGGCAGCGACTCGGCCGCTCCCTGCGTGCCGAACTTGGCGACAGCAAGGCCGAGCGCCGCGCCGGCGAGCAGGCCGGAAACCGATCCGGACCAGGTCTTGCCCGCAGAGACGCGCGGCCAGAGCTTCGGTCCGCCGATGAGGCGACCGCCGAAATAGGCGAAGGCGTCGGATCCCCAGACCACGGCGAACAGCCAGGCGACGGAAATCAGTCCAATCTGCGGCGACTCGCGCAGGAGCGTCACGCAGATAACGAAAGCGCCCGAATAGATCGGGCCGGCGAAGGCCCAGAGCCGGAGCCCGCGCGCCGCGAGAAGCGCCGCGACCAGGGCCGAAAACAGGAGCGCGGCGACGCCGAGGCTCGCGAGGTCAGCCTGGGCGAAACCCGCCGCCGCGGCGACGCCCGCGCCGCCCGCGAGGACTCGCGCTAATCGCCGCGGCTCGCCAAGCAAGCCCTGCCATTCCCAGTTGACAGCGGAGGCTGCGACCAGCCAGAAGGCGGTGAAGGTCGCGCCGCCTACGATGAGAGCCGCGATCGCCGCGGCGATCAGAACCGCCGCCGAGCCGAGGCGGACGCCGAGATCCCCGAAATTGCTGATTGGTCGCTGAAGATCTTTCGGCCTGGCGTTCATGAAGCGGTCTTCGCGCCGCACAGCAATGAGGCGAGTCCCCCGAAGCGCCGATCGCGGTGCGCGTAGTCGGCGATTGCCGACTCGAGCGCAGATTTGTCGAACTCGGGCCAGTTGATCGGCAGAAACACGAACTCCGCATAGGCCGCCTGCCACAACAAGAAGTTGGAAAGGCGCTGTTCGCCGGACGTCCGGATGATGAGATCCGGGTCGGGAATGTCCGCCGTATTCAAACGCGCCGCGATCGACTGCTCGTTGATGTCCTCCAACGAGATTTCGCCGGCGACCGCGGCGGCCGCGAGGGCCCGGGCCGCGGCCGCGATCTCCTGGCGGGCGCCGTAATTGAAAGCGACGACCAGGGTCAGGCCGGTGTTGGCCCTAGTGACTTCTTCGGCGTGGAGGAGCAGCGAGGCGATGTCGGGCGCGAGGTTCGTCCGCGCGCCGATCACGCGCACGCGCACATTGTGGCTGTGGAGCTCCGCAAGATCGTTGTTGATGAAGCGGTGCAGAAGACCAAGCAGCGCATCGATCTCGTCGCGCGGTCGCGACCAGTTCTCGACCGAGAACGAGTAGACGGTCAGGTAACGCACGTCGAGCTCGATCGCCGCCCGCACGGCCCGGCGCAACGCTTCCACGCCGTTGCGATGCCCCTCGAAACGGGGCAGGCCGCGTTTGGCCGCCCATCTTCCATTCCCGTCCATGATGATCGCGACGTGGCGCGGCGTCGCGCGCGCGGCGCTCATCTCCGCAGCCATCTTCTTCAGTCCCAACACGTCGCCGTCAGACATCCTGCGCCCGTTCAATCTCTTCGGCCGTCCGGTCCGCGGGCGACTCAGACAAGCATGATTTCCTTTTCTTTCGCCGCAAGCAAGGCGTCGATGTCGTGGACCGCCTCGTCCGTCGCCTTTTGCACCTCATTTTCGTGCCGCTTCTCGTCGTCCTCGGGGATCGCGTGGTCCTTGAGAAGCTTCTTCAGGATGTCTAGTCCGTCGCGGCGCACGTGGCGCACGGCGACGCGCGCTTCTTCGGCGTATTTGTGGGCCACCTTGACGAGTTCCTTGCGGCGCTGCTCGTTGAGCTCGGGCGTGCGGATACGCAAAGTCTGTCCTTCGATTACGGGACTGAGGCCGAGATTGGCGTCACGGATGGCGCGGTCCACAGCCCCGACCATGGCCTTATCCCATACTTGCACGGCGATCATCCGCGCCTCGGGAACGCTGATGGTCGCGACCTGATTGAGCGGCAGCGACTGCCCGTAGGCTTCGACGTGAACGGGCTCCACGAGCGAGACTGAGGCGCGTCCGGTGCGCAAGCCGCCGAATTCGTGCTTGAGGCTCGCGATCGCCCCCTGCATGCGGCGTTTCAATTCGGCGATGTCGAACTTCTCACTCATGGCGGGCGCGACCTGTCTTTCTCGAGCTGGCGGTTCCAGACGGAGCCGAAGCTTCCTTTGAGCCTCGAAGGTCGTCTATACCTCAATCGCGCGATTCGTCTAAACCGGAACTGGCGGCGCTCGCGCTCCCTAGCCTTCGCCGCGACGCCGTTGGTCGGCGGGCGGGCGAGCTTGCGCGACAGATGCAGGGCGGTCTCGCAGCGGCGAGCGCGGCTTCAGAAACGCCACCAGAGCGCGGTGGCGGCGCCGCGCTCCGCGGGACCGTTCCAACCGACCGGGGCGCCGAACACGCCGAACTGGAGGGAGAATTTGGGCGCGAAGTCATAGACGGCGCTGAGCTCGAGCTTTTGCGCATAGGCGACCGAGCGCCCCGACGTTCGCGGCGAGATGACCGAGAAGCTCTGCGCCAAGAACATCAGGTCCGGGCGAGCGTGAAGCCCGAGCGTCACGTCGACGCGCGCCTCCTGGCCCAGCTGCCCGCTCGAGCGAAATCCTGTCTGCATGTCCAGAAACGCCGGGAGCTCCCAAAGCTCCAGCGGCTTGAACATTTGCAGGCGGACGTCGGCCTGAGCGCGAGATCTAATGTCAGAGTATGGCGCGGCCTCGGCCGGCGCCGCGCGCGCGCTCGCTTCGAGCGAGAACAAGGCGTCGCCAAGCGCGCCTAAAGGGACGCGGCCGCCGAGTGCAGAAACCCCGATCCCGCGATACTGCGATACGGTCGGCGGCGCGCCCGGGAAATCTTGATAAGTGCTTCGGAAGTCGGTGACGCCAGCCTCTCCGACGACGGTGAATTCATTGGTCAGACCATATTCGATGTAGGTTCGGAGTTCGAACTTATTGTAGGGCGGCGCGTTTATCGTCCGTCCCGACGAGTCGTAGGCTTTCGTCGCATCGGCGAAGGTCGTTGTGACGATCGCCTGCCCTTCGCTCTCGGGAAGCAAGAGAGCGCCGGCCGCGCTCGGCGAGGCCAGGAGACAGCTCAACAGACACGTCGACGCGCCGCACAACGCGCGCGTTGACGCGGACCCGGGGGGCCTCGCGACGGCGGCGTCGGCGAGAACGGCTCTCGCCATGACCGGTCACTCCGCGAAACCCTCTCGCTGGCGGCGGAGCGCCCGTTGCGCCGCGCGCCGCGCATGACCAGGCGTCGCTCACGATTTGTATGTCGACACTACAATCAGGGCGCGCAATCTAGTCAACCCGGCGGATATGACGGGCGCGATCTGCAACCTGCGTAAAAAGCAAAATTCACGCGGCCGCCCCGTCACGGCCGCGACGCCGTGACATGTAAGCCGCGCCAGCGTGGAAGATAGCCTCCACGGATCCGAAGAGGTTTGACGCCTCGCGCTCATGCGCGGGGGGCTTACGCAGCTGCGCTCTTCGCCGATGCGTAGAACTCCGCCAGTTCGCCGAAAGTTTGCGGATAGCGTATCTCTTCGGCGTTCAAAAACGGATCCAGTCCGAGTTCGTCTTCGAGCCGAGCCAGAAGGACGGCATAAGACATGCTGTCGATTCCGGTCTTGAGAAGCACAGTCTGATCTGTCAGCAGAGGTGGATCGCCGCGCCTGTCTTCTCGCCAAATTTGTTCGAACAACGCTTTAATCCGCTCACGGATTTCGGCGTTGGAGCTATCCGCAAGCATTCACGACGCTTCCTTCTTCCTGATCCGGGCGCCGAATTGCCCGGTTTCGATGTCGGTTTCGGTAATTCTGCCCGGGTTGCCGACGACGACCGATCCGGGCGGCACATTGCGCATCACGACAGCGCCCGCGCCGATGATGCAGTGATCACCAACGACGACCCCCGGCATGATGATCGCTCGTCCGCCGATGAAACAACAGGAGCCGATCTTCGTATCCAGATGGACGCTATTCACGAAGTCATGCGAAAGAATGCTTGATCCGAAGGCGACGGCCGTGTAATCACCGATCGTCAGGCCCCGCGGGTTGGTCATATCAAGTTTTGCTGTCAGCGATATTCTCGTACCTTCTCCGATAGTCATGCCCCATATCTTCGTATAGTACCACCTGACGGCGCGATAGACGAATTCGCGCACGACGAACGTGCGCACCTTCGCCAATGATTTCGAGCGGATCAAAATCGCGGTTCCGGGTCGTCGCGGCCGTCGTCGACTTTCTGTGGCTCCATATCTTACATCGACGTATTAAATATTCGTTAGGCGGTCGGATCCGGTCGCGCGGCTCAGTCTCATTGCTTCCAAAAGGTTTTGAGTTCACGCCTTCCGTCCGGCGGCTCGTCTTTCCAAGCGGGCGACGACAATCGAACACGAGTACTATTATGTAGTTTCGCCCTGCTGGAGGCTTTTGAACAACAACAACACCGCCGTCACCGGCCTTCGAATTTCGGCGGGCGCTTGTGCAGGAAGGCCGCGCGTCCCTCGGCGTAGTCGGCGCTATCGAAACAGGCCGCCGCCAACGCCTCGCAATGCTCCCCATCCGGCGCGCCCCGAGACCTCGCGGCGGCGCGGATGGCGGCTTTTGCCGCCCTCAGCGTCAACGGCGCGTTCGCGGCGATTTCGTTCCCGAGCTGCGCGACCGCTTCGTCAAATGTTTCGCGCGGCAGCAGCCTCGCCAGGAAGCCGCGTGAGAAGGCCTCCTGCGCGTCCATGCGGCGGGCGGTGAAGAAGAGCTCCATCGCCGTCTGCTGTCCGACAGCCTCGACGACATAGGGCATGGCGGCCGGGGGGTAGCCCACGCCGAGCTTCCCTGCGGGGATCGCGAAGACCGTTCCCTCCATCGCGATGCGCAGGTCGCAGGCGCAGGCGAGGCCCATGCCGCCACCCATGCAGAATCCGCTGATGGCTGCGATGGTGGGTTTCGAGATTTGCGCCAGCGCGTCGAACGCCTCGAGATTGATCTTCTCATAGGCGCGTCCGCCAGCCGCCGTCGCCCGCAGCGTCGAGAATTCCGAGATGTCGGCGCCCGAGCAGAACGGCAGGCCTTGCGCAGCGCTCAAGATCACGACGCGCAACTCGTCTCGGGTTTCTATCTGGCGCAGGATATCCGGCAGTCCCCGCCACATTGAGAGGTCGAAAGCGTTGCGTCGCGGCGCGTTGTCGATCAGCACGCGCGCGACGCCTTGCGCGGTCTCGACGCGGATTTTTTCGCTGGAACTGACGATCTGGGTCATGGACTCTCAAAGTAGGCAGCGATGATTCGGGCGTAGATCCTGGTCAGCGCGTCGATGTCGGCGAGGGCGGCGCACTCGTCCACGGCGTGGATCGTCTCGTTCGTCAGGCCGAACTCCAGCACCTCGCAGTCGCGGGTGATGAAGCGCGCGTCCGACGTGCCGCCGCTCGTCGAAAGTTTCGGCTCGCGCCCGGTAACAGCTTTGATCTCGCGCGAAACGAGCGACGAAAAGGCGCCGGGCGCCGTGAGGAAAGAGCGCGCGTTGCAGGGAGCGAACGAGATCTCGACCTCGGTTTCGCCGGATGCCGCGCGCGCGATGTTCCGGATGCGTTCCGAGAGCGTCTCCGGGCTCCAGAGGTCGTTGAAGCGCACGTTGAAACTGGCGTGCGCTTGCCCCGGGATGACGTTCGCCGCCGGATTGCCGATGTCGATCGAGCTGAACTCAAGATGCGTCGGCGAGAAATGCGCCGTGCCCGCGTCAAATTCATGGGCCGAGAGCGCCGTGACGATGCGCGCGACGACGGGCGCGGGGTTCTTCGCGCGCTCGGGATAGGCGACGTGGCCCTGCTTGCCGACGACGCAGATTGTCCCGTTGAGCGATCCGCGCCGTCCGATCTTGATCATGTCGCCGAGCGCCTCGACGCAGGTCGGCTCACCGACGATGCAATGGTCGAAAACCTCGCCCCTGGCTTTGGCCCAGTCGAGCAGCTTGGCGGTGCCGTTGATCGAGGGGCCTTCCTCATCGCCGGTGACGAGCAGCGAGATCGCGCCCTTCGGCGGTCCATTTTCGCGCACATAGCCGGAGGCGGCTGTGACGAAGGCGGCGATTGCGCCCTTCATGTCGGAGGCGCCGCGACCGTAGATCCTGCCGTCTGCGACCTCGCCGGAAAATGGGTCGAAACGCCAGCGCGCCGCGTCGCCGGGTGGAACGACGTCCGTGTGACCCGCGAAGACGAGATGCGGGCGGCTCTCGCCGATCTTGGCGAAGAGATTGTCGATGTCGGGCGTGCCGGGTTCTTGAAAGGTCACGCGATGCGTGGCGAAGCCGGAGTCCTTGAGGGCGGTCTCGATTACGCGCAGTGCGCCGTCGTCCTTCGGCGTGACGGACGCGCAACGCAAAAGGTCTCGCGTGAGGGCGACGGCGGGGGAGAGGGTCATTCAAAACGCTTTCGGTAGGCCAGCCTGCTTGGGAACTTCGTTGGCAGTGTGGCGCGATTTCGTTGAACGAGGAATTGTGACCCTGCGATTTGTGGCTGGGCTGAGAAGCGGCGCGATAAGCCGAGGATAGAAATTCGCCATCAGCGGGTAGCGAGCCCAAGATGCGTTTCCGCCTTGAACGTCAAGGATATCTCGCGCGCGGCCTCGTCGTCGATTTCCATGAGATCGGGTAGAACAAGCCTGACCTCGTCAACCTTCGCCGCCCATGACTCGGCTTCCGCCGCGAAGCCGGGCGCGTCCAGGCTCGTCGCGATCCAAACCCGCGCCTCGTCGTCCCATCTCGCAACGATATGAAGTTCCTTGGCCATGAAATTGAGAATCTGAGGATCGGCGTCCGATGTCAACGCCTGGAGATCGACTCGCCCAGAGATCGGTCGCCACGATTCTCCCAATGCCGCCAGACGCGTCGCGTTTCGCCCCGTGTCCTGTTCGAGGGTCATGAACCGCCTCGCGCGACCGAGGCGCGCTTCCTCGGCCAGTGGCCTGACCCATCCCAAATCATCGTCCTCGAGCCGGTGCTCGGCGATGCGCTCGTCGACGAGGCGGCGCGCCGCTGCCTCGATCGAGGCGAAGTCGCCGGCTGTGACGTGGGGTTGCAGTCAAGCCTCCTGATCCGGCGTGAGAGCGAGGCTCATCGAAAAAGCCCCCGATACAAGTGCTTCATTCCGTGCGCCGCACAACCGCCAAGCGCCGCGCCTCGGCGGAAGTTGCAAGAGCCCTCTTGATCTCCCGGAAAAGAGACGGCGGCAAAAGCCCGTAATCGAAACGGCTCGGGGCGTCCCGCGATATGGGACGAAGATCGGAGCCAGGCCAAACGAAACGATTCACTTCGTTGACGACGACCCATGATCGCGCCTCGTCGAGGCCGAGGCGCTGCTTAGTATGGAGGGGGATTTCAACAGCATCGCCGGATGTATCCGGCGGCGTATGGGTAATCGGAGCCACGAGAACGACCTTGCGGCCTCTGCCTTGCCGGATCGCCAGAACGAGCACGCACGGCCTGTCCTTCGTTCCTTCGTCCTGTCCTCGTCGGCGCTCGGAGCGCCAGAGATATGCGTACCGAATGACGAGCCCTGGTTGCGGAACGGGAAGCGACACGCACAAGCCTATCTCAACTCATCATCGAGATGGTTGTAGCGGGGGTCCATCTCCGCCGCGGCGATTGCTGCAAGCTCGGCATCGCTCAATTCCTCCACCCACAACGCCTGACGCTCCGAACCGTCCTCTTCTTCCGCCGTGCGCTCGGCGATGCGTTCGGCAATGAGCCTGTGCGCCGCCTCCTCGATCGAGGCGAAGTCGCCCGTTGCGACATGGGCCTGCAACCAAGCCTCTTGGTCCGGCGTGAGGGCGAGCGTGAGCGTGATCGTGATCGACATGTCCTCCTTATACCACAAACCGCCCCGGCTTTGGCAGGGGAAAACGCGCGCGGCTTCGACGCAGACTATTGACACAGAGCAACCACTGGCAGAGGCCGCTTCCTAAAAGCTGTCAGCCGCCGTACATTCCCATTCGCGCGAGAAGGGAGCGAGCCATGGCTTTTCAGTTGAGTCACGATAAGCGGAACATATCGGATGATGACTTATTATCGGATCTTCGCCATGTTGCCTCTAAGCAGTCGGAACAGCAGGTGAGGCAACGTCTTTACAGGGAACTGGGAAAATACGGCGTTACAACCATTATTCGGCGTTTTGGTTCTTGGAATGAGGCGGTAAAGGCGGCTGGCTTAGATACGACGGTTGAACGAAACGTTTCAGACGAAAAGCTATTTGTAACACTCTACGACTTGTGGGTTGCGCTCGGACGACAACCTGGTTATTCAGAGGTTCGAAGGCCTGCTTCCGTGTTTCACGTGGCCACCTACGAGCGCAGATTTGGCTCTTGGCGGCAAGCCTTGGCGGCTTTCGTCTCCTATGCCAACTCCGAAGACATGACGCCTCCCCAATTGGCCTTTGAGCGAGGGGGTACAACTTTCCGCCGTACGGCGCGTTGCCCCGATTTGCGGCTTCGTTTCAAGGTGCTTCTACGCGACCACTTTCGCTGTTGCGCCTGTGGGGCGTCTCCTTCAGTTACGCTTGGAGTCGTACTTCAAGTTGACCACATCGATCCCTGGTCAAAAGGCGGAGAAACAGTCATTGAAAACCTTCAAACCTTATGCGCGGCGTGCAATCAGGGAAAAACAAATCACAATTCCGCACGTGCAGCCCATAGCTGAAAGTCGGCATAGAACCTATTTTGTCCGCATCCGCGAAGCCACGCTTGGCCTTTAGGTCCGCGGCGGCTGCTCTCTGCTCGCGTCGCTCGCAGATGGCAGTGCGAACGAGCTGAGCTTCCGGCCTCAATCCTTGAACCCGAGCTCCCAAATGGTCCAGCCCGCGATGATCACGAAAGCTGCATCGAATGGATAGACCTGCCAGCGCGGCACGACGCCCTCCACGAGGCCTTGAAAGAAATGCGCCGCGCCGGCGAGAAAGGCCGCAAAAGGCGCGAGGCTCGCGAGGCCGAGAGGGGAAGGCCGTTCGAGATCGCGAAACCGCTTGGCCGAGAGATTGATGTAACAGATCGTGACGAGGATCGTCACGAAGGCGAACACAAGCGCGTAGGCGTAGGCGAGGGCGGTCATCGGAACAAAGAACGGCGTTTTGGAGAGATCGTGGAAAGCATAAGGCGCGAGCAGCAGCCACAATCCGTACATGGGGATGAGGATCGCGAACAAACGCAAGGCGTAGCGGCGCCAGACGGCCTGACCGATCCGCCCCTTGTCGCTGCGGAACAGGAAGTGGAAATCCTCTCGTCCGTCTTCCGTCATGCGGACTTTAGTCCCTCAACAGCTCGTTGACGCCGGTCTTCGCACGCGTTTGCGCGTCGACGGTCTTGACGATCACCGCGCAATACAGCGAGGGCCCCCAATTCTCGCCGGGAAGCGGCTTGCCCGGGATGTTTCCCGGCACGACGACGGAGTAGGGAGGCACGTAGCCCACATGGATCTTGCCTGTGGCGCGATCGACGACCTTGGTCGAAGCGCCGATGAATACGCCCATGGAGAGAACCGAGCCCTGGCCGATCACCACCCCCTCGACGACCTCGGATCGCGCGCCGATGAAGCAGTCGTCCTCGATGATCGTGGGGTTCGCCTGCAGCGGCTCCAAGACGCCGCCGACGCCGACGCCGCCCGAAAGATGCACGTTCTTGCCGATCTGAGCGCAAGAGCCGACCGTGACCCAGGTGTCGACCATGGTCCCGGAATCCACATAGGCGCCGAGATTGACGAACGACGGCATCAGGATCGCGCCAGGCGCGATATAGGCCGAGTGACGCACGATCGCGCCGGGGACGGAGCGGAAGCCCGCAGCGGCATGCTCCCTCTGGCCCCACCGCACGAATTTGGATGGAACCTTGTCGAACCAGGTCGCGCCGTCGGGTCCGCCCTCGATGACGCTCATGTCGTTCAGGCGGAAAGACAGCAGCACGGCCTTTTTGAGCCATTGATTGACGCGCCAGGAAGCGGGGCCTTCCGCGCCCCCGATTTTCTCAGCGACGCGCAACTTGCCGGAGTCGAGGAGACGCAGCGCGCTTTCTACCGCATGTCTCGCGTCGCCCTGGGTCGCGGGGGTGATGCTGGCGCGATCCTCGAAGGCGGAGACGATGAGGCTTTCAAGTCCCGTATGCGGCATGTGGTCAGCGTCTCCTTTGAGAGCGGCAATGCGTTTTAGGCGGGCTGCGGGTTATGTCAAATCAATAAAGATGCAGGCCCGACGCCCCCTTCCGCAGGTTCGGCCCGGCCTTTCGGGGCCGTTCCCTTCGCCCCGCGCGCCATTGAAAGAGCCTTTCGCTTGAGCCGAAAGCCTTGTAAATGTGCGCCGTCGGACGTCGGGTCCCGTGCGCAGATAAGGCGCAAATATCTTCAAAGACAGGGGCTTAAGGTGAGCGGAAGTTTCAACGCCGGTGATCGCGCGACTGCGAGCGTCAATCTTCTCGCGGGTGAGATCGTCGATCGGCTCGCGGCCAGCGCCGAGCGCTATCGCGTCGCAGTTTCGCGCGGGTCGAGCGGCGAATTGCTTATCGACGCCGGCGCCAAGGCGGCGGGCGGCGTCGAAGCGGGGCTGCTCCTCACCGAGATTTGCATGGGCGGTTTGGGGCGCGTCTCGCTGACGCACGCTCCCGGCGCTCCAA
>DATHCI010000144.1:0-15533 GCA_035319645.1 Methylocystis sp. | reverse complement strand
GCCCCTTCAGAGCCACCTGCGTCGAGGTGGGCGGGCCCGAGAAAACCGGCTTGCCGTCCTTGCGCCAATAGAGGCTGAAGGCCCAGCGCGGCAGGCTCTCGCCCGGATACCACTTTCCCTGGCCCCAGTGGAGGAAACCCTGCGGAGCGAAGCGCTCGCGCAGGCGGAGAATTAGATCCTCGGCCCGCGCGCGCTTGGTCGGCCCGACGGCGGCCGTGCTCCATTCCGCAGACTCGAAGTCGTCGATCGAGACGAACGTCGGCTCTCCGCCCATGGTCAGGCGCACGTCTTGGGCTGCGAGATCGGCGTCGACGGATTCGCCGAGACGCTCGAGGCGCGTCCAGGCCTCGTCAGAAAAGGGCGCGGTGATGCGCGGCGCCTCGTCGAGACGGTCTACGCGCATCTCGAAGCCGAATTCGACGCCCGCAGGCTCGACGAGACCCGAGATGGGCGCTGCGGATCGATAATGCGGCGCCCCGCAAAGAGGCAGATGGCCCTCGCCGCAGAAGAGGCCCGAGGTCGCGTCGAGGCCGACCCAGCCGGCGCCCGGCAGGAACACCTCGGTCCAGGCGTGCAAGTCGGTGAAGTCGCGCGTCGTCCCCTTGGGTCCCTCCAAGGGCTCGACGTCGGGCTTGAGCTGAATGAGATAGCCGGAGACGAATCGGGCGGCGAGGCCCAGCCGGCGAAGGATCTCGACAAGGAGCCAAGCCGTGTCGCGGCAGGAGCCCGAGCACTGCTGCAGCGTCTCCTGCGGAGTCTGCACCCCCGGCTCCATGCGGATCACGTAGCGTATTTGCTGGCTGAGCCGCAGGTTGAGCGCGACCAGAAAATCGATCGTTCGCGACTCTTCTCTCGGGATCTCGGCGATGAAGGCGTCGAGCAGCGGCGAAGCCTCTCCGGTCTCGAGATAGGCGGCGAGCTCGATCCGCTGCTCTTCGGGATAGGCGAAGGGGAAATTTTCGGCATAGGGCTCGACGAAAAAATCAAAGGGGTTGTACACGGCGAGCTCGGCGATGAGATCGACCTCGATCTTGAATCGCTCCGTCTTCTGCGGGAAGACGAGCCGCGCGAGCCAGTTCCCCTGCGGATCCTGCTGCCAGTTGATGAAGTGATCCGAAGGCTCGACTTTCAGCGCGTAGCTGGCGATCTTCGTGCGACAGTGCGGGGCCGGGCGCAGCCGCACGACCTGCGGCCCCAGCGCCACAGGGCGATCATACTTGTAGCTCGTGACGTGATGCAACGCGACCTTGATCGACACGAGCGCTCTAGCCTCCCATTTTGGCCGCCGCCGCGGGCGAAACTTGAGAATTAGCCCGGCGCCTGGGCGAGGTGTCAATCTTGGGCGGCGTCGATTGAAGCGCTTTGCGCATTATTGGCGCAGAAACGCCGCGTCGCGGGCGCCGAATGCCTCAAATGCGGGCTATTTGCGGGCGAGCGCGCGATCACCCGAGGGGGAGCTTGTCGCCATCGATGCGGCCGAGGCCGTTCGGCGCGCGTGGCGCGACGGGCGCAAGCCGCACGCGGTCGCGCGCGAGCTCCGTGACGCCGGCAAAGTCCGGACGACCGTCGGCGAGCCGCGGCAGTTGCGCGACGGCTACGATGTCGAAGGGGATGAGCAGCTCGCTCGCGTTCCGCGCCTTGACGAAGGCTGCAAATTCAGCGCGCGTCGCCGTCCTGCGCTCCGTGAGCAGGAGAATGTGCTCGCCCTTGCGCGTGTCGGCTTCGATCGTCGCGACCGAAAGGGCGTTCGGCCACAGGCGTTTCGCCAGCGCCTCGACATCGGCGAGCGAGGCGAGCCTGCCGCCGATCTGCGCGTAGCGCGCCGCGCGTCCGTCAATCGATACGAAGCCGTCCTCATCGACGCTCACGACGTCGCCCGTGTCGAGCCACCCGTTGCGTCGCACGATCCCGATCGGCGACGCCGGATCGAGATAGCCGAGCATCAGATTGGGCCCGCGCACGAACAGCTTGGCGCCCGCGCCATCGACCGGCTCCAGCCTCGTCTCGACGCCCGGGAGAAAGCGGCCGACCGTTCCAGACCTGTTGGCTTGCGGCGCATTCGTGGACAGCGTCAACGCCTCCGCCGCGCCGTAGGCTTCGAGCAGCCGCACGCCGAACTTTTCGCTCCAGAGCGCATGCGTCTCCGGGCGCACGGACTCCCCAGCGGCGATGGCATAGCGCAGGTGACGAAAATCCTCGGCGCGACCGCGACGCGCGAGCTCGGCAAGAGTGCGATCCGAGGCGACGAGGATCGTGGCGCGCACGGCCCCGAGCTTCCTTGCTGCGCTCGCCGCGCCCGCGTCAGCGCGGTGAACCGACGCGCCGCAGAGCAGCGGCAGCAGCAGGCCCGCGGCGACGCCAAAGGCGCTACACAGCGGCAGGGCGCAGAAGAGCCGATCGTTTTCGTCGAGGTCGAGGCGCGCCGCGAGCTGCGCCGCATTGGCGAGAAGGTTCCGGTGCGAAAGCGCCACGCCCTTCGGCGTTCCTTCGGCGCCGGCGGTGAAGAGGATCGCGGCGACGTCGCGCGCGCGGCGCCGCACGAACGGGCGATCGCGCAAAAGACTCGCGCGCAGCAGGTCGGCGCGCGTGACCGCGTCTTCGAGATCCTCAAGATAGACGACCTGCGCTGCAGCTTCGAGCGCCGCGACACAAGCCGTGTCGCGTGCGCCGGCGAGAACGCCGCGCGACGTCACTACGGTCTTTGCGCCAGAGGCCGCGAGCGCAGCGCAGAGCCGATCTGCGCCAATGCGCGCGTCGAGCAGGACGGGGACGCAGCCGAGAGAGGACAGCGCGAGGAAAGCGAGACCGTCGTTCGACAGCAGACCAACCGGCTCGCCCGCGCGCGCAAATGCTTTGAGCTTTTTCGCCAGCGCCCGGGCGCGCGCCAGCATCCGGCCATAGGTCGCGTTCGCGAGCGCGAGGCGAGCGAAGCCGTGAAGGCGCCCGGCGTCGGCCAGCGCTTCGATGACGGTCCGGTCGAAGTCTCCGGTCGCAAAGCGGAGCTCCCGCACGAGCTCTCGGCAAGCCTCGCCTCCCGCTCGTCGTCGCTCGCGACCCGAGAGCCGTGGAGACGCCGGGAGATCTGCAGGCGCGAACAGCGTCGCGGTCGTGCGGGGAATAAGCGTCCGCCGCCTCTCTACCTGAAGCCGCAGAATCCGCGCTCCCGTCTTTTCAGCGAGAAGCGCCGCCGCGTCGCAGGCTTCCGCGAAACCGTCGGCGGCGGGGGCCGCCGGCAGCAGGAACACGGGGGTCTTGCCGGCCCGGGCTACGCGCACGAGCGCGCGCAGACGCAACGGCGCATCGCAAACCAAGGTGGCGGCGCCGAGGAGCTCGAGCAACGACGTCGCGTCCGCGTCGCGCGAGGGCCGGCCCAAGACGAAAATCGGCGCGCCGGGGAGGATCGCGAAGGCGATCGCCGCGTCGAGCGGAGCGGCGGCCTGCATCAGGACGACGCCCTGCGCGTCGAAGTTTTCGAGTCCCGCCACCTCGAGCCGACGGACGGTTCGGAACCAAACGCGCAGGACGCTCTTTAGAAAATTCTCGTCGAAGGCTGCGAGAAAGCGTTTCTTGAGCGACGGCGCGATTGGGGTCGACGCAAGAAGCGGCTGGGAGATCGACATGGGCGGGAACCGGGACGGGACGCTTCGAAGCTATCGTCCATCAAGCTTAAGGTTCGGTTGCCTTGCTCAGTCGAGGCCGTCGAGCGCCCTGGCGATCAGCGCCAGATCTTCCGGGCGCGACAACCGATGGTCGCCCTCTGGCGCGAGCGTGAAGGTGACGGGATCCGCGCAGATCCGATCAACCAGTGCAAGAGCGTGCGCAAGCGGAACATCCGCGTCGCGCGAGCCATGCACGATGTGAGTCGGCGCATGGGTGCGCACGAGGCCGCCCAGCAGGAGATGGCTGCGTCCGTCCTCTATGAGCCTGCGCGTGAGCGGCGTCGCGCCATAGGGCGAGAGCCGCAGATGGACGCCGCAATCCATGATCTCGCGTCGCGCCGCGGGCGACAGGCTCTTCCACAACAACGCTTCGGTGAAATCCGGCGCCGGCGCGAGCAGCAGCAGGCCGCGCAGCCGCCCCTCCAGCCCTTTCTCCGCGAGACGACGCGCCAGCAGCAGCGCGATCCAGGCGCCCATCGACGAGCCGATCAGGATCTGCGGCCCCTGCGTCTTGGCCATAAACACGCAAAAGCTCTGCTCCATCCAGTCGCCGACGCAGCCGTCGACGAAGCGGCCCGGTGGCGCGTCGAAGGCCGACTCCCCATGGCCGGAATAGTCGAAGCGCAGCATGGCGCGCCCCTCCGCTTCGGCTTTGGCGTCGATGAAGCTCGCCTTCTCGCCGCGCATGTCGGAGGCGAAGCCGCCGAGCCAGACAAAGCCGGCGCGCGACGCTCCTTCGCCCTGCGCCGCGCGCGCGCGACAGGCGATGCGCCAGGGTTCGCCGCCCGCTGGGCGCGCAATCGTCAGGAACTCGGGCGTAGTCGCGGTCATGCCGCGCACCCTACAGCGCCGTCATGCACGAGCAAGCGCCTGTCTGGCGCGGGCTACTCGAGCGCCGCTGTCCAGTCTTCGTCAGGTTGGATGGCCCGGCGTGCGGTCTGAGGCGGACGCTTTCTGCATGGCGTCTCTTCATGCAAGAACCTTGACGCCGGGCATGACCGCTGTGACGAACTTGTATGAGTGATTCACCTCATAGCGCGGATCATTCTTCACCAGCGCCATGAACTGCCTGTGACCGTCTGTCGTTCGTCCGACGAGGCATCCGGCGCTCGATCGTCCTAGATCTCCCCTTGGCTCATTGTATCCCCAGTGCTGATTGATCGCGAAAATTCCCGTCTCCGTTGGGCCCTCGCGCTTGAAATCCATCTTTGAGTCCCTGAAGACGGTCACTGGCGCCGCCTGGACGAGGGCCTCGTGGGCCTGCGGCGTGCCGGGATGGTGAGTTCCCACGACCCAGGACTTGTATTGGTTGAGCGCGATGATCGCCGCTCCTCTCGGATTCATTGGGTGAGTCGTCCAATAAGTCCCAGGCGTGGTTGTGGCGTCCCAAATCGAGTCTTTGAAGTTCGGCGCCCCGTTCTTGTCGATTACAAAGACGATACGAAGGTCGTTGAATACGTTCGGCGCGTTATCATTGAGCGTTCCGTCTAAATTCACGCCCTCGAGATAGATGATGTTCTTGCAGTCGGGGTGCCGACAGATGAAATAGTGATTATTCTTCATATAGACTATGACCTTGTCGAACCAAGTCCCGGTAGTTGCGACGTCAGGAAGAGGGCGCGAGGGAGAGAGAAGCGCTTGCGCGGCGCTCCTGGAAAAACCCTTGTCGAGCGAAACTCCGTTCCGATCGCAAAATTCGCTGAGGGCCCAGTGCGACACAGGTCCAAAGGCGCCGTCGGCAGGGGGATCGAGATAACCCAGTTCGAACAATCTCCATTGGATTCCCTTCACGAGCTGAGGGTCGCCGCCAAGCTCGTCGAGAGCAATGGGGGGCCCATCGAACTGGGAAAGAGCGGCGGCTCCGGTTCCGCTTGGAGCGCCCGTTGCCTGCTTCCTGAATTTCGCGGGCTGAATGTGTTGATCGATGTATTCCTTCAACCAAGTCCGATACGCCGCGGTGGTGTCGCCGCTCGCGGCGTCTACGAGGGTCTGCGCCTCCCTCGCTCCGACCTGCTTTGAGAGGTCGCTGAAGGTGTGAGTGTCGCTCCTGCGCAAGTATTTTTCCGCGCCAGCGAGTCCCTCATGGTGCGCAAGGTAGATGTACTGAGCTTTCTCGTCGTCTCCAATCTGATCATCGACGAGGCCGTCCTTGATCATGGCGTTGCAATTGAAGAGACCGTATTCGGCCGCCGAAAGGATTGAGAGCCTCGGGTCGAACCTGAGCGCCAGCAGGTCCGCCTGTCTGCCCGGAACGATCTCGTTGATGTCGGAGACATCGCCCTTCGCCTTGCAGACCAGATTGAGCTGCGTGCCCTTCCGGGCGGCCTGCGCGAGCCAGGTGTCGTCGAGGAACTGGGTCAGACCGGCCGCGCTGGAGCCGCCAGCTCTGGAATTGCTGTTCCATTGCCCGTTCCCAAGCTTCGAAGCTTCCGCGTCGATGATCGCAGCGATCGCCGCTGCGTCTATGCCGGTGAGGCGCTCGGCTTCCAAAAGGTAAGGACGGTATGTTTCGTTCGGGCCGAGACTGAGGTCCTCTTCGTCGCTTGGCGCGGGGAGTTCGGGTGGCTGGCCGCCGCCCGCGGGCGTAGCGCCGCCCGTGGCGGCGTCGCCGTCCTCGATCCAACCTTCGAGGACCGAGCCGTCCTCCAGCCGCACCTCGACCTTGCGCCAAGGCGCGAGGTCGATCTTCACCTGGAAAAGATCCCCCGTCACCTGTTTCGCTTGTCCGAATGGTTCGTCATAGAGATTGATTTGTCGCGGCTTGATCTCCCGAAGCGTATCGGAATGGAGCCACCCGAGAAACTCGCGCCCCGACTTGTCCGTGAACGAGACTTTTGACCAGTTCGCCAGTTCATGCAGGCGGGCGACGGTGTCGCCAACGTTGAGACCCGCAACTTCGGGAGACGCATCGTCCGGATCCGGGCGGAGCGAGGTTTTCGAAACAACAGTAAAACTGGACATATACGCCTCCCAAAATTGACGGGGCTAGGCTGCCGCCCTCCTCCTGCCTGCTCCATGTCCGCCAGCTCCATGTCGACACGAAGGGGTTCGCTCGAAGGGCGGGCGCGGAAAAATGATAGCCGCAAAAATGGGGGAAGCAACCATGAATACAGCATTGAACTGTCGCCGCCCGATCATAGTTGACTAATCACGCCGTATCAGGATAGCGCCCGCGAGGCGGCGCTCCACGCGCCGCCCGACGAAGGCGCAAGGGGCGCCAAACATCACCAGCGACGAGTCGTCGTCGCGGACGGCGCAGAGCGATGCATCCTCAGTCATCCGTCTTTCCTCAGCGCGAACGGCGCATCGCCGGTCATACGGTGTTGCAGATCATCCCGGACCTCGAGTCCGGCGGCGTCGAGCGCTCGGCCGTGGATGTGGCGCAGGCGCTGACGGAAGCCGGCGCCCGTTGCCTGGTCGCGTCGCGGGGCGGTCGCCTCGTCGGCGAGCTGCAAAGCAAGGGCGGTGTCTGGATCCCCTTCCCGGCCGCGACGAAGAATCCCTTCGCCATGACGCTGAACTCGATTCGACTCGCGCGCATTCTGCGCGACGAGGGGGTCGAGATCGTGCACGCGCGCTCGCGCGCGCCCGCCTGGGTCGCCTATTACGCCGCGCGCCAGGCCCGGACGCGCTTCGTCACCACCTATCACAGCGCCTATTCAGGCACGTCGCCGATCAAGCAGCGCTATAACGCGATCATGGCCGCGGGCGACATCGTCATCGCCAATTCGCGCTTCACCGCCCAGCGCATCCTCGAGCTGCATCCGGAGGCCTCGAACCGTATCGCCACGATCGGGCGCGGCGTGGACATGCGCGTCTTCTCGCCGCTCGCCGTTCATCCGTCCCGCGTCGAGCGCCTTCGCGCGGACTGGGGAATCGCGCCGCACCTCAGGATCGTGCTGCTGCCGGCGCGAGTCACGGCGCGCAAGGGCCATTTCGTGCTGCTCGACGCGGCGCGCCGCCTCGTCACCAGGGGCTTCACGGACCTTCGCTACGTCTTTGCCGGAGACGCGCGCAGCGACTCATATCTGCGCAGCATCGAACGCCAGATCGAACGCCTGAGTTTAGAAGGCTATGTTCGCATCGTCGGCCATTGCGCCGACATGCCCGCCGCTTATCTCGCCGCCGCCGTGACGGTTGCCCCGGCGACCGAACCCGAGGCCTTCGGGCGCGTCGCCATCGAGGGTCAGGCCATGGGCGCACCGGTCGTCATCTCGGATTTCGGCGCCGCGAGCGAGATCGTGGCGGGACCTCCGGAAGTCGCCGCCGCGCAGGCGACGGGCTGGCGCACGCCCCCGAACGACGCCGAGGCGCTGGCGGAGGCGATCGTCGAGGCGCTGGCGCTGACGGCTTCGGCGCGCGAGGCGCTCGGGAGCCGGGCGCGCGCCTTCATCGCCAACCGATATTCTCTCGAGAGCATGTGCGATGCGACGCTCGGTGTCTATGAGTCGCTCCTTTGAGGCGCCAAGCGCTCGAAATCTGACCGCCCCGGCGATATTCGTCCGCGCTTTGCGCCGCTTGGGGCCTCGCGCGGTCCACAGGTTGCAGGCGACAACTCGGCGGGGGCCGCTAGCGCGGTTTCGCCCTTGGACTTTTGCGAGCGAGCCCGTATATGGCTGCCAGATAGCCGCTCGCGCAGTTCAACTCCCAAGAGGCCGTGAATGAGCACCTTCGACAAACGCGAAGAGACCTTCGAGAAAAGCTTCGTGCATGAGGAGGAGCAGCATTTCCGCGCCGAAGCGCGTCGCAACAAGCTGCTCGGCCTCTGGGCCGCGGAGAAGCTCGGCAAGACCGCCGAGGCGGCGACGGCCTATGCCGAAGAGCTCGTCGCCGCCGAGGCCTCGCCGAATGCGGACGATCTCGTCGTCGCGCGCGTCCTCAAGGATTTCGCCGCCGCCGGCGTCGAGCAGTCGGAGCACCAGGTCCGTCGCACGCTTGACGAGTTCCTGGTCCAGGCGACCGCCGAGATCAAAGCCGGCAAGTAGCTCCATTAACCTTTAACCTTTGCGCGCCACACTTCGCCGCCATGCGTGGCGAAACGCGAAAGCCGCTTCCCGACCTGCGGGCGCTCAACGCCAGCGCGGAGATCCGCGCGGAGGCGGAGAAGTGGATCGCCCGATTGGCCTACGAGCGTCGCGCTTCGCCGCATACGCTCACAGCCTATGCCCGCGACGTGCGCTTCTTTTTCGCCTTCCTCGCCGAACATCTGGGCGAGACGCCGGGCGCGAGAGCGTTGAAGGCGCTGGAGCCCGCCGACCTGCGCAGCTACCTCGCCAAGCGCCGCAACGACGGGCTGGAAAGCAGGTCGCTCCTGCGCGCTCTCGCGGCGCTGCGCAACTTCCTGCGTTTTCTCGAGAAGCAGGGTCTCGCCAAAACCGACGTCTTCGCGGCCGTGCGCGCCCCGAAGCGCCCGCATAATCTGCCGAAGGCGCTCGCCGTCGCCGACGCGCGCGACCTTCTGGACACGCAGTCCCGGGCGGGCGACGCCCGCGAGCCCTGGGCGCTCGCGCGCGACGCCGCCGTGCTCGGTCTGCTCTATGGCGCTGGCCTGCGCATATCCGAGGCGCTGTCGATTGACCGCGACGCCGCTCCGATCGGCGCAATCGACCGGGTGACGATCCTCGGAAAGGGCGGCAAGACCCGCACCGTGCCGGTCATCGAGCCGGTGCGCCGGCTCATCGAGTCCTATCTCGCGCTCTGCCCGCATGAGCTGGCTGGCGGACCGCTGTTCATCGGCGTGCGCGGCGATCGCCTTTCGGCCCGCGTCGTGCAGCTCGCCGTGCAGCGCATGCGCGGCGCGCTGGGGCTGCCTGATAATGCGACGCCCCACGCGCTGCGCCACTCCTTCGCGACCCATCTGCTGAGCCGCGGCGGCGACCTGCGCACGATTCAGGAGCTGCTCGGCCATGCGTCGCTCTCGACGACCCAGATCTACGCTGCGGTCGACAAGGCGCGCCTCTTCGAGGCCTATCGCCTCGCGCATCCGCGAGCGGGCTAAGGCCTCGACCCGTATTTGTGCAGCTGAGCGCCGTTGGCGGTGAGCCAGGCTTCGGCGCGGTCGAGGTCGGGCGAGAGCCGCCTCGCGAGCGCCCAGAATTTCGGCGAATGGTTGAGATGCACGAGATGCGCGACCTCATGCGCCGCGAGATAGTCCAGCACGAAGGGCGGCGCCATGACGAGGCGCCAGGAAAAATTCAGCGACCCTGTAGCCGAGCATGACCCCCAACGGCTTACGGGATCGCGCAGGCCCACGCGACGCGGCGCCAGACCTAGCGCGCTCGTGTGCCGCTCGACGGCGGACTCCAAGTCGCGGCGCGCCTCGCGCTTGAAATAGTCGGTGACGCGTCGCGCCATGTGTTCCGCGCCCCCGGCGACACAGAGCGCGAAAGCGGGCGCCTCGCCGGCAATATCCTCACGCCACACGACCCCGCGCGCGCCCGGCCGGTGCGCGAGAAGATGCGCAACGCCGCGCAGCGGCGCGATCGCTCCGTCCTCGAAAGGTATGACGTCCGGCAGTCGGTTGAGGCGCGCCGAAATCCAGGCTGCGTGCCGTTCCGCGAAGGCGCGCGCCTCGCGCACCGAGCCGCGTTGCGGCATGGTCAGCACAGCGTCGCGCGAGGCGAAGCGCACGCGCAACGTATAGCGCCGCGCCCGCGGCGAGCGCCGCAGCATGACGACGATGTCGTCGCCCGCATGCGAAAGCTCGATTTGCGTCGCAGCGCCGGACGCCGCAGGCTGTTTGCGGAACAAGCGAAGCATGGCTCATGCTAGCGTAACATCCGCCGCGCTGCAAAGCTCGCCCTTGGTCTTGGGCGCAACGCGGCGCTACGGCGCGCCTTGGGAAGGGCCACGACGGACAGGGCGCCGCACGTTGCCTGCGAGGTCGATCGGGAGCCTGATTCGTCGTTTGCGCTGTCGTCAATCGTCGCGTGCTCGGGCCCGCGAGCTAACTCAATTTTCATCTTAACCGTTCCCTGTTGCGACGCCTGAGGCGACACGTAATTCTTTTTTGATCGTCGATCGCTGAGACTGCCCAAGTCATTAACGGTGGAGTGGGTCATGTCAGTCTTGCGTCCCTGCGCGTCCGTGCTGGCGCTCGTCGTCGTCACGCTCGCGGCCTCGCAAAGCGACGCGCGCGATCGCTCAAGCTCGGGCGAATCGAAAGTCATTCTCGAGCTTTCGAGTCCGTCACAAAAGGGTTTTGAAGACGTCGTGATCGAGATGGCGCCGCTGCGCCCCTCCACGGGCGAAGCCGCCGCCAGGCGCGCGCCGATCGTCGAGAGCCTTACGGGCCGGACTTCGCGAAGCGCGTCCGCCGCGGCGAACGCGCCCCGCGCGGCGCGCGGCAAAGGGAGCGCGGCGGAACCGCTCGATATCGCCACGAAACCAAACGCCGCGCCTGAAAGTGGAACTGAAGCCGCGAAGGTTGTGAGCGAGCCTGCGTCGCCAGCCCGGGAAGCGCCCGCGGCCGCCGCCGAGAACAGCGCGACGCAAGCCGCGCCCCCCGAGGCCGCCGCGTCGCCCGCGACTGTCGCAGCGAAGCCGTCCGAGGCCAGCCCCCAAGCTGCGGCGCCGTCTCGCCCAAGCCCCTCCAGTCAGACGCCTGAATCGGCCCCCGTAACCGTGGGCGCCCCCGCGAACCCGCCGGAAACGGCGCTTCAGCCGGTCGCGCCCACGAATCGAGCGCCCGTCCTGGCTTCTTCCCCCGGCGCCTCGTCTGGCGCGACAGCCAACCCGGGGGGAGTTGCTTCTCAGGCGGTCTTGGCCCCGAGCGTGAGCCCGGCGAAGCAGGCGCCGGCGACTGCGGCGGTCGGCGGCGCGCCGCCGGAACTCGCCACGAAATCGCCGGAAGCGACCCTGCGGCCCGAAGCCGCCACGGCGACCGTTCCTGTTTCTCCGGCGATGGCGGTCGCGGGGGCCCTCCCGGCGGGCGCCCCAGGCGCCGACGCCGCCTCCGCTGCGCGTGACGCAAGCGCTGGGGCGTCCGCAAAAGATCCCGGGCCCGTCGTCAAGGCGCCAGACCAGCAGCCAAAGCCTGCCGACGTTGCGCCGCCCGCGGCGGCGAAACCGCCTGCGACTGCGGCGGCGAGTGTCGCCGCGACCCCGCCCGCCGCACGCGCGACAGAGCAACCTGTCGACCCGGACGCCGACAAAGCCTACGCGTCGGTGCTGGCGCGCGGCGTCAGAGGCCCGGCTGAGGTGCGGCTCGCGGATCGGGCGACCTTCTGGCTGCCGGCGGGGCGCGCCTTCGTCGCCGCCATCAACGCCAAGGAGCTTTACGGGGATGGTCCCGTGGACCCCGGCAAGCTCGGCGTCGTCCTGCCGGCGCAACGGGCTTCGAATTGGATCGCCTTCGTCGGCGCCGTCGACGATGGTTACGTCAAGGACCAGGGCGGCGTCGGACTTGACGCCGCGCAAACGCTGGCCGGTTTGAGGCGACTGGCGGCGCAGGAGAATGGCGCGCGGCGACGCGCCGGCGAGGAGCCGCTGACGCTGACTGGCTGGGTCGATCCGCCGCGCTATGACGAAAAGCATCGCTTGAGCGCCTGCGTGGGCGTCACGACGCAGGACTCGACCGATCCCGACGACCGTCTCGTCGACTGCATGGCCTACGCGCTCGGGCGTCAAGGCGCGTTGGAAATTCAGATTGTGGGCATGGAGGAGGATCTTCCCCGCTTCCGAAACGAGGCTGCGACGCTCGTCTCGGCTATGACCTATGATCACGGAAAGGCGTACGAGGACTTTGATCCGAGCGCGGACAAGACGGCGCCCTACGATCTCTCAGGACTGCTGACGGGCGGCTTGACGCGTCAGCAGCCCGTCGCGACTCAGCCGGCGAGCAATGCGCAGAAGGTCGGGATCCTCGCGCTGATAGCATGGAACCTGTTCAAGTTTTGGAAGATCCTGCTGATCGGCGCCGCGGCCGCGTTTTCCGCTTACCGCTGGCTGCGCGGCAAGCGGGGCGCATCTTCCGCGCCGGCGTCGCGCGACATCGGGTCGTCGCCGGTCGTCGCAATGCCCGGGCTGCTCTCGGGCTTCATCACTTCCCTGAAAGATCGTATCGGCGGCGCGAAGCGCGCAAGTCCCATCCGCAGGAGCGAGAGGGCCGTCGCGACCGGGGGCGCGCCTCCGGCATCGTCGGCAATCTCATATGCGGCGGAAGAGCCGTCCTCTCCGCTGGCAAAGATCACCGCCTTCATTAAGGCGAGAGCGCCGCGTGGCGACGGCGCGTCGCAGGCCCTGCAGCAGCGCCGCCAGGCGCAGGCCGAGGCGCAAGCCTCCTCGGCCACGCTGTCGCGGCTCGCCGGCATGATGCGCAAGCAGGAGCAGGGAGACGGCGACGGGAGCGGAGTCGCCGCCGCCAGCCTACGATCGCTTGCGGGCGCTGAGTTCGAGACGAGCGCGGAGGATCCGCCGAAACGCGTCCTCCCCGGTGCGGCGCCGGTCGATCTGGTCGAGCCGGGCGATCGCAGCGCCGCCTCCGCCGCGCTCTCGGCGCAGCAGGCGCTGCGGCAAGCGGCGGGCTGAGCTCCGCGTCTCAGGCTTCGGCTTCCACCGGCTCGTCGCCGCTCGCATCCAGAATGCGGTCGGCGATGATGCCGGCGTTTTCGCGGATCGCCTTCTCGACCCGCGCGGCGATCTGCGGATTGGCTTTGAGATAGGTCTTGGCGTTCTCGCGGCCCTGACCAAGACGCTGGCTGTCGAAGGAGAACCAGGCGCCGGACTTCTCGACGACGCCGGCTTTGACGCCAAGGTCAATGAGCTCGCCGACCTTGGAGATGCCCTCGCCATACATGATGTCGAACTCAACCTGCTTGAACGGCGGGGCCACCTTGTTCTTGACGATCTTGACGCGCGTCTGGTTGCCGGTCACCTCGTCGCGGTCCTTGATCGCCCCGACGCGACGAATGTCGAGCCGCACCGAGGCATAGAATTTCAGCGCATTGCCGCCGGTCGTCGTCTCGGGCGAGCCATACATGACTCCGATCTTCATGCGGATCTGGTTGATGAAGATGACGAGCGTGTTCGAGCGGGAGATCGACGCGGTGAGCTTGCGCAGCGCCTGGCTCATGAGCCGCGCCTGAAGGCCGGGCTGCACGTCGCCCATCTCGCCTTCTATTTCCGCGCGCGGCGTCAGGGCCGCAACCGAATCGACGACGAGAACGTCGACGGCGCCGGAGCGCACGAGCGTGTCGGTGATCTCGAGCGCCTGCTCGCCGGTGTCGGGCTGCGAAATCAGCAGGTCGTCGAGCTGCACGCCGAGCTTCTTGGCGTAGACGGGATCAAGCGCATGTTCGGCGTCGACGAAGGCGCAGACGCCGCCGGCTTTCTGCGCCTCGGCGATGACATGCAGGGTGAGCGTGGTCTTGCCGGAGGACTCGGGACCGTAAATCTCGATCACGCGCCCGCGCGGCAGACCGCCGACGCCGAGCGCGATGTCGAGGCCGAGCGAGCCGGTGGAGATGGTCTCGATCTCGACCGCCTTCTGGTTTTTGCCCAGGCGCATGATCGAGCCTTTGCCGAAGGCTCGCTCGATCTGCGACAGCGCGGCGTCGAGGGCTTTGCTTTTGTCCACGGAAGCGCCTTCCACGAGGCGGAGATTGGCTTGGCTCACGATTTTCATCCTTCTGGCATAGGTTGACCGGCAGGCGCAACGCCCACCCGTGGACGACTCCAAACGCTGCGCAGCGCCAAATGTGCATGATTTGTTCTTTGATGCAAGTTCTTTTTTTGTTCTTCTTGCGCGGGGTTGGCCTGCGGGACGACAGGCGCGGCGGAAATCCCGCATCAGTGCACGAATTTGGCGATCGTCCAGATCACGCCGGTGAGCGCGATCGCCGTTCCGACGGTCCAGCGCGTGAATGTCACCTGGCTTTCGGCAATCTCCTTCTCGAGACGAGCCACCGACGCGTCGAGTTTGTGGTCGAGCGCATCGATCTTTGCGTCGAGCTTGCGGTCGAGCGCATCGATCTTCGCGTCGAGCTTGTGGTCGAGCGCATCGATCTTCGCCTCGAACTTGTGGTCGAGCGCATCGATCTTCGCCTCGAGCTTGTGGTCGAGCGCATCGATCTTCGCCTCGAACTTGTGGTCGAGCGCCTCGATCTTCGTCTCGAGCTTAAGGTCGACCGAATCGATCTTCGCCTCGAGCTTAAGGTCGACCGAATCGATCTTCGCCTCGCGTCTTTCGATTTTGCGGTCGAGCGCATCGACCTTGACGTCAATAGCCTCGACTTTGGCGTCGAGCCGCTGCTCGAGAGTATTGATCTCTGCTCTGATGCTCCGCTCCGACGCCTCAATCTTCCCGTTAAGCCTCCCCTCGACGGAATTCACTTCCTTGCTGAGGTTGCGCTCGACGACCTCGACGTCCGCTTTCGTCGCCACCGATTCTCGCAGCGCCTGATCGAGGCCGTCCGCATGGGCGCGCGCCACGTCCTCGGCGACCCCGGCGCTCTTCAGCCGGTCGAGATAGACGAGCTTGTCGAACATGAGCGCGTGCTGGTTCATGGCCTCACTTTAGAACAACTCGGCTGCTGCCGGAAGCGCGCGCGCCGCCTCACCTGTTCGCGAACGCCGGCTTGCGCTTCTCGACGAAGGCCGCCATGCCCTCCTTCTGATCCTGCGTCGCGAATAGCGAATAGAACGCCCTGCGCTCGAAGCGCACGCCCTCGGCGAGCGTCGTCTCATAGGCGCGGTTCACGCACTCCTTGGCCGACAGCACGGCGGGCAGCGACAGGCTCGCGATCGTCTGAGCGGTCTTGAGCGCCTCGGCGAGCAGCTCCGCCGCGGGAGCCACGCGCGCGACGAGACCTGCGCGCTCGGCCTCCTCTGCGCCCATCATGCGTCCCGTCAGGCACAGGTCCATGGCCTTGGCTT
>DATHCI010000143.1:0-11984 GCA_035319645.1 Methylocystis sp. | reverse complement strand
GTTCTTCTTCACCCCGTCGAAGCGCCGCTTCGGGGCGGAGATCGGCGGCCCGGTGATTCCGAAGTTCGTCGCCGGCGACATGCCCTGATCCCGCAAAACATCGCAAAACGCAGGCCGGACGAAAGTCCGGCCTGTTTCTTTATGAGGCTTCGTCGCAAGCCCTAGCCGACAGAGAGAGGGCGTGAACGCGTCCTGACAGCTCTTCGGCCAGCGCCGCATTGATCAGGCGATGCCGCTCCAGACGACTCTTGCCCGCAAATGCGTCGCTCACGATCTCTATGTGAAAATGCGTTTCGCCGTCCAGATGATGGCCGGCGTGCCCCGCGTGGCGGTGCGACTCGTCCAGCACCTGAAGCTGCGCCGGCGCGAAAGCTGCGCGCATCTTGGCCTCGATCTTCGCCTTGACGGCCCCTTTGCTCGCTTGCGTCATGAGACGTTCCTCTTCCGGCCCCGGCGGCCCCGCCAAGCCTGTACGGAAGTCGCGCTTTTCAGCGACAGCCTCCTTTGCCATAATATCCACCGATGGATCTGAATTCACCTCTCTTCGACCGCGTCAGGACCCGGCGGGGGCCGAAAGCGCAATCCCACGAGAGCGCGAGGCCCAGATGCGACTCGCCCGGATGCGACTCGTCGGGCGACTATCGCGCGCCCATGGGGCGGCTGCGTGAGGGACAGTATTTTTGCTTCTGCCTGACCCATGTTCGGGAATACAACGCGTCATACAACTACTTCGCCGGCATGAGCGACGCCGACGTCGCCCGCTACTTGAAGGAGGCGACCGTCGGGCATCGTCCGACCTGGGCGGTGGGCGCGAAACAGGGCGCCGCGCATAGCGTTCACCCCGGATCCGCCCACGCTCGAGGCGGCCGGCGTGGCGGTCGATCTTCCCCGACCCTCTCAGCCGCTTCGACTCGGGCGCTCGACGCGCTGGGATTGGACCCGGCGGCGAGTCCCGAGGAGATCCGCGCGCGCTATCTCGAGCTCGTGAAGAGGTTCCATCCCGACGCCAATGGCGGCGACAGGTCCTGCGAAGACAAATTGCGGGAAATCATCCATGCCTATAAGACGCTGAGGGCGGCCCGCGTCGTCTGACGCTTCAGGCTGCTTGGGCGAAGCTCGACGCCCGCGAGACGGAGAGAGATTTTGGTCGCGCTGGAAAAAGCCGCTGCGGGAACGCCCGATCTTCGCGTCTCCGCGAGAAAGCTGTTTAATATCGACACGGATCTGATGGTTCCGGCTTTTTCCGCCGCAAGCGAACACACGCCCGAAATCGACCCGGACTATCAGTTCGATCGCGAAACGACCCTGGCCATCCTCGCGGGCTTCGCGCATAATCGGAGGGTCATGATTACAGGCTACCATGGCACGGGCAAGTCCACGCACGTCGAGCAGACGGCCGCCCGGTTGAACTGGCCCTGCGTGCGGGTGAACCTCGACAGCCACGTTTCCCGCATCGATCTCGTGGGAAAGGACGCCATCGTCCTGAGGGACGGAAGGCAAGTTACGGAGTTCCGAGACGGGATCCTGCCCTGGGCGCTGCAAAACAACGTGGCGCTCTGTTTCGATGAATATGATGCGGGGCGTCCGGACGTCATGTTCGTCATTCAGAGGGTGCTCGAGGTTTCCGGACGACTGACGCTCTTGGATCAAAACCGGGTCATTCGTCCGCATCCTGCGTTTCGCCTGTTCGCCACGGCGAACACGGTCGGCCTGGGGGACACTTCAGGCCTCTATCACGGCACGCAGCAGATCAATCAGGGCCAGATGGATCGGTGGTCGATCGTGACGATGCTGAACTACCTGCCGCACGACGCGGAAACGAATATCGTGCTCGCCAAGGTCAAGAGCCTGCAAAAGACAAAGGAAGGCAGGGACGCCGCGAGCAAGATGGTCCGCGTCGCCGACTTGACGCGCAACGCGTTTACGGCCGGAGACTTGGCGACGGTCATGAGCCCGCGCACCGTCATCACCTGGGCCGAGAACGCCGAGATCTTCGGCGACATTGGGTTCTCGTTCCGACTGACCTTCCTCAACAGATGCGACGAATTGGAACGCCCGCTCGTCGCCGAATTCTATCAGCGCTGCTTCGGGAAAGAGCTGCCCGAGAGCGCGGTCAACGTCGTCATGACGTGATCGCGGGCAATTCTGCGGACGAAGCCGGCATGAAGCCATGCCGTGACGGAAGGAGTCAGAGTCTGTCAGCCTATCCGCCTTTTGCTTGAGCTGCCGAGCATGACGAGAATCGACGACAAGCCGCGGCGAACGACGAGGATGACGGCGCCCCCGCCGGAGGAGCCTGCCCGTCTGCCTGCCGCCATCGACTGGCTCAGGCCCCTGGCCAGGGCGCCGGCGGCGATGCGGGAGATCGCCGCGCGCGTGGAGCGCGTGACGGGCGCGCCTGTCCGCGCCATCCCGGCGCCGTTGGCGAAGGTCCCCCCTCTTCTCGCGAGCTTCATCGTGCTGGTGCTCGCGCCGTCGGTCGCCGCGGCGCTCTATTTCGCGCTGCTCGCCGCGGATCAGTATACTGTGGAGTCGCGATTCTCAGTGCGATCCGTCGAGCCGGAGGCGGCCGAGACCGGCTCCACGGGCGGAGGCGGAGGGTCGCCGGTTGGCGGCTTTTCATTCACCGCGACGGGACAGAACGCCTATATCGTCACGAGCTACATCCGCAGCCGGGGCATCATCGACGATCTCGCGACCAAGATCGACTTGCGCGAAGTGTTTCACAGGCCCGAGGCCGACTTCTGGGCCCGGCTCAAGCGCGACCCGTCCATCGAGGAACTCGTCGATTACTGGAATTCCATGGTCGACACCTATGTCGATTCGGTCTCGAGCATCGTCATTCTGCGGATCAGGGCCTTCCGCCGCGAGGACGCGCTGGTCCTCGGTCAGCTGGTCATCGAGGCGAGCGAGGGTCTCGTCAATCGGATTTCGGATCGGGCCCGCCGCGACTCGACGGCGCAAGCGGAAATGGAAGTGCGCCGTTCCTTCGGGGCCGTCCGGGAAGCGCTGGCCGCGCTCAACGCTTTTCGTGACACGTCGGGCATGTTGGACCCCGGTCAGGCGAGCGGCGAAATTGCGAAATTGCTGGTCCCCCTGGTCGGAGAGAAGATCAAGATCGAAGACGAGCTGTTCGTGTTGAGGCGGGAACTGTCCGAGGATGCGCCGACGGTGCGCGTGCTGCGCGAGAAGCTCGGGGCCGTGGAAGCCCACATCAAGGAATATGAGGGCAAGCTGACGAGCGAGGGCGGCGCGAATCGAACCATCTCCAGCTCGCTCGCCAAGTTCGAGGAGCTCGAGGTGCAGCGCCTGCTCGCCGAGCGCTTCTACATGCTCGCGCAAGCCGACCTCGACCGCGCGCAATTGCGGGCCAGCCGGCAAAACGTCTATCTCAGCGTCTTCGTGCCGCCCTCGCTGCCGGAAGAGTCTCATTTCCCAAGGCGGTGGGCTTTCTCGATTCTGACGTTCATTGGTCTTGCAATCTTCTGGTCGATCGGGGCCATGGTGCTCGCGTCGATCGACGACCATCGATTGTAGGACGCGAATGGCTGGCAAAGCGCCTTGCGAAGCCGGCTCGGCTCGCTTATAGAGCGCTCATCCGTGTTGGCGGTGATGACGGACCGTTCCCAAAAGTCCGGCAAATTCAATGGGGCCATAGCTCAGTTGGGAGAGCGCTTCAATGGCATTGAAGAGGTCGTCGGTTCGATTCCGTCTGGCTCCACCAATTAAATCAAAAGGTTAAGCATCAATTTCGAGCTGCGGGCTGGTCGCAAATCGCCTCGTGTCGCCACGTTGCTCCTCAACACCTCCGTCTCCGCGCCCGGCGTGACGCGCTCGCGCCAGGCGCGGCGAGCGAGTTTTTGCGGCCAATCGAGGTCGAGGTGCGATAGGGGCTGGTCGGCCCTGTTTCCCAAGTGGAGCCGCGCGGCCTTGGCCGTCGCTTTGGCTCGGCGATGCTCGATGCGGTGGAGCATTTCGTCATTGAGAGGCCGGTCGAGTTTCCGGTCGTCGAAACGAGCGCCCGACTCGCCTAGCCCCGCATGTTGCGGTATGAGTGATGTGCGAGGCGTCCGCGCAATTGCGGCGCAACATACCTGGAAAAGCGACCATGCTTAGAAAACTGCTCGCGGCGACAATTGTTGTCGGCTTAGCTTCATTATCCCCGGCTCTTGCCCAAGCGCCTGCCGCGCCTGCCGATCAGACGACAGGCCAGGCAACCGAAACCACTAAGCCTGTGAAAGAGAAAGGGCGCAAAAAGGCCGGAAAGCACCTCCACGAAAAGGGCGGCAAAAAGCACGTTCACAAGAAGGCAAAGGAAAAGACGGATACAGAAGCAGAGCCGAAGGCCCAGTAATCGGGTTGGGCTCTTCATTCGGTGGCTTCGCCAGCGTGTCCAGCTCCACACCCTTGTCGAGGCATGTCCCGACTTTGGCGGAAAGGTCGTCGCCGAGGGCCTCGGCGGCGCGCTGGAGCGCGTGAGGCGGCTTTCAAAGCGGGACGCTCACAAGTCGTTCAAGATCTCCCGACTGATCTCCGCGCCTTCGGATGGTTCGGGGCCCCGACGGGCGCTCGGGAAAGGCTCCCCGCGCCGAAAACAAGAATATAAAACAAGAATACGGAACGAGTCTTCGCCGGTCGAACTCCGCCTGCTCGTCATCCCGACCGGAGCGCCTCGCCTGGCGATGCGAGCAGCGACGTCAGCCGCCTGTCGAGGCGACGCGAGAAAGCCTCGGTGGAATATTGCGCTTCGCTGAACGTCTTGGCCGCCTCGGCGATGCGCGCCCGGGCGCGCGCCTCACGCCGAACTGTTTTCAGGATCTCGACGCTCGCGGCGAAATCGGGCTCGACCCAAGTCTGCCCGCATGTCACGCGCGGATATTGGCCCTTCTCGATCGGGACGGTCCGATGGGGGACCAGGAACGCCGTCTGCTCGTTGCAGAAGTCCATATTGCCGGAATAGGCGGTGGCGACCACGGGTGTTCCCAGCGTCATCGCTTCCAGAATGTGGAAGCCAAAACCTTCGGCGCGATGCAATGAGACGAAGCAGTCCGCCGCCTCGATGAGGGCCGTGTGCTCATCGTCCTCGAGAACGCGATCGATGAGCTTGATCCGGCTGCACTCTGCAGCGACGTTTCTGATGCGCCGCCAAGTCTCCCGTTCCCCCGACGGGCCGACGCGGTCGACGCTGTGGGTCTTGACGACGAGCTTGACGGATTCGTCGTGCGGAAAGGCCGCGAGAAAGGCGCGCACGACCCCCAGCGGATTCTTGCGATGCGCTCCTGAGAGCGCGTCGCCGGAGGTCAGGAAGACGAAATCGCCGTCCCCGACGAGGTCGCCGAGAGCGAGACGGCGCGCGACACTGCGTCCAACAGGTCGCAGTCGGCGGCAGGCGGCGCCGAGCTTGTGCGTTTGAACGTAAGGCGCAAGCGTGCGCGCGATGAAATCCGTCGCCGACCATATTTCATTCACCAGCGTCAATCCGAGCATTTGCGCCGGGTGCAAGCTCGGCAGCTCGAGATAGGGAAACCCGATCACGTAACTGTCGGTGAACACGTCGGGAAGATAGGCGATAGCGCTCGGCAACTCTTCGAGATTGAAATGCAGAATGTTGATCGTCGCCGGGCCGGGATCGGCCAGGGCAAAGTCGTCGCAGGGCCTGACCAGATTAGGGTAATCAAGCGAAAAGTCGCAAAAACGCTGCGAGTAGTCGAGATTGCGGAGCGCGTCTGCGAGCGTGCGACAGCTGTCTGCGATTCCTAGACGGCGGCTGAACGGTCCGATGAGCTGCACGTCGACTCGTTCCGCGCTCGAAACCTGGATCGCGCGCGAATGAAGTCGGTGGCCGTCGTCGGTCAGGGATCGGAAGCGCATTGTGGCGCAGTCGAAACCTTGCCCCGACACCCATGCGCGCCACATTTCCCGATCGAAAGCGAGATCGCCGAAAACCCGGCTGAGGGCGAATTCGAAGGGAGACTCGCCCCTATCGGCGCTTGACGTGAACGCCCGCAGCCACTCCGCCGGCACATATCTGAGATAGTGCTGCGAGGTCAGCGAAAACAGCTGGACGGCGAGGTAGGCGAGCTGTCTTCCCTCCTCCCTGCTGAGATCGAGCCCGCTCAAATAGACGTTATCGGCGATGAATCGCTGCATGAAGCGCGACAGAGGATAGCTCTCGCCCGCATCGTCGTCGGCGCGGGCGGCGAGGAGATCCACATGCGGGCCGGAGACGAGGCAATCTTCGACGCCGAGGTGCAGGCTGTCATGGACCGCCCAACGATATATGTCCTCAAAGTTCGAGGAGGCGCCTGTTTCGAGGGGATTGTCGGCGTCGCCGAACAGCCGTTGCGCCCGCGAGGAGAGGAGCGGCGCGTCCGCCGTAGGCCCCTCCAGCAGAAAGGCCAGGTCGCCCGCCGAGAGCGGCACGCGCATCGGGCGGCGAGCCCTTCCGTAAGCCTCGATATAAGACTTCAGAAACATTGCGTAATCGGCCTTTGACACAGTCGTATCGAACTTTTCGGCAATGTCCCATTTGTATCGATTGTGGTCGAGATAGCCGCAAAGCGTCGCGCCCAACATCGCGGGAAGTCCGGGGATGGGAGACGCGGCGAACAGCCGATCGAACAATTTCTCTCCCTGCGCCGCCGGCGCGGCGGTCTTTGCTTCGCGAACATGCGTATCGATGCTCCGCAGCAGCGAGGAAAAGGTCGTGCGAAGGTAGCTTTCGGGACCCGACAGGCGGGATTGCATCGCGCGTATTTCGCCGTCGCAGAACAGCTCCACACGCTCGTTGGAAAGCGCGAAGGCTCGCACGGACTCGCTGTCGGCGGGCCGTGTCATGGGAGGGAAAGAAAATTCGAAGGCGTGACGTCCGTCGCCGATTTGGTGGCTTCGCAGATCCGGCCTCAGCACATTCGCCAGCCGCTGGCCGATGAAAACGCCGTCCGCGAAGACGTCGATGAGTACAGGCCGGTCGATGTGGGCGCGGTCCCACGCCCACCCGCATACCGCATTCTCGCGCACGCCGTCCAAGTGGCCGATGACGCCGGAAGCATGCCGTCCTCTGTCGGAGAAATGGCGTATGCGCGTCATCAGGCGGTTGGGCAGCGACATCAGCACTCTCGTTTCAGCTTTGTTGGCGACTTAGAAAATCGACTTCTGCAGTTGCGGGTCCTCAAATTTGTCGGCCTAGCGGGAAGAGCTTCCAGCGATCCCGGAATGGATCGAATGACCTAATTCCAGATCGCGAGACTTTTTTTGTGAAGCGAGGCCCGCAAGCCGAACCGCGCGTCCGCGCCAACAACTCGTTGCTCCGCGAAGAATGATGCGCGGGCGCCTGGAATTCCCTGGAGACTCGGGCGCCCCGTCTTCCGAAAGAGGGAGCGAATCGGCAGGCCGCCGGCCGTCTTTCCAAGCCTGTGAAGACGACGCGGTCCGCCCCGTGATGTCTATTTCGCTTTGCAGTCATGAAGCCGCCTGGAGATCGTAACCCAAAGCCTCCCAGCAGCGTGGGGAGGCGGGAACATGCGCCGTCAGCGGCGCTTGCTCGGCTCTTCCGTCAAATCGGCGCGCATGGTCTCCTCCTCCGCTGTAGTCGAAAAGGCGCCGCAGACGAGCCTCGCCTCGCGAAGCAGGGAAACTCGTTACGCCGGCAATGGTTTCAAGGGCTCTTCGGTGAGGTCCGACTCGCGAACGAAGTCATAATTCCCGACAAAACCGAGAATTCGGTGGACTAACGGCGGCAAAATTGGGGCGCGCTCGGGGATGTCGCGCATGCCGCGGTCAATCCGCTGGCGCGCGCTGGCGGAGCCGCTCGACGAGGCCGACAGTCCCCGTCTCGCCACGGCGGCAATGACGGAGCTCGTCAAGGCGTGGCGCCACGAGGCAGGCGATTTCGCCTTCGACCCGCGTGGACTGGTCGCGGCGCAAGTCGCAGTCTCCGCGATCGCCGAGCCGGCGATCTCGGAGGCCGCAGCGCTGGTGGGCGCCGGTCGGCTGGAGTGGAGCGAGAGGCGAACTCCCGACGCCTTTGGGATCATCGCTTCGGCCCGTGCGCTGATTCCGGCCGATTACGCCTTGCGGCCGGATTTTGCGCGCCTCGGCGTCGAATGCGCCGGCATGGTCGGCGAGACGGCGCTGTGCGACAGGCTGCTCGAATCCCCACTGCATCCTTCCGCGTCCGAGGACGAGAAGGCTCGACTGGCGCATGCGGCGCTGGACCTGCGACGGGCGGAGCATCTGATCCGCAAGGGCGACATCGAGGAGGCCGAGACCCTGACGCGCGGCGCGCAGCAAAGGTTCTCGGCGGGTGGAGATGAGCGTATGCGCGCAATGGCCTCCGGCCAAATCGCCGATATTCTTTACGCGCGCGGGGAGCTGGACGAGGCCTTGCGCATCCGACGCGAAGAGCAGCTACCCGTCTACGAGCGCCTCGGCGACGTGCGCTCGCGCGCCGTGACCTTGCAGAAGATCGCGATTGGTCTGCTCAGCGCCGGCGCGTTGGAGCAAGGGCGCATTCAAGAAGTTCATGACGCCCTCGCGGAAGCCTTCGGCATTTTTACCAGGCCAAAGGCGAGCTTCGAGATTGCCCATGTCGGCGCCCAGCTCGCGCAGGTCGTGGCGATGGGCGGGCTTGCGGATGAAGCGCTCGGCTTGCTCGACGTTGCCGAGGCCGCGTTCCAAAAGCTCGGCCAGGCCGACGGCGGGGCGCATGTGTAAGAGCTGCGCGCGCAGATCACGAAAATTCGCGATGCGCGCGACAAGAGGTGAGGCCGCCCCTTCTCCCACGGAGTGGGAGAACGCAGCCTCGCGGAGCGAGGTCGGATGAGGGATCGCGCCGCCCCAACGCATATTGAGGATGACCCCGCATGTAGCAGCGGCCCGGGCTTCGGTCGACGCGGGATTGGGGTGGAGCCGCCCCTCATCCGACCCGGCTGCGCCGGGCCACCTTCTCCCGCAAGCGGGAGAAGGAGAACACGGGATAGATGAATATGGGAGGAGTCGATGTCGCGCAGCTTCGTTCATGACCTCGAAATCGCGAGCGATCCGCGGCTGAACCCGTTTCGCTCGCTCGAGTCGATCGAGATCCAGTCCATCGTGCGCCCGAGACGCGACGGCGCCGCGACGCCGTGGCGCAAAAACTCGAGAAGGACGCTGCGGATTTCATCGCCGGGCTCGAGGTCGCGTGAGGCCCCTAGCCAAAGCCTGCGCCCGCGGGCTAGATGGCGTCCGTGTCGCAGCTCTCCGACCTCCTCTTCGAAACCCGCGTCGCCGCCGAAAGCCTCAAGGATTTCATCTCCGGGGGGCGCGTGCGGCTCGGCGTCACCGGACTGTCGCGCTCCGGCAAGACCGTCTTCATCACCGCGTTGGTCCACCATTTTACGCGCGCGCTCGTCCCGGGACCGCAGCGCGCGGGCGGTCTGCCGCTCTTTCGCCTGCTCGCCGAGCACCGGCTCGCGGCCGCGCATCTCGATCCGCAGCCGGACTATGGCGTTCCGCGCTTCGCCTATGAGGAGCATCTCAACGCGCTGACTGGTCTCGACCGCCATTGGCCGCAGTCGACCCGCCGCATCTCCGAGCTGCGCGTCACGCTCGAATATAAGCGGCGCTCGGCCTCGCTCCTGCATCGTCCGGGCCCGGCGCGGCTCGACATCGACATCGTGGACTATCCCGGAGAGTGGCTGCTCGACCTGCCGCTGTTGGAAAAGAGCTATGCGCAATGGTCGCGCGAGACGCTCGAGGCCGCGAGCGCGGCCGCGCGGGCCGCGATCGCCGCCGAGTGGCGCGGGCTCAATGCGTCGGTGGATCCGCGCGCAAAACTGCAGGAGCCCGTGGCGCAGAAGCTCGCGGCGGCCTTTACGCAATATCTGCGCGACGCGCGCACGGAGCGGTTTGCGCTCTCGACACTGCCGCCGGGGCGCTTCCTGATGCCCGGCGACAGGGAAGGTTCGCCGATGCTGACCTTCGCGCCGCTCGCCGTCGACGAAGGCGGCGACTATCCGGCGCGCAGCTACGCGAGCGAGATGGAGCGGCGCTATGAGGCCTACAAGGCGCAGATCGTCAAACCCTTCTTCCGCGATCACTTCGCGCGGCTCGATCGCCAGATCGTGCTCGTCGACGCGCTCTCCGCCCTGAACTCCGGCGCGGCGGCCGTGCGCGATCTGGAGACCGCGCTCGGCGACGTGCTCATGGCGTTCCGCACCGGACGCGGCAATCTGCTGACGACGATCTTCAAGCCGAAGATCGACAAGATCCTCTTCGCGGCGACCAAGGCCGATCATCTCAACAGCACGAGCCACGACAGGCTCGAGGCGATCCTGCGGCATCTGACAGCCCGCGCGATCAATCGCGCCGAGGGCGTCGGCGCCAGGATCGACGTGATCGCGCTCGCCGCCGTGCGCGCGACGCGCGAGGCCGTGCTGCAGCACGACGGCGAGAAGCTCCCGGCGATCATCGGCGTGCCGATCAAGGGCGAGCGCATCGGCGACGAACTTTTCGACGGCGAGGAGGAGGGCGCGATCTTCCCGGGCGAGCTGCCCGCCGATCCGCGCGTCGTCTTCCGCGGCGAGGCGCTCGCGACGCCCGATGAAGAAGCGGACTATCGCTTCCTCAAGTTTCGCCCGCCGAAAGCCCAGCTCGGCCGCGACGGCGACCCGCTGCCGCCGCCGCACATCAGGCTCGATCGCGCGGTGGAGTTTCTGTTCGGCGATCGGGTGGCCTAGCCGCGGATCGCGCCGCCTTGTCCGGCGCCTCGCCCGCGCCTATGAACCGCGCCCATGACCGCCGAGATCCGCTCCTTCGCCGACATGCGCCCGCTGCTGCGCAACCTTCCGCAACCTTGCGCGGAGAGCCTCGCCGCGGTTCGCGCGCGCGACGCGCAGCTGACGAAGCCCCCCGGCGCGCTCGGTCGGCTCGAGGAGATCGTCGAATGGCTGGCGGCCTGGCAGGGAAGGGCGGGGCCCCAGATCGAGCGACCCCTCGTCGCCGTCTTCGCCGGAAATCATGGCGTCGTCGCGCGCGGCGTCTCGGCCTTTCCGGCGGACGTCACCCGGCAGATGCTCGACAATTTCATGGGCGGCGGCGCGGCGATCAACCAGCTTTGCAAGACCTTCGGGCTGGAGTTGAAAGTGGTCGCGCTCGCGCTCGACCAACCGACCCGCGACTTCTCGCGGGGACCCGCGATGGAGGAAGCGGAGGCCGCCGCTGCGCTGGCCGAGGGGATGGCGGCGGTGGAGGGCGGCGTGGACCTCTTCGCGCCCGGCGAGATGGGGATCGGCAATACGACCTCCTCGGCGGCGATCTACGCGGCGCTTTACGGTGGTCCGGCCGCTCGCTGGACCGGCCGGGGGACGGGGCTCGACGACGCCGGCCTCGCGCGCAAGAAGGCCGTCATCGACGAAGCGCTGGCGCTGCACGCCGCGCATCTCGACGATCCTTGGGAAGTCCTGCGCCGGCTCGGCGGTCGCGAGATCGCGGCCATGATGGGCGCGATCCTCGCGGCGCGGCGGGCGCGGATTCCCGTCATGCTCGACGGCTACGTCGCCTGTGCGGCGGCGGCGTTGCTGCGCGCGCTCGACGCAGATGCGATCGCCCACTGCATGGCGGGCCACGTCTCGCCTGAGGGCGCGCATCGCGAAGCGCTTGAGCGGCTCGGCATGCCGCCGCTGCTCGATCTCTCGATGCGGCTCGGCGAAGCCTCCGGCGCCGCCTTGGCGATCGGGATCGTCAAGGCGGCGCTGGCCTGCCACCAAGGCATGGCGACCTTCGCGAGCGCGGGGGTGAGCGGCAAATCATGAGGACGAAAATCTCGTCGGGCCGACGACGTTGCAGCCACGGTTGCACGGCGAAGCGAGGCGATTTATGGGAGATCCGATTGGGGTGTCGCCAAGTGGTAAGGCAGCGGATTTTGATTCCGCCATTCGGAGGTTCGAATCCTCCCTCCCCAGCCACAAAATATTCAATAAAATCAAATTATTAGATGTGATGCT
>DATHCI010000142.1:0-3840 GCA_035319645.1 Methylocystis sp. | reverse complement strand
TCGACCACATGTGCCAGCACGCCGCCGAGGCGGGCGCCAATGCGATCGTGGCGATGCGCTACGACGCGACCGAGATGATGCCCGGCGTGACCGAGGTGCTGGCCTATGGGACGGCGGTTCGGGTCGAGCGCGCCTGAACCTTGGCTTTTCACGCCGACGGCCTGGATGAAGGATTTCACGCGGCGGCGAAAATGTCTTACAAGGGGCGCTCGATGAGTCTCTTGACAACAACAGAAGAACTCGCCGCCCTGTGCGAGCGACTCGCGCGCCACGCCTTCGTCACGGTCGACACCGAGTTCCTGCGCGAGACGACTTTTTGGCCGCGCGTCTGCGTCATTCAGCTCGCGGGCCCCTTCGAGGCCGCGGCGGTCGACGCGCTGTCGCCGGGGATAGACTTGTCTCCCTTCTTCACGCTCATGTCGAATGAGGCGATCGTCAAGGTCTTTCACGCCGCGCGCCAGGACATCGAAATCATCTGGCGTTTGAACCGGTTGATTCCCAAGCCCCTGTTCGACACGCAGGTCGCGGCGATGGTCTGCGGCTATGGCGAGCAGGTCTCCTATGTGGAGCTCGCCAAGTCGATCGCGCGCGTGAACCTCGACAAGTCGTCGCGTTTCACGGATTGGTCGCGACGCCCGCTGTCCGAGGCGCAGGTCAGCTACGCGATCGCCGACGTGACGCATCTGCGCGACATCTACCTGCACCTGCGGACGCGGCTCGAGCGCTCGAAGCGGCTCGACTGGCTCGACGACGAGATGCAGACGCTGACCTCGCCCGCGACCTATGAGCAGCATCCGGACGACGCCTGGGAGCGGCTGCGCCACCGCGCCCGCAAGCCGCGCGATCTGGCGGTGCTCATGGAGCTCGCGGCCTGGCGCGAGAGCGAGGCGCAGGCGCGCGACGTCCCGCGCTCGCGCGTCCTGAAGGACGACGCGCTCATCGAGATCGCGCAAGCGGCGCCCGCCTCGCTCGAAGCGCTTCAGAACCTGAGGGTCTCTCCTCGCGGCGGCGACCGACCACGTTCGAGCGCGGAGATCCTCGCCGCCATCGCGCGCGGACTCGCCCGCGATCCGGCGACGCTGCCGCTTCTCGAGCGGGACCGGCGCAACGGCGGCGGGGCCACCGTCGAGCTTCTCAAGGTTCTGCTGCGGCAGGTGTCGGAAGAGACCGGCGTGGCGGCGAAAATGATCGCGACGGTTGACGATCTCGAAGCCGTGGCCGCAGCCGACGACGCCGATGTGGCGGCGTTGCGCGGCTGGCGGCGCGCCATCTTCGGCGAGAAGGCGCTACAGCTCAAACGGGGGCGGTTGGCGCTCGCGGTCGAGGACGGCAGGGTCGTCACGCTCGACTGGCAGGACGCCGAACCCGCGGCGGCTCAGGCCCAGCCGCGGTCCTGAAAATCGTCGTTCGCGTCCGTTTGCCAGAAATCATTTCCGACGTGTGTTTTGACGCACAGCGTTCTCGCCTGCCGAAGCCTACGAATGTCTCCGCCAAGAGGACGTCGCGCGTCGAAGCGCCCCTGAATCGAACCTCGGCGTCGACAGGCTTCGGAGAGGACGACCATGAGGACCGAGACAGCTTCCGCCGCGCATCCGATCGCCGAGGCCCTGCTGTGCGCTCTGGAATTTTTCGCCGAGACCTTTTTGGGCGCCGGGCTCGTCCTGGGCGTGTCCACCGCCCCGGCGCTTCGGGTCGTTCCCGCCGCGCGCGACGCTCAGTTCACCAGGGCGCTCGCGGAACAGAGCGCGGGGGGGCGCGCTGGAAGTCGGAAGGGGCGGGCGGTCGCCGCGAGCCCGCGAGCAGCACGGCGATGACGCCCGTCAAGAAAATCCCGTCGAAGGTGCCGGCGCCGCCGATCGCGGCGACCGGGGCGCCGAGACGGTTGATGTCATCGAGGTGCAGGAGATCGGCGCCGATGAGCGTGCCGAGGCTGCCGCTCACATAGGCGATGGGCGCCGCATAGTCGCGCGAGACGAGCAGCGCGACGACTGCGGTGACGAGCGGCGGCACGAAGATCGGCACCGTCACGCCGACGCCGGCGACCGGGCGCGCCATGAGATGCGTCGCCAAAGCGACGATCGCGGTCGCAACGAGGCCCGAGAACCAGATGCGGTGGCGTGCGAGAAGATAGATCGACAGCAGCGTCGGAATCACGGCGCCGCCGACATTGACCGCGACGATCGTCCCCGGCCAGTCGGCGACGACCGGCGCGACATAGTGGAAGCCGAAAAGGTCGAACTCTTCGCTGGCTCGAATCCGCTCCGCCGGCAGCTGCGCGATGGGGATGTTCACATAGCCGCCAAGCAGCGAGCCGAGCAGCAGGAACATTGCGCCTTTCGGTCCGAGCCCAAGGCGACGATAGGCGTAGTTGAGCACGCCGAGCTGCACCAGCACGAAGAGCCCGGCGATGATCCCCAGGAAGATCGCATAGAAGAGCGGGTGAACGGGGAGGTAATGAATCTGGTTCGCGTGCATCTGCGGCCCTCCGCGTTCCTGAGCGCCGGTGGGATCACGGCCGGCGCCCGTCCTCACCCTTGCCTGCGCCGCTCTCGCCGCTCTCGCCGCCGAACTCGAAAAGACGCGAGACCAGCGGTCCCAGGCGCTCCTCGGTCAAGCGCGCGAATTCGACAAGCGCCGACTCTGCCCGAGGCTGATCGCCGGCCGTCGGCTGCGGCGACTCCTCGGCGCCTCCGGCCGCGCAAGCCTTCACGCGGGCGCGAAGCGGCTCTAGCTCCGCTTCGCCGAAGGTTTCGCGCTCGATGAGCCGTTGCGCCGACTCGTGATGCACGTCCTCGCAACGGCGCAAGATCTTCGATGCGCGATCGAAGGCCTGCTGCACGAGGCGCTTGACGGCCGTATCGATCGCCGCGCTCGTGGCTTCGCTCGCCTCGCGCGGCAGCGCGCCGAGGCCGGGGATGTCGAGATAGCGGGGGCGCTCGGCGACATAGGTCGCCTGCCCGACTTCGGCCTCCATGCCGTAGCGCGAGACCATGGCGCGGGCCATTTCCGTCGCGCGCTGCAGGTCGTCCGCCGCGCCCGTCGTCGCCTCGTGAAACACCGCCATCTCCGCCGCGCGCCCGCCGAGCAGCACCGTCATGCGGTCGATGAGCTCGGCGCGGGTCATGAGATAGCGGTCCTCGGTCGGCATCTGCATCGTGAAGCCGAGCGCCCCCAAGCCGCGCGGAATGATGGAGATTTTCTTCACCGGATCCGAGCCCGGCAGCGCCATGGCGACGATGGCGTGGCCCATCTCGTGATAGGCGACGATGCGCCGCTCCAGCGCATTGAGCAGCCGCTTGCGCTTCTCGGGTCCAGCGATGACGCGCTCGATCGCTGCGGAAAAATCCTCCATGGCGACGGAACCCGCGCCGCGTCGCGTCGCGAGCACCGCCGCCTCATTGACCAGATTGGCGAGGTCAGCGCCTGTGAAACCGGGCGTTAGCGCAGCGATCTGGCCGATTTCGACGTCGGCGGCGAGCTTCACCTTCTTGATGTGCACCCCGAGAATGGCGATGCGTCCGTCCCTGTCCGGGCGATCCACCGAGATCTGACGGTCGAAGCGACCGGCGCGCAATAGAGCCGGGTCGAGGACCTCGGGCCTGTTCGTCGCAGCGAGCAGCACGACGCCGGTCGTCGGATCGAAGCCGTCGAGCTCGCTCAAGAGCTGGTTCAGCGTCTGTTCCTTTTCGTCGTGGCCGCCGGAGAGGCCGGAGACGCCGCGGGCGCGCCCGAGCGCGTCGAGCTCGTCGATGAAGATGATGCAAGGCGCGCTGGCGCGGGCTTGGGTGAAGAGATCGCGCACCCGCGCCGCGCCGACGCCGACGAACATCTCGACGAATT
>DATHCI010000141.1:0-11593 GCA_035319645.1 Methylocystis sp. | reverse complement strand
AAGAGGCTGTTCTGCGCCCACAGCGCGACATGGGCCGCGCCCAGTCCGAGCGCTCTGCCGAAGGCCGCTGGCAGCATATACATGCCGAGCGGCGCCCGGAGCGCCAGTTGCGCGTCGTCGACGTCATAGACGATGGGGAGCGCGCCGGCGCTAAGGTCGGCAAGCACCGCGTCGCGCTGGCGCCAGTCGAGCGGCGGATATAGCAGATGCCCGGCTCCGCCGAGCACGAGCAGGAAGCCGGCAAGGCCGACGAACAGCGCGAGGCGGCGTATGTCGAGCGCAGCGTCGAGCGGCGAAGGGCTCGCCCGCGACGGGTCTCGCAAAATGAGTATGAGCGCGCCGGCGCAGCCCATGAAAACGACGGCCGCCGGGATAGGTCGCAGGGCGCCCGCGAAGAGCGCCGAGGGCGCGAGCAGCAGGATCGTGACAAAGATGACGACCGCGCGATTGCTTAGCGCGAAGGCGATCTCGGAGGAACGCCCCACAGTCAGCGCTTCGCTCATGCCGGGCTCCGCAGGACCGACGCGCCAATCTCCCGGAACATGCGGCAGGACCGGGGCTCGTGTCGCCTATCTGAGATCATGGCAATCATATTTGTAATAAGTTTTGATCCTGTCGGGATCGGGATAATTGACGTAGATCCGTTCCGCCGGCGATGTCCAGCTCTGAACGGGCGCGCCGGGCATGGCGACGGTCAGCACCACGCCGTCGAGGTCGGGCAGGTCGCGGCACGCCGCGCGAATGTCGTCGATTGATTTGGGGCTTGCAGCCGTCCGGTCGGCCTTTTCGTAACAGATCCAGTCTCCGCCGCCTGCGAAGTCGTGCGTGTTCAGCCGCGCAAGGGCGCGGCTGCGGCGCGCGTAATCGATCGCCGTCTCGCGATAGAACATGGCGCCCGTCCCTTGGAGGCAGGAATAGTAGGAGGGCCGCCCCAGCTTGAACCAGAGCAATTCAGGGCTGTCGTCCCAATAAAGATTGGGCTTGTCGCCGACAAACTGGACAAGGTCGGACGGCGCGCCCGGCCGGTCCAGAAAGCTCTGCCAATCGCTGCTCTGATCGTTGAGCGCCAGCGCCGCGGTTAGCGCGAGCCCGGACGCCATCGCCGCCGTGACTCCGCGCAGCAACTCCCGTTCCTGCGCCAGCAGCAGTCCGAATATCGCCACGCCGAGAATGAACAGGGCGATGTCGCCTGGAAGGGACGGCAGGCCGGCGTAGATCGACGCATAAAGAGGCGACGAGAGCGCCGCCACGGCGAACAGAATCAAGCAGGCCCGACGGATCCACGGGTGAACCGGCCGCTCGGATCTGGTCTCAAGCCAATAGAAGCCCGCGGCGCCGAGCATGGCGAGGTCGGCGATGAGCGGCAAGCACAAATGCAGCCGCGCGAGCACGGACAGCGCTAGGGCCGCGCCGAGCAGCCAACGGCTTTCGCCCTCCCGCGGCGCGCGGAGCGCCAGAACGCCAAGGATGATGTTCGCCATCAGCCGGCTGAGCCAGAGGCAGCGCCAGGGCTGGGAGTTGACGACGAGAATGTCGTGTCCGATGTCGCCGCCCAAGAAAGTGAGCGCGAGCCCCAGCAGGGATGCGACCGCGCAGGCGAGAGCAAGAGAGCGGAGCGCCTCGTCATGGCGCCATTTCAGGCAGAGCGCCGCGACGCTTAGCGTGGCGACGCCGGAGATGATGTGGCTCCACCACCAGCGCGTCATCAGGCCGAAGGCGCATCGCTGACGCACGATTTCGAACCACTCTGGGTCGAAGGCCTGGAACAGCCGGGCGAAGGGTTGGACCGAAAGCGCGCCCAAAGCGAGCGCGAGCGCCGCGCCCGCCGCGGCCAAGAGCAGAAGCCGGCGGTCGCGCTGCACGCCCCAGAGACCGAGCGCCGCAGCGCCGGTCAGCGCGACGATCGGATGCAAAGCGGCCGCCACGCCGATCGCAACGCAGGCGAACGCCCATCGGCCCGTAATCGAGAAGGTGAGCGCAATCACGACGAGAGGCTCGGCGAACAGGCGCGGCGTGGCGACTGGTTCGCCATAGCCAAAGAACCCGCCATATTCGGACCTGGCGGCGATCGCGGCGGCGATGGCGAAGAGGGCCTCCCGCCGATCGGGAAAGAGCGTTCGCACGAAGTAGACGAGGCTGCAAAGCCACAGGATTTCGCCGACGAAGGTCGTGAGACGATGCGCCGCGTCGAGCCCGAGCGCAGCGATCAGCGGACGATAGAGCAGGGAGAAGGTCGTGAAGGCGTCTTGCGATCCGTAGCGAAAGTAAAGATCGGAGACGTAGCGCTCGGGGTGCAGCGCGTTCAACGCCTGAACTGCATAATACCGTCCGTCGTTGACGACGCCGTGATAGGCGTGAAAGGCCAACCAGAGCGCCGCGACGCCCAGCGCGAAGGCGAGGGCCTTGAGGCGAGGCGAGTCGGGCGCGAAAAAGTCGAGCGCCGCGGATTTGCTTTTTTCTTCAGGAAGAGGCGGGGATAGAGAGGGCACGCCATATGTTTCTTTTGCAAGACTGGCGATCTGCGTCATCCCCGGCTCCAATTCTGCAACAGGATGTGCTTCGATCAGGCGAGAAATTTCTGCCCTGTCCGCTTGCTCGAGCGAAAGCATCCCGGATGTGCTAGATAGGCAATCTTCTTTTCGATGGAGTTAACCCTCTCGCAGAGAAACGCCGCCATTCCTCGGACGCCGAGAGCTTTCACGGCGTCTTGTAGAGCGCGCAGTCGATGACGGCGAAATCCTGCAAGGACTCCCAGACCTTCTCGCCGTCGACCTCGTGACGCACATATTGCGGCGGCCCGCGCCAGAGCTGCGCTTCGACGTCCGGCGGCAACGCGGCCCCAGACTTCACGGCGCCGATGATCCAGGCCGGCGCGTCGGCGCGGGCGCAGATCCGCTCGATCCTGTCGCGCGACAAGTTCGGCAGCGGGTTCTCCGGCGCGCCGCGCAGCAGCCAGATCGCGAAGACGCGCCGGTCCATCCAGCCGTTCTCGACGAGCGGAATCATGCGGTCGCGCCAGTTCATCGCGAAGTCGCGCGAGAAAACGACGCCGCCGCCGGACGCCCAGCTGCCGCGCCCGAGCAGCGACCACGCGGGCGCCATGTTCTGGCCGACCCACAGCACCTCGCCCTCATGCCGGGCGACAATGCGTTCGAGTTCCGGCGGATGCGCGTTGGCGGCGACGAGCTTGGTGAAGGGGTCGCCAGGGCTCGCCCAGGCCGCGAAGGCGAGCAGCGGCGCGACGGCGGCGACGGCGACCTGCGCGGGCCTCGGGAAACGCAGGGCGCTATTGGCCCAAAGCAGCGCCAGCGCCATGACCGGCGCGCGCAGCAGGACGCTCGAGCCGAGCGCCTCCGGCAGGTTGAAGGCGCCCGCGGGCGCATTGCGCCAGGACAGATACAGGCTGTAGCCCTGGACTCCGATATCGGCGAGCGCGGCGAGCAAGGCGATCGCGCCCAAGACATAGGCCAGAACGCGCATGATCTTGTCCGAGATCACGCCGCGGAGCCTCGTCACCGCCACGGCCAGCGCGCAGACGAAGACGCTCTGCGACATGTCGGCGCCGATCCAGGCGAGCGCGAACAGCGCCAGCCCCGCGAGGCCGGCGGCGCCCTCGGCGAGCAGCGCCGGAACGATGAAGCACAGGGCGACGATCGAGAACAAGGTCAGCAGCCAGAGCGCGCGCCACGGCTGGACCTGAACCACGAGCACGAGCGGCCAGAGGTCGCCGAAGAGGATCGTGACGCCGAGGCAGGCGAGGCTCAGCGCCAGCACGATCGCGAAGAGCCGCCTGACCCTTCCCTGCGTGAGCAGCGCAGCGTAGCCGAGCGTCACGGCTTGCACGCCGATGGGCGCCCAGGATCGCTCGGGCCAGCGCAAGGGAAAGAGATAGGTCGTGTGCAGGCGCAGCACCGCGAGCCAGTTCCAGTCGAACTTGCGCGCGAGCCGACTGAACAATGGCGCGCCGAGGAGCGCGGCGGCGAGCGCGGCGAGCCCCCCGAGCGCGCCGGCATAGACCCAGCGGCGGTCTTCCAGGCAGAGATGCAGATAGACGATCCCCGCGCCGGGAAGCGCCATGATCGGATGGAACAGCGCCGCGACCGCAACGAGAAAGATGGCGCGGCGCGTGGCGCCCTTCAGCAGCGCCGCGAGCGCGGCGACGACGAAGGCCTCGGCGAAAGGACGCGGCGTCGCGAAGGACTCGGCGTAATTTAGGAGCCCGAAGCCGCCGTAGCCGCCGCCGCCTGCCGCGACGCAGATCAGAATCGCCCATTTCTGGCGCCCCGGGGCGAGGGCGCCGGCGAGCGCCGCGAGCGCCACAAGCCACAGCGCCAGTGCGGCGAGGCTCAGCGCGAAGGCGGCGTCGCCGAAGCCGAGCGCGGAAATAAGCGCGTCGACGATCCGCGAGAAGACGCTGAAGGAGGACTGGCCGTCGTAGCGGAAGGAGATGTCGGTTCCGACGCCCGTCGGATCGAGATCGGCGAGACCGCGGCCCATGTAGATGACCGCGTCGTGCCAGACGCCCTTGTAGGGTCGGCGCAGAAACCACAAGCCGGCAAGTGCGGCGGCTGCGAGCGCGGCGAAGATCCACCGACCGAACTCGGCGCGGCCCGCCGGCATGGCGGCTGCGGCGACGCGCCCGGCCAGATCGGTTTCCAAGCTCATGAGCGGCGTCCCCGGCGTCGAGGCTGAATTTTGAGGAATCGCCGGGACTATAGATTTGCGCCGTTTAACGCGCCGTTACGGCTCCCGCTGCGGCGTCAATCCTAAACGCTTTGCGATCAAGCGATCGATCAGCCGATCCGGCAGCAGGCGCGGCAGGAGCCAGTCGAGCAGCGGGCTCGGCGCGACCGGGATGCGCGTGGGCGGGCGCCTCTCCGTCAGCGCCCGCACGACCGCTGCGGCGACGCGCTCGGGGGCTAAGCCCTTGCGGCCCTGCTCCAGCGCTTGTGTCCGCAAGCGCTCTGCGCTGGTCGCGAAGGGCGTCGCCTCGTAGCGTTCGAGCCCGGCGCGCTCGGCCTTGTCCCAAATCGGCGTGGCGACGACGCCGGGCTCGATGACGATCACGTCGACGCCAAAGAGCATGAGCTCGCGCCGCAGCGAGTCGGAAAAGCCTTCGAGCGCGTGCTTGGAGGCGGCATAGGCGCCCAGAAACGGCATGGCCATCCGTCCGGCGACGGAGCTCATATTGACGATGCGCCCCGGCGCGCCGCGCCGCGCCGCGCCAGCGCCGAGCAGGGGCGCGAAGCCTTGAATCACCGCGAGCTGTCCGAAGAGATTCACTTCAAGCTGGCGCCTGAACTCTTCGATCGGCTGATGCAGCAGGGGTCCGGGCAGCGCCACGCCGGCGTTATTGACGAGGCCCGCGAGCGTCGCGCCGACCAGTCGCGCTTCGACCGTCCGCCGCGCGGAATCGATCGCGACCGCATCCGTCACGTCGAAAAGCAGCGGCGCGAATTCTGCGCCATGGCGTTCTGCAAGGCGCCTTGCGTCTTCGTCCCTGCGCACCGAGCCGAAGACGAAGAAGCCCGCCCGGATCAGCGCGCCGACGCAGGCCTCGCCAATGCCGGTCGACGCGCCGGTGACGACGACGCAGCGTTCGTTCGCCGTCATCGGTTCGACTCCAACATGGAAAGCAGCGCGTCGAGGGTCGCCAGGGTCGAGCGGTCGGCGCGTCCGTCGATGCGCTCGGGACGAAATCGGCGCTGGAACGCTTTGACCACAGCTTCAAGCGCCTCATCGAAAGGGCCGTCCGCCGCCGCCTGATAGCCATAGGCTGCGAGCTTCGCCCGCAGCGCCGCAACCTCGGCGCCGGCGGAGCCGAGCGTCAATCCCACGTCGTCGCCGATCGCTGCAGGCGTGGGATAGAGTCCGACCCCCGCGGCGGCGAGCCTTTCCCAAGGGAAGAACTCGCCCGGGTCGAGCTTGCGCGAGATCGCAATGTCGGAATGCGCCAGAACATGACGCGGCTCGATCGCGTGGCGCGCGCAGACGTCCCGCGCGAGCGCTGTGACAGCGGCGATCTGCGCCTCCAGATAGGGGCGCGGATCGCTATGGCCGGGATGCTGGATCTCGACGCCGATGGAAGCGGAGTTCATGTCCGTCTCGCCGGCCCAAAAGCTCTTTCCCGCATGCCAGGCGCGGCGCGTTTCCGGCACAAGCTGCAAGACGCCGCCGTCCTCCTCGACGAGATAATGCGCCGAGACTTCCGAAGCGGGGCTCAGCAACAGGTCGAGCGCCGCCTGCGTCGTCGGCACCCCGGTGTAATGGAGGACGAGGGCAAAGACACGGCGTTTGCGCTCGCCGTGACTGGGCGAAGGCAGCGCGCGCGCGAGGGCGCAGTCGGGCGTGAAAAGGTCGCGCGTCAATCTTTGCGCCTCGAAACGTCGGGATGGAGCGAAGCTTCCCGCCCCGAGAGAGTCGGGCGCGCCGCCGCAAAAATTGAAGCGCCTCCCGCGGGACGAAAGCCGACCACGACGAGCAGCGCCGTCGCGAACGCGACGGCGAGCCCCAGAAGAGCCCATGCCGAGAGGATCGCGCCGGCGAGCAAGGCGTCTTTCGCCGACGCGGCGCGCGCGAGCCAGAACCACAGGATCGACGGCGAATAGAGGTCGGCCATTTTCGCCCATGAGCTCAGCTCCGGGCTGTTGAACGTCTCAGCGTGGGGCAAGAGGCTTCCATTCACCAGATAGCAGGCGTTTCTCAGTCGCATGAGCGGAACCAGGCGCAACGGATCGTCGAGAAAATACTCCTGATTTTCAAGGAGCGGCGAATAAAGCAGGGCGAGCGACTGATTGCCGATGGCGACGCCGAGGCTCAAGAGGACGAAGCTCTTTCCGAAGGCCCCGAGGGATGAGAATTTCTCCGCGGCGAGCGCAAAGCCGATGAGGCAGAGCGCCTGCGCCGGCGGCAGATGATGGCGCGGTCCCCAGGATCCGGCGCCGCCGTTCCAGTAATAGGTCCCGCCGTAGACGAGCGCCAGCCCGAGCAGGGCGACGACGGCTGACGCGATCGCGAGCCTCTGCGCAAGCGGCAGGCGCTTCCAGCAGAGGGCGATGCAGGGAATGGTGAAGATGAGAAAGGGCTCGAACAGGAAGAGCGACCGGTCCGCCGACAGGAAGGGGCCGAGAGCGCCGGCGATCCTGTCGTAGCCGAAGGGATAGCCCGGCGGATAGCCGCCTGCGGCGGCGTAGGCCTCGGCGCATGGCTTCATATAGGTTCCGAACCAGTCGCCGAAACGATAATACTGGTAGAAGCGGTCGACGAGGAGAAAGCCGCAGAGGGGCGCAAGGAAGCAGATGAGCCCCCGCCCCGCCTCGCGAGAGAGCGCCCATCGCAGCCGCTGCGACCACGAGCGCTCTCCTTCCCCGCAGAACAAGAACACCAAGAGGATCGCCGGGAGAAATACGAGGTTGGGCAATTTCATCAGGGCGCTGAAGCCCAGGAAAGCGCCGGCGATAGCGCAGTTCCGGCCAAACCGGCCGCGCCTGGCCTTCAGCGCGAAAGCCAGAGCGCCGACGAAACAGCAATAGATCTGGTTCGTCTCCGCCACGTCCGCCATGTAGACGAGGAAGGTCGACGCCACGAGAAGCAGAGCCGACGCGGCCAGCGCTTGCGCCTGCGAAAATCCGAGCAGCAGCAAGAGCTCGAAGGAGAGGATTATCGCGAGCGCGTCGACGCTGTAGAAAGTCGTGAAATTCACGATCGTTTCCTGAGCCGATATGGACCACAGCCCATCGTCGAGCACGAATTCCGAATCCAATTTCCCGGTGACGAGCCGCCCGAGAATGTCCCCCGGCAGCATCAGCAGGGACTGCCCGAGGGAGAACTGCGCGTACGCCTCGCCGTTCTTTCCCGGCAGGCTGCAAAATCCCGGGCGCGCCATGATGTTCCAGCGCGTCGGATTGGCGCTTATGACCAGCGGGTGCTCGTCCGAGACCTGCGGCTCGCTGGTCCACAGCCAGTGCGTGACCTGCAGCCTGCGCGTCGTGTCCTCGTCCCCGAATTCGCCGTGCGTCACCGTCAGCAGCACGGCGAGCGTCAGAAGGGCCAAGAGCGCGCGGGGACGGCGTTGCGCCAACATGAGGGGTCTCCCGCCGCAGGAGTTCTATCAGCGCGCCGCGCCGGGCGCGCGGCCTCGGCGCTAGGGCTTGCGGCCCGAGTGGATTGCGACGACCCCGCCGGTCAAGCGCTCGAAGCCCGTGCGGCGGAATCCGGCCTTTCGAATCATGGCCTCGAAATCCTCCGGATGCGGGAACCGCCTGATCGATTCGACGAGGTAGCGATAAGGCTCGGAGTCGCCGGCGACCAGCCGCCCGACCTGCGGGATCACGTTGAAGGAATAGGCTTCATAGATCTTGTCGAGCCCTCCGATCGCCACCTGCGAGAACTCGAGGCACAGGAACCGCCCGCCGGGCTTCAGGACGCGAAACGCTTCAGCGAGCGCGACGTCGATGCGCGGAACATTGCGGATGCCAAAGGCGATCGTGTAGGCGTCGAATTCGGCGTCGGGAAAGGGCAGGCTCTCGGCGTTGGCCTGCACGAACTCCAGCCGCCCGGCCAGGTCTTGCTTGCGGGCGCGATCGCGCCCGACCTCCAGCATGTCGCCATTGATGTCGAGCACGACGACCCGCGCGTCCGCGGGGGCTTGCCTCACGATGCGGAAGGCCACGTCGCCGGTGCCGCCGGCGACGTCGAGGTGGCGGAACTGCGACCGCCGGACGGCGTCGACCTTGCGGACGAATTGGTCTTTCCACAGCCTGTGCAGGCCGCCCGACATCAGATCGTTCATGATGTCGTAGCGGCGGGCGACCTTGTGGAAGACCTCGTCGACTCGGCCCTGCTTCTCCTCGAGCCGCACGTCCTCGAATCCGAAATGGGTCGAGGTTTCGGCGTGTTGCGTCTCTTCGGTCATCTGCGGCTCGCGGCGGGTTGGGGAGGAAAAGCGTATAGCCCGCGCCGAGGGCTATGGCTACACCGCGATCGGCGCGGCGATGGCCGGCCAGGGATCGTAGCCCTCGATGCGGATGTCCTCATAGCGGGTCGAGAACAAGGAGCCGGGCGCGAGGACGAGCCGCGGCAAGGCCCGTGGCGCGCGCGCGAGCTGCTCCTTGGCCTGCTCGATATGATTGAGATAGAGATGCGCGTCGCCGAGCGTGTGGACGAAGTCGCCGACGGCGCAGCCCGTCTCGCGCGCGACGAGATGCGTCAGCAGCGAATAGCTCGCGATGTTGAAGGGGACGCCGAGGAACATGTCGGCGGAGCGCTGATAGAGCTGGCAGGAGAGCCGCTTTTCCCCTTCGACTTCAGCCACATGGAACTGGAACAGGCAGTGGCACGGGGCGAGCGCCATCTGGTCGAGGTCGGCCGGGTTCCAGGCCGAGACGACGAGCCGGCGCGAGAACGGATCGCGCTTGATCAGGTCGACGACGCCGGCGATCTGGTCGATCGCGCGCCCGTCGGGCGCCGGCCAGAAACGCCATTGCTTGCCATAGATCGGGCCGAGCTCGCCGGTCTCATCGGCCCACTCGTCCCAGATGCCGACGCCATGCGCGCGGAGATAGGCGACATTGGTGTCGCCCCGCAGGAACCACAACAGCTCGTGGATGATGGATTTTAGGTGCAGCCGCTTGGTGGTGACGAGCGGGAACCCCTGCGCAAGGTCGAAGCGCATCTGCGCCCCGAAGATCGACAGGGCGCCGACGCCGGTGCGATCGCGGCGCGGGCGGCCCTCCACGAGGATTTTTTCCAAAAGATCGAGATATTGGCGCATCGGGGGCGGTTTTAGGCGATCGGGGCGGGGTCGTCCATGCGGGCGTCAAGGAGCAGAGGCATCGCGCCGCAATGCCCCGCGCGTTTACCCAGCCGGCTTCACGGGGGCGTCTCGCCTTGCGGACGGCGCGACGATGGCGCATATACTCGCGCGCCGAAGGCGGTCGCTGCGGCGGCCCTTGAGGCTTCACAGCCGCGCAGCGGATTTCGCGCAGGCGGAAGAGGCCACAGCGGGAATTTCGAACCGCTATCGAAGCGGAGCACGTTAACAACGATAACAAAAGAGGCGTCAGGCGGGCGGCGGGCTCGGCCTCGATAGGGAGCTGGAGAGCACATCTATGACCGACGCCAGAGTAGTGTTTGCGCAGAACCGCCTCGACGCGGCGCGCCGCGAGATCCGCGACGCCGTCGTCGACTTTACCGTGAGCGACGAGAAGCTGCTCGAGTTGCGCGCCAACGCCCGCGAGGCGTTCGAGGAGCTGCGCGCGCTGGACTCAAAGAACCTCAAGACGGGTCTCCTCGGCGCCTTGAAATTCTGGTGAACCTGCCTGGAAACGCACGCGGGCGAGCGCGACCCGACCCCAGCCCTTGCTGGGGGCGTCGCCAGCCGCTCGTGCTCGTCATCCAAAGAGGAAGGCTGCGGCGCCTCGGTCCTCCCTTCCCCTGCAAGGGGGAGGGCCGGGGCGGGGGTCGTCCGCCCGAAAAACCTTAAGGTTTGACCCATCCGGGGCGCGCGCCGCGAGCAGAGGCTCACTCGAAGGCCAGCACGACGCCGCGGCTTTCCGCAAAGTCCTCGATCGCCTCGCAAATCTTCTGCAGTTCGTCGATTTCGATCGGCGTGGCGTCGTCTGGCGCGTCCCAGCGCTCGAGCTCGTCGAGGCGCACGAGGAATTCCGCCTCGTCGTCTCCGGGCCGCGCCGCATTGGCGATCGTGAGCGCGCGTCCGCGAAAGCTCAGCCGCAAGGCCTGCTCCGTCATGGTGATTTCGATCGCCGCGCTGCGTCGGGCCATGGCGCGTTCCGTCACCCGAGGCGAAGTCCCGCCCGCAGCGCGGCTTTGCGCATGACGGTCGGCAAGGGTTCTTGCGCAAGCTCCGCCTCGTCGACCCAGCGGCAGCCGGGGATCGCCTCGGGCATCGGCGCGCGAGCGACGAAGACGCAGAGCTCCAAAAGGAAGTGCGTGAACACGTGGCGCACGGGCCCCGGCGCCTCGCGCCACGCGGCGCGCGTCGGCGCGTAATAAGCCACCGCCGCGAGACGCGCAGGAGAGCCCTCACACGCCTCTCCGAGCACGGGAAAGTCGCCATCGAGCGGCGTCGTTGGGAACTCGCTCATGCCGCCGAGCAGCCCCTTCTCCGGACGGCGCCGCAGCAGCACGCGGTCGCCGGCGCGAAGCACGAAAGCCGCGCCGCGCCGGCGCGGACGCTCAGGCTTCGCGGGCTTGACCGGAAAGGCCGTCGGCGTTCCGAGCCGTAGCGCCGCGCAGTCGCGCGCGAGCGGACAGGATGCGCAGTCGGGGGCGCGCGGCGTGCACACCGTCGCGCCGAGGTCCATCAGCGCCTGCAGGAAGTCGCCAGGCCGGGCCGGCGGCAGCAGTCGCGTCGCCGCGGCCTTGACCGCCGCCTTTGCGCGCGGCGTCGGTTCAGCGACGGCCTCGAAGCGCGTCATGACGCGCTCGACATTGCCGTCGACGGCGACGCAGGGCTCGCCATAGGCGATGGCGGCGATCGCCGCAGCCGTGTAAGGCCCGACGCCTGGAAGCTCCAGCAAGTCCCGCTCGCTGCGCGGAAAGCGGCCGCCATGGCGTTGTGCGACGAGTTGCG
>DATHCI010000140.1:0-14764 GCA_035319645.1 Methylocystis sp. | reverse complement strand
GCCGGGCTCGCGCCATTCGAAGCCCGCCGCGATGAATATCTTGTCGAGCCCCTCGGCTTCGGCCTGCGCCTTGACGAGCCCCGACCCCGGCACGACCATCGCGTTGACGCGCGACGACGCCGTCTTGCCCTTCACGACGTCCGCCGCAGCGCGAAGATCCTCGATGCGGCCGTTGGTGCAGGAGCCGATGAAGACGCGGTCGATCTCGATCTCCGCGATCTTCTCGCCGCCTTTGAGGCCCATATAATCCAGCGCCCGCGTGATGGCCGCGCGCTTCTCAGGCGTCTTGGCGCTCTCGGGCGTCGGCACGACGCCCGTGATCGCAATCACGTCCTCGGGGCTCGTGCCCCAGGTCACGATCGGCGGCAGATTCGCTGCGTCGAGCGTGACGACGCGGTCAAAGGCCGCGCCCTCGTCGCTCGCGAGGCTCTCCCAATAGCGCCGGGCGGCGTCGAATTCGGCCCCCTTCGGCGCTTTGGGCAGGCCGTCGAGATAGGCGTATGTTTTCTCGTCCGGCGCAACCATGCCGGCGCGCGCGCCCGCCTCGATCGACATGTTGCAGACGGTCATGCGGCCCTCCATCGAGAGGTCGCGGATCGCCTCGCCAGCATATTCGATGACATGGCCTGTGCCGCCCGCCGTGCCGATCTCGCCGATGATGGCCAGGATGATGTCCTTGGCGGTCGCTCCCGGCGCAAGCTTGCCGTCGACGCGCACCAGCATGTTGGCGGCCTTCTTCTGGATCAGCGTCTGCGTGGCGAGCACATGCTCGACCTCCGACGTCCCGATCCCGTGCGCGAGCGCGCCGAAGGCGCCATGCGTCGAGGTGTGGCTGTCGCCGCATACGATCGTCATGCCAGGCAGCGTGAAGCCCTGCTCGGGGCCGACGATATGCACGATCCCCTGGCGGGGGTCATGCTCGTCATAGTATTCGACGCCGAACTCGCGGGTGTTCAGGGCGAGCTGCGCGACCTGGGCGCGGCTCTCGGGGTCTTCGATCGGCTTCGAGCGGTCCGTCGTCGGCACGTTGTGGTCGACGACGGCGAGCGTGCGGGTCGGGCTGCGCAGCTTGCGCCCGCTCGCGCGCAACCCTTCGAAAGCTTGGGGGCTCGTGACCTCATGGACGAGGTGGCGATCGATATAGAGGAGGCAGGAGCCGTCATCCTGGCGATCGACCACATGGTCGTCGAAGATCTTGTCGTACATGGTGCGCGGCGCGGCTGAATTCTTCGACATTTTTTCGCGGGTCCCTTCGCCGCCCCTTTGGGCGACGCCTCTCCGGTTCGGTTTGGGGGCCTTTTACGCGCAATGGCGGCGATGGCAAAGCATATCGGGGTGGGCGCGATTTGCCGGAATCAGCCGCGCCGGTTCAAATGCGGTGGGACCCTCCGCCTGTGCGGGCCGCAGGGGGTCGGGGAGACAAAGGTCTCGAAGCGAGATAAAGCGGAACCCGAAATTTTCCGCTGCGCCGCCCGGGGGATGGATTGAGGATCGAAACGCCATGACGAGGCCTCGGGTCGCGCCCTACCTCACCGTCTCGCCAGCGGCGGCGGCGATCGCCTTCTACACCGCGGTTTTCGGCGCGAAGCAGCGCGCCCTGATGCCGGCGGTCGACGGGTTGCGCATCGCCCATTGCGAGCTCCTCATCAATGGCGGCTCGGTCATGCTCGCCGACGCCTTCCCTGAGCTGGGCGCGACGCGCCCGCCCCTCCCCGCCGAGCCGGTCACCATGTCCGTGAGCCTCGAATGCGATCTGCCGAAGGATGTCGAAGAGATTTGCGCGCGCGCTGCCGGTTTTGGCGCCAAGATCGAGACGCAGCCGACGAATTCCTTCTGGGGCACCCGCTTCGCGACGCTTCGCGACCCCTTCGGCCATCGCTGGATTCTCAACGCGCCGCTGGAGAAGAAATGGACCGCAGTCTCGACCTAGATCGGCCGGAAACCGAGGGCTAACGGCGTTGTCGCGACGAAAGGGACTCCGCGAGGCGTCGAGCAAGGACGTTCCGCCCGGCGTTGCGGAAGCCTTCAATCAGGCCGCGGCGCTGCACATGCGCGGGCGCCTCGCGGAGGCCGAGCGGGCTTATCGTGAGGTGCTGACGCGCGCGCCGGGTCATGTCGACGCCCTGCACCTGCTCGGGGTTCTCCTGACGCAGACGCAGCGCCTGCAGAACGGCGTCGAGCTCATCGACAAGGCGCTGCGCCTGCAGCCGACGTTCGCGGAGGCGCATGGCAATCGCGGCGGCGCGCTTCGACAGTTGAAACGACCTGAGGAGGCGCTGGCGAGCTACGACAAGGCGGTGGCGCTGAAGCCGGCTTATGTCGACGCCCACTGCGGCCGCGGAATCGTCTTGAGAGAGCTCGGACGGCTGGAGGAGGCTCTGGCGAGCTACGACGCGGCGCTCGCGCTGCGTCCCGACTATGCGGAGGCCCACAACAATCGTGGCAACGTCCTGCGCCAGCTGAACCGGCTCGAAGAGGCGGCGGCGAGCTACGACAAAGCGATCGCGCTGCGCTCGAACTTCATCGAGGCCTTGCTCAATCGCGCCAATGTGCTGTGCGAGCTGCATCGCCTCGACGACGCTCTCGCGAGCGTCGACGCTGTTCTCCGGCTCATGCCGAAGCTCGCGGAGGCGCACAGTGAGCGCGGGAAGATCCTGAGGCTCCAGAAGCGTTTCGAAGAGGCGGCGACGAGCTTCGATCGCGCGATCGCGTTGCGCCCGAACTTCGCGGAGGCCTATCTCATTCGCGGCAGCGTGTTGCGCGAGCTCGACCGTCTCGAGGACGCGCTGGCGAGCTGCGAGATGGCGCTCGCGCTGAAGCCGGACGATCCGGACGCCCTGAAGGAGCGCGGGAACATGCTGATGGAGCTGCAACGCCCCGACGAGGCGCTCGCGAGCTACGACCGGGCGATCGCGCTGAAGTCCGATTTCGCGCAGGCCTACTGCAATCGCGGCAGCGCGCTCCAGGCGGCGAGGCGCCTCGACGAGGCGATCGCGAGCTTCGACCGTGCGCTGGAGCTAAGGCCGGATTTTCCTGAAGCCTCGCTGCACAAGGGCGCGACTTTGCTGCTGCAAGGGCGCTTCGAGGAGGGCTGGCGGCTCTATCAGGAGCGCGGGCCCATCGTCGAGAGAATCGTCTTCTTCGCAAGGCGCCTCGAGGGCAAGCCGCGCTGGCTCGGCGCCGAACCGATCGCCGGCAAGACGCTCTTCGTCCATTGGGAGCAGGGATTCGGCGACACTATCCTGTTCAGCCGCTATTTGCGCCGCGTCGAGCGGCTGGGCGCGAGAGTGATTTTCTCGGCGCCCAACCCTCTGCGCCGGCTGCTGGCCACGCTGCCCGCTTCGCTGACCCTTGTCGACGAGTCCCAGGCGCCGGACGACTTCGACTTTCATTGTCCGCTCGCGAGCCTGCCGCTTGCGCTCGGAACCACGGGCGAGACGATTCCCTGGGACGGCCCCTATCTGCGGGCGGAAGGCGACCGCGTGGCTATGTGGCGGAATCGCTTGGGCGACCAGGGTTTCAAGATCGGCGTCGCCTGGCAGGGAAGCTTTGGAAGAGCCGCGCGGAGCCGATCGGTAAAGCTCGAGCAGCTCTTCGAGCTGTCACAAATCGAAAATGTGCGGCTGATCAGCCTGCAAAAGAATTACGGCGCGGAACAGCTTGACGATCTGCCCGCGGGCATGAAAATCGAGACGCTCGGCGAGGATTATGACGCCGGCCCCGACGCTTTCCTCGACACCGCGGCGATCATGGAGTCGCTCGATCTGGTCATCAGCCCGGATACGGCGATCGCGCATCTCGCCGGCGCGCTTGGACGCCCGACGTGGATTGCGCTTCAGCATGTGCCGGACTGGCGGTGGATGCTCGATCGAGACGACTCGCCCTGGTATCCGACGCTGCGTCTCTTCCGCCAGGACGCCAGGCGCGACTGGAGCGCGGTCTTCGCGCGCATGGCCTCCGAGCTGCGCGCTCGACGCTGCGGGGGGGCGCGCGCGCAGCTCGGAGGCCATGCGCCCCAAGCGCCGCGCGGCATCGCGCCGAGAGCGCCGGTCTCGTGGGGCGAATTGATCGACAAGATCACGATTCTGGAGATCAAGGTCGCAAGGCTCGTCCAGCCGGCGGCGCGCGCCAACGCGCAGAAGGAGCTGGCGCTTCTGCGCGACGTCGCGACGTCGCCCCGCCTTGCCCACATTTCGGAAGAGACGACAAGGTTGAGAGAGGTCAACGAAGCCTTGTGGGAGGTCGAGGAGAAGCTTCGCAACAAGGAACGCAGGAGCGAGTTCGACGCCGAGTTCATCGCGCTCGCGCGCTCCGTCTATCGCCGCAACGACGAGCGCGCGGTCATCAAGCGGCGGATCAATACGAGGCTGGAGTCGGAGCTCGTCGAAGAGAAGAGCTATAAAAGCGACCCTTGAGAGGACGCGCCGCCCGCCTCATCCCGTCGCGCCGCAGCGTTCGAGAAGGGCGGGGCTCCGAGATCCGCGGCCTTGGCGGCGACGTGAATTGCGGTAGCCCCCGAGCACAGCGCCGCGAAGAAGCACCAGACGGAATAGCGCGCCTGATCGAGATAGAGCAGCGTGACGCAGAAGAATAGCAGGACCAGGCCGCCGAAGACCTTGATCGGGGGGCTGCGGTGCAGCAGCAGCGGTCCGATCGTGCACAATGCGTAGTAATAGTCGTAGATCTCCCGGTAGCTCGTCGTCGGCAGATAGCGGACCTGCGCGCCGCTTGGGTCGATCACGAGGCCCCACCAAAGAACTTGCGCCGCAAACAGCGATATGCCGAAGCCGAGTCCGCCCACGAGCTCCACGAGCCTGCGCCGCCATGACTCGGTCTCCGAGAGCCAGCTCGCGACTGGAACATAGACGGGCCACAAGCAAAAGGCGATGAACGCGAAGACGTAGCCGGCGAGCTGTCCAAGCCCCTCGCCGCGGCTCAACCAGACGAGGCCTTCAAGCGACTGGTGAACCCCGAAAATGATGGGAATGGCGGCGAGCGCCAAGTCCGAGCGCTGAGCCCTCAATAGCGATTTGGAGCCGATCACGACGCAGAAAGCGCCGGCTGAGAAGCTTGCGGCTGCAGAGAAGCACATGGAGAGACCTCGTCCTGAATATGACGCGCTCGCCCAAAGGCTCGAATCCCGCGCTTAGGCTGGCGCGACGATTGATCATGAGATGCAGTATATGACGCGGCGTTGACAAATGTGCAGCGGGCGCCGACCGCGCCGCAATAGCCACGGCTGGGGCGATCGGTTCAATCGCTGCGGTGTCGGGATTGAGATGAGCAAAAAAGAAGCCCCTCCGGGGATCCGGAGGGGCGCATGGCGGTGCGAGGCTCAGGTTTTTGCTGAAGCCTACCAATCGACCTGCGCGCGAAGCTCGAAGAGCTGCGGATGGATTCCGTTGATGTCAGGCCGCGTATAGGGCGCCGCATACTGCACGACGTTGACCCAGTTGGCCATGAACCGGATGCCCCTGTCGGGATACCAGTTGAGACCAACGGTGACGTCCGTTTGCCGTCCGCCCTGGATATTGTTGCGGCTGCCGAGAGGTTGGAGATATCCGGTTCCGCCGTCGTTCAGATTGATCTCGCTCAGTCGCGTGGCCAGCTCCCAAGCGCCCCACCCTCCTTGGCTCAAGGGATGGAGAATCTTGATCTGACCGAAGGTCGACGGCGCGTTGAATTCGTCTGGCGCCGTCAAATAGGCCTCGGCGCGCGACTCTCCGGTCAGATACCAGGTCCCGTAGACATAGTAGCCGCTGAAGTTGACCGAGGTGCTGCCTGGCGCATGCTGTCCACCCAAGTTGTAATAGGTCAGAAGCGATCCGCTTCTGTTGTAGTGCACGCCGAGATACTCGGCCTGAACCGAGAACGGGCCATAAGCGCCGACCAGTTCGGCGCCCGGGTTCAAGACGCTCTGGACGCAGTTTCCTCCGACCACCTGGGTCAGCGGGGAGACGCAGGTGAGAGCCGGCGTTCCAAGCAGGTTCTCGTTCAAAATATTGGCTTCCGACTTCAGGGTGCTTCCCGGCTGCAGAACTCTGTCGTCGCTGGCCGCGGTCGCATCGTTCGGCTTCTGGAAGCGGAACGAGCCGCCAATGTGCAGCAGCGCCTCGGGGGTCAGAATGGGCGCGTAGGTGACGCGCCCGGCCGCGTCCCAATATTGATGGCCGCCAGCGACGGGATTCAAGAAGCCGGAATTGCCGGCCGGGACGCCAATATTGGTTACGACCGTCGTGCCGCCGACGGAGGCAGTCGTGGTGCCTTGCGGATTGCCGTCTTCCAAGCTCGTGCTGTAGACGCCGGCCTTGGCGCTCCAATTCGGCTTGCCCAGGAAGCCAGGCGCGTAGCCGCCGGCGGCGGCGGCAAAACCAAGGTGACGGTTGCCGGCCAGCAGGTCGCTCGGCTGCGCGCGTTCGATGAAGTCTCTGGTCTTGGACGAGTTCGTTCTTTCCAGGCTGCTCGGTTCGAACTGGTTGCCCACCTGGAAAGTGATCGGCTTCAGGCCGCCATAGGCGAGCCAGGCGTCACGAAATCCGCCAAGGACGAGATCGTTCGGGGCGCCTGCGAAGTCATACTGAAATTTATAGTACCAGTCCCTCCAGGCCTTGCCCTCGACTTCGAGACGGGCCTGACGAAAGCCGACCTGATTGCTGAATCCGTTAGCGGAGTGGGACGGGTCGAACGTCGCGATCGAGGACGGAAGAGTCCATCCCGTGGCGGGGAAGGTCTGAACCGGAAGCGTGTTGACTCCGCCATCCACGAAGATGCGGCCGCCGATCTTGAAGCTGAAATCTCCGTCCGCCGTCTCAACCTTCAAGCCATTCTTGAAAGTGACGAACACCGGGGGGGGCGGCGGCGGAAGCTCGCCTTTGACGATCGCTGCGTTCGCAGCGTTCGCGACATTGGTCGCGTGCTGCGCCGTTGCCCGCGTCTGCTTCTCTTGCCTCTCCTGCTCGGCGACTTTCGCCTCGAGCTTCTTCAGGCGTGCGATGAGAGCGCGGATTTCCTCTTTTTCGTTCGAGGCGCCGGCCTGCGACGCCGGCAGCATGGCGACAACGCCAAACGCAGCGGCTGCAAGCGCGCGTATGCCCACTCCGATCCTCATTTGAGACCCCTCCTCTTCGGCGACGCGAAAAGTCTTCTACGCGGATCCAGGCGCGATCGACTTCCCAATGGAACTAGCGTCTGGAATAATGGTCCCTAGATGACGGATGCATGACATGCTAGGCCTCAGCGGTCGGAATCATAAGAGTCCGACGAAATTGCCGAAGCACTGTGTCTTCTCGGCAACAGATTTGGGAGGTCCGGCCGGCCTGTTGGAGGCAAAAGCCCAAAGTCGTCAACCCGGCGCCCGAACGCTCATCAGCGAGCTGAACAGCTCGGCGACGATCTCCACGTTCGGGACCAGTCAATGGCGAGATGAATTTTTCGGCGCCCGCCCCCATTCTATTCGCGAGCCGCTCGCGGGATCATGTCTTGCGCTCTTGGCGACCGACGTGAAAATTCGCGGCGAATGCGCGAGGGACGCGAGGAAAGCGATTTTGCAAGCGCCGGCTCGCCATTTAGAATTGCCGCAACGCCTTCGGCATGGCGGACGCAGCGGCGCAGAGCGACGTAGCTCGGGGCAGGAACCTCTCGGCGGTGAGCATGAGTGAGCCAAGTCAAAATCCGGATGTGATCTTCATCAGCTATCAGGAGCCGGAGGCGGACAAGCATTATGCGCGCCTGTTGAGCATGGCGCCGGGCGCCAAGCGCGTGCATGGCGTGAAAGGCATTTATCAAGCTATGCAGAAGGCCGGCGAGATCGCCGAGTCTTCGCATTTATATATCGTGGATGGCGACAATTGGGTATTGGACGGGTTTTCATTCGGCTGGCCGGAGACGACGATGTCGGGGGACATCTATTGTTGGCCAGCCATAAACGCCGTCAACCAACTCCGGTGGTTCAACGGCGCTTTGAAGCTGGTCAGTCGCGCCGCAATCCTGTCCATGGAAAAGAACGCGATCGATTTTTTCGGCAGCATGAAAGGCCAAAGAAAGTCTTTCACAGAGCCCGCCGTCGAGACGCGCTTCAACGCCACGCCGCTCCTCGCTTGGCGCTGCGGCTTCCGCGAGTGCGCGAAGATGACGGGAGGGGTGATAGAACACCCCAAACTGCGCGAGCTCCTCGAAATCTGGCAGACGGCCGGCGCCGAAGCCCGCCACGGCGACTGGTGCATTCTCGGCTCGCGCATGGGCGCGGCTTTCGGCAAGGAGAACTTCCGCGGCCGCGGGCTCGCCAAATTGAACGACGCCGAATGGTTGCGAGCGAAGTTCGAAGAGGTTTCCCGATCGCTTCCAAAAAGCAAGGGCGGTCGATCGCCCTCTCCGTCGGCGGCGGTTGGCGCTGAGACGACGCAGCAGAAGCTCGCTCGCGCAATGGCCGTCCACCAGCAAGGGGATCTGGCGCAGGCCGAGAAGCTGTACCAAGAGGTTCTGGCGCGCGAGGGCCGCAACAGCGCCGCCTTGCACCTTCTTGGCGTCGCGAAGTTCCAGAGCGGCAACCCCGCCAAAGGCCTGGAATTCATCGACAAGTCGCTCGCGGTGCAGCCGAATTTCGCGGAGGCCCGCTGCAACCGAGGCAATGTCCTGAAAGAACTCGGTCGTCTCGACGAGGCTTTGGCGAGCTATGAGCGGGCGATCGCCTTGAAGCCGGATTTCGTCGAGGCCCACTACAATCGCGGAATCGTTCTGCAGGCGCTCGGGCGCCCCGACGCGTCCGTCGCGAGCTACGATCGGGCGATCGCGTTGCGTCCTAGCTACGTCGAAGCGCATTTCAACCGCGGAGCAGCCCTCAGCGAGCTCGGGCGTCTCGGCGACGCGCTCGCGAGCTACGACAGGGTCGTCGCGCTGAGGCCGAATTTCGCCCAGGCGCATAACAATCGCGGCAACGTCCTCAAGGATCTCGAGCGTCTGGACGAAGCCCTGGCGAGCTGCGACAGGGCGATCGCGCTCAAGAGCGACTATCCCGAGGCTTACAGCAATCGCGGCAACGTGCTCATGGCGCTCGGTCGCCTCGATGAGGCGCTGGCGAGCTACGACAGGGCGATCGCGCTCAATCCGAACCTGGCCGACGTCCACGACAATCGCGGCAACGTCCTCAAACGGCTGGAGCGCTTCGATGAGGCGCTGGCGAGCTATGCCGAGGCGATCGCGCTGAGCCCGGACTCCAAAGCGGCTCACGACCATCGCAGCAACCTGCTCAAGGACCTCCGCCGCTTCGAGGACGCGCTCGCGAGCTGGGATGCGGCGATCGCAGCGAAGCCGGACTTCGTCGAGGCTCACATCAACCGCGGGCTCGTCCTGCAGGAGCTCACGCGACTGGACGACGCGCTCGCGAGCTACGACCGCGCCATCGCGCTCAAGCCCGATCGCGCCGACGCCTATTGGAACAAGAGCTGGTGCCTGCTGATGGCGGGGCGGTTCGACGAGGGCTGGCGCCTCTTTGAATCCTGCAAGCAAAACCCGGCGCTTCCCGACAAGACGCTCTTCGTCACCCGTTCCTATCCTGAGCCCGAATGGCTCGGCGATGCAGACATCGCCGACAAGACGCTCTTCGTCTATTGGGAGCAAGGGCTGGGCGACACGATACAGTTCTGCAGATATTTGCCGCTCGCCGAAAGGCTCGGCGCCAGGGTCGTGCTTTCGGCGCAGAACGGCTTGCACCGGCTGCTCCGCTCACTCAGCCCGACGATCGAGATCATCGACGAGGCGCAGACGCCGGATCGCTTCGACTATCATTGCCCGCTGATGAGCCTGCCGGCGGCGTTCAAGACGACGGTCGAGAACGCGCCGGCGCAGACGCCCTACCTTCGCGGGGAGCCCGAGCGCGTCGAGAACTGGCGGCGCCGGATCGGCGAGGAAGGCTTCAAGATCGGCGTTTCCTGGCAAGGCAGGAAACGCAGGATCGACATCGGCCGGTCTTTCGCGGTCGCGGAGCTCGCCGGTCTTTCGCAGATCCCCAATGTGCGTCTGATCAGTCTCCAGAAGAGCGACGGCGCCGAGCAGCTGCGGAGCCTGCCTGCCGGCATGGAGGTCGAGAGCCTCGGCGAAGACTATGACGCGGGCGCTGACGCCTTCCTCGACGCCGCCGCAGTGATGCAGTGTCTCGATCTCGTCATCACATCCGACACCGCTCTCGCCCATCTCGCCGGCGCGCTCGGACGCCCGGTCTGGGTCGCGCTCAAGCAGGCGCCGGACTGGCGTTGGCTGCTCCACCGCGAGGACACCCCCTGGTATCCGACTATGCGTTTGTTTCGCCAGAAGACTCGGGACGACTGGAGCGCCGTCTTCCCAGCGATGCAGAGCGAGGTCTCCCGCCTGGCGCAGGCGGCGCCGGCGCCCGAAGCGCTGGCGTCGGGCGACTCCTCGGCGCCCATCGCGCCGATCTCATGGGGGGAGCTCGTCGACAAGATTACGATCCTCGAAATCAAGAGCGTCAAGATCGCCGACCCGATCGCGCTGGCCAATGTGCGGCGGGAATTGTCGCTGCTGAGCGAGATCGCCGCAACGCAAGCCGAATGCGCGACGCTTGCGCAGCTCAGGCAGGGGCTGCGCGAAGTCAACGGCGAGCTGTGGGAGATCGAGGACAGGATACGTCAAAAGGAGCGCGCGGGCGCGTTCGACGACGACTTCATCGCCTTGGCGAGGTCCGTGTACAAACGCAACGACGAGCGCGCGGCGCTGAAGCGACAGGTCAACGAGCTGCTGATGTCCGACCTCGTCGAGGAGAAGAGCTTCCTGTGATGGCGCGCGCCCCGGAAACGCCACATGATCCCGCTAGTTTGAAAGATGTAACGCGCGAGGATCGGCGCGAGGCGAAGAGCGGCGCTCGGCTGGACGCCGCGCAGCCGCCGCCGGACGGGAAATTTGCGGCGCGCGCCGCCGCCTTGCGCGACAATTTGCGCCGGCGCAAGGCCGCGGCCAGAAAGGCCGCGCCCGCGCCGCGGGACGGGGGCGGATGGACAGAATAAAGATTGCCGGCGGCGTCGAGCTCAAGGGCGTCATCCCGATTTCGGGAGCGAAGAACGCCGCCCTGCCGCTCATGATCGCGTCGCTGCTCACGCGCGAGCCGCTGACGCTCGAGAACATGCCGCTGCTCGCCGACGTGACGCAGCTCGAGCGAATCCTCAGCAATCACGGCGTCGACTACATGATCGCCGGCAAGCGCGCCGGCGCCAGCGGCGACGAAGGCCGCACCGTCCAATTCACGGCCCGCGAGATCGTCGACACGACCGCGCCTTACGAGCTCGTCTCGCGCATGCGCGCGAGCTTCTGGGTGCTCGCGCCGCTCGTCGCCCGCATGGGCGAGGCGCGCGTGTCGCTCCCCGGCGGCTGCGCCATCGGCACGCGCCCGGTGGACCTGCTGCTCATGGCGATGGAGAAGCTTGGCGCCTCGATCGACATCGAGAACGGCTATGTCGTGGCGAAGGCCAAGAATGGCCTGCGCGGCGCGGAAATCGACTTCCCCAAGGTCACGGTCGGCGGCACGCATACGGCGCTGATGGCGGCCGCGCTCGCGAATGGAACGACCGTGATCCGCAACGCCGCACGCGAGCCGGAGATCGTCGATCTCGCGCGCTGCCTGAACAAGATGGGCGCGCGGATTTCGGGCGCCGGCTCCCCGATCATCGAGATCGAGGGGGTCGCCTTCCTGCACGGCGCGACCCATCGGGTCATGCCGGACCGCATCGAGGCCGGCACCTATGCGATCGCGACCGCGATGACGGGCGGCGACGTGCTGCTCTCCGGCGTCGACGCGGACACGCTGCAGGCGGCGCTCGACGCGCTGGTCCAGGCCGGCGCGGAGGTCAGGGATGTCGAGGGCGGCGTGCGCGTGATCCGCAACGGCTCAGGGATCGGGCCGGTCAATGTGGCGACGGCGCCTTTCCCGGAGTTCCCGACAGATCTGCAGGCGCAGTTCATGGCGCTGATGACGCGCGCCACAGGGGTGTCGCGCATCACCGAGACGATCTTCGAGAACCGCTTCATGCATGTTCAGGAGCTCGCCCGGCTCGGCGCGAAGATCCGCTTGGAGGGCGACAGCGCCATCGTCTCGGGCGTCGACCACCTCGAGGGCGCGCCGGTCATGGCGACGGATCTGCGCGCGTCGGTCTCGCTCGTCATTGCGGCGCTCGCCGCTCGGGGGGAGACGACGATCAACCGCGTCTATCATCTGGACCGCGGCTTCGAGCGGCTGGAGACGAAGCTGCGCGGCTGCGGGGCGGAGATTGAGAGGATCAGCGGGCAGGGGTAGGCGACCCGCTTGCCGCGGAAGAAGTTTCAAATCACTTCGTCCCACCAGCTGCGCGGACGGGAAGGGAGACGGCTCGTGAGAGCATGTAGATTCCTCGCATTGCTCGTCCTTTCGATCTCCTTTTCGTGTCTTGCGTCACAGGCGGACCCCAGCCGCAGACCGAGGGCCGTTCAGACCGACGCTGCGTCGACGAGCCAACCCTTCATACTGGACTCGCAGCGCATTCTGCTCGAAGTCTCATTCGAGAGAGCCGATGGCGGTGAAAGATCGGCCTTCGCTTGGTTCAACATGGGGATGGCCGCGCCCATTCTCACGAATGAGCTCTACCGGGATTTGGCCGTCGATCGACGGCAGACGCTGAAAATGAGAATCGGCGGCGTCGAAATAGAAACGCCGGCGAGCGGCGTCGTCGATGGCGATGGCGGGCTGGCAGCGCCCGATTTCCATCATCTGTTCGCGCCACGTGGCGTCGAAGCGATGCTTCCCGCCAGTTTGCTGCAAAAATACGCCATCACCATCGATTACGCGCGCCGAAGATTTTCGCTCAATGATCCAGGCGGCCGAATCTTTGAAGGCGTTCGCGTTCCCGTCTCCGTCAACCCGCAAACGGGCGTCGTCGCCGCCGAGGCGGAAATCGGCGGATCAATCTATCCCATCGCGATCGACGCGGGCAGCGGCTACACCTGGGTGCGCGGCGACGTGACCCGCCGTTGGCTCGGAGAGAATCCGAGCTGGCGCCGGGCTGAAGGCGCCGTCGGCCCGGCCAATGCCAATATGGTCGACTTCGCTTTCGAAAAAGACGGCTCGGTGTTCCGCATTCCTCGCGTGAAATTGGGCGCCCTGACGCTCGAAAATGTCGGCGCGCTCGGGACGGCGCCGCTGCTCGGCGCCTTTGCGGACAGCCTGCTGGGCGACCTCTTTTGGGACAACTGGGCCAAAGCGGCGCCTACGCGCGTGATCGGCTGGCTGGGAGGCAATGCGCTCAAAGACTTCAAGCTCACGATTGATTATCCCAATCGCATGAGCTTTTGGATGCGCCAAGGACCGAGCGACGCGCACGACCTCGATCAGGTCGGCGTGACCCTGATCCGACGCATCGACAGCTACTTCATTGGCGGAGCCGTGCGCCTGCCCGGGACAGATCGCCTGGCCGTGGATGGCCTACGCAGCGGTGATGAGCTCTTGGCGATCGATGGGCTGCCCGTCCGTGGCTTGGGCAAGGACGCCGTCCTCTCAGCGTTGCATGGTCGCCCCGGCGATTCGCGTCGGCTGCTGGTCGAAGGCTCGGTCGGACGCAGGGAGGTCGACGCGATCGTCGTCGGCTTTGAATGACCTGGAGGCGACGGGGGTCATGCGTCACAGCCTCGAGGAATGGGCGAAATCCCACAATGGCTCTTCGCCAATTTCCGCTTGCGCGATGCCGCGCCAATCACTCTTACCCGAACAGCCCGCCCGCCCTCGGCGCGAGCGGATTCTCGGCGAGCGCCGCAGCGTCGGGCGCGTCGACGCGCGGCTCGCCCGCGAAAGCCGCATAAAGGCCGGCGACAAAAGCCTCCTCCACATCCTTCACGATGAAGACGATGCGCGTGCGATGGTCGGCGTCGGGCCAGGTCTTTAAGCGATGCGGCGGGTGGAACACGTGCTGCACGCCGTGGATCGCCACCGGGCGCGACGAGTCGTCGGCGAGCGCCACGATCCCCTTCACGCGCAAGAGCCGCGGCCCGAGCCCGGCGGTCAGAAATTCCAAAAACATCTCGAAGGCCGAGGGCTGGAGCGGCGTTTCGCTCGTCAGGCAGAAGGAGCGGATGTGATCCTCGCCGCCATGCGCGTGCGCGTGGTCGTGCTCTTCGTGCCCGTGCGCGCCGCCTGAAGAGTCGAGCCATTGCGCGACGCGCGGGGTCTCGCCGCTCGCGTCATAGAGGCCGCAGTCCAGCAGCGCGTCGGGCGTCGCCTCGCCCTGCGCCGCGATGAGTTGTCGGGCGCGCGGGTTCAAGCGCCGCAGCCGCGCGGAAATCGCCGGCAGGCGCGCCGCGCCTTCGGGCAGGTCGGTCTTCGCGATCACCAGCCGATCGGCCACAGCCGCCTGCTTGATCGCCTCCTCATGCGCGTCGAGCGTCGCCGCGCCGTTGATCGCGTCGACGAGCGTCACGACGCCGTCGAGGCGGTATCGCATCAGCAGATAGGGGTGGCGCATGATCGCATGCAGCGCCGGCGCCGGATCGGCGAGGCCGGTCGTCTCCAGCACGACGCGGCGAAACGGCGTGACGCGGCCATTGTCGCGCTTGCGCAGCAGGTCCTCCAGCGCCGCCACGAGATCGCCGCGCATCGTGCAGCAGACACAGCCCGAGCTCATGACGATCATCTCGCCGTCGATCTTCTCGACGAAGAGATGATCGAGGCCGACCTCGCCGAATTCGTTGATGAGGACCAGCGTGTCCTTGAGCTCCGGCGCGGCGAGCAGGCTGT
>DATHCI010000139.1:0-24854 GCA_035319645.1 Methylocystis sp. | reverse complement strand
CGCGGCTGCGGTCGGCGGCGTTGTCGGCGTCGCAACCGCGCCGATCACCGCGATTCACTGAGAGACCCGCCTTCCGCCGTGCTCGCCACGACGGAAGGCTCGCTTGAAACCGCAATTACGTCGATCTGTCCGCCCGGCGAGCGCGCTCTTTCCGGGAAGGGGAAGAGAATGCATGCAATTTGATCCAATCCATTTCCGAGGACTTTGCTACGCGGATCGAAACACGCTCCGGACGGGTCGGTTTATGGCGGATTCACCAGCCCCGTTAGCCCTGCGCCAAACGCTCCGAGCCAACATGCGCGCATAGCAATCGCAACCCGAGCGAGGCGAGGATGTCGGTGAGGAATGGCGAAACTCTGGTGCTGGCGCAGCGCGACGCGCGCGCCGAGGGCGGCGTTCGCCAGGTGCGCGTCTCGCCGCGCGGCGTTGTGATCCTGCGCCGCTTTCTGGGCATATCGATGCGAATCCTGGCGCCGGTCGAAACCTATCGCGGGGTCGCGCTCGCCGTCGACACTGCGCCGAACGGCGGTCTCTCCTACCGCCTGTCGCTGGCGCATCAGGACGCCGATCTAGAGGTCGTGCTTGTCGAGACCGCGGACAGCCGAGCGGTCGCCGCCGACTGGACTTATTGGGCCGACTATCTGAATCTGCCGCGCCTCGCCGACGAAAACTTCAGCGGAGACGGCCGCCGTGGCGTAGCCGTCTTCGAGCGGCGCCGCAACGCGACGATCGCCAAGCGCCGACCGCGTTCGTGCGCTCGGCGCAAGCCCGGCGAACCCGCCCGCGCCGCCACCGTCTTCGCCGGCGAGCGCGAGATCATCTGTTACGAGTGAAGAGACGCGAGGCTCTGCGCCAGGAAGCCGGCGAACAGCAAGAGTCCCGCATCGCGGTTGGCGCGAAAAAGTCCAAGAGCCTCCTGCGCCGCCAGGTCGACCTTGATCTGGCGGGTCTGCCAGGCGAGATGCGCCGCGAATCCCAAGACGCCCGCATAGGCGTAAATGCCGCCGCCCGCCTCAAAAACGGCGAGCGCGGCGCATGTCGTCGCTGCGGCGTAGAGCGCCCCAACCGCCGGCCTGACGCGCGCGCCAAACAGCCGAGCCGTCGAGCGGACGCCCGCGCGCGCGTCGTCGCGAATGTCTTGCAGCGCGTAGATCGTGTCGTATCCGATGGTCCAGCAAATTGCGGCGCCATAGAGCAGGAAAGCCGGGGGGGCCAGGGAGTCCGCCCGCGCCGTCCAGCCGACGAGCGCGCCATAGGCGAAGGCTAGGCCCAGCACGGCTTGCGGCCAGGATGTGAGTCGTTTGGCGAAGGGGTAGGCGAGATAAATGAGCGGCGAAATGAGCGCCACGCCGACCGTCAGCCAATTGAAGGAGAGCAGCACGGCGAGCCCGACGAGGCTCTGCGCGACAAAGAACAGCAAGGCGGCGCGAGACGTGACGCGTCCGCTGGGCAGCGGCCTCGCACGCGTGCGCTCGACCTTGGCGTCGATATCGCGGTCGATATAATCATTGAAGGTCGACCCGGCGCCGCGCATCGATACCGCGCCGAGGAAGAACAACACGAGCTGTCTGAGGTCCGGGGCTTCGTGGAGCGCCGCGGCGGCGAGCGCGCTGCTCTGCCAGCAGGGCAACAGGAGCAGTTGCCAGCCAATCGGGCGGTCGAGACGAGCGAGTTGCGCGAAGGGTCTCGCGACGGGCGGCAGCAGACGGAATAGATGGCCGACGGGCGCGGCGTCGGGCAACGGCTCCGAAGCGTCGCGCGACAGGTTCACAAGGGGCCGGCCGGGAGCTTCGGCGGCTGCAGGGCCGGGTTGGCGGTGGCCTGAGCGCGTTGCTGGGCCTGCATCTGCTTGACCTTCACGGCCACCGCGCAGGCCTGCGACGCGAATTTCGAACTCTTCTCGCGCGCCCCCTTGAACTGGTCGATGACGGCGTCCGGAATGGAGCACCATTCCTTGTTCTTGACCATGTAGCTCAACATCTCGGTCTCGATGCCGACAAGCGACCGCGCGACCGGACAGGCGGCAATCGGATCCATCTTGCCCTTGCCGGCCTTGCCAATGGCGTTGAGGCGCTGGATCTGGCCCATGCGCCGCGCCGAGAGTCTTTGGAAGTCATTCTGGCACGAGTTTTCCTGCGCTTGCCCCAGCGCCGGAAGCGCGACGACGAGCGCCGCAGCGAGGCCTAACGCCAGGCGATGTGCACGAGCGGTCATGGGGAAGAGTCCATAATGCATGAGCTAGAGCTGGTCGATCGTCGACGCTTCAGGAGAGTGTTACGATCTTTCGCAACAAAGCGGCGGCATAATGGCGAACGCCCCCAGCTTCCGGGCCGCGGAAGCGCCGAAATTCTACGACGGCTTCCGTATCAAAAAGGCGCCGGGGCTTCTCCCCGAAAGATTGCGTCAGCCAGCGGCGTGAAGGCGCCGCCCGTCTGGTGCAGGACGAGCGGCGGACAAAGCTTGAGCGGCGCCCGGGAGCCCTTGACGCCCTTGAGCAAGATGCGCGTCGCATTCTCGCCCTCACGCGGGGCGACCGGCAGAACTGTTACATCCCCCAATCGCCCCGCCAGCGGCGTCAGGCAGTCGGCCAAGGCGTCCGCTCGATGAATCATGGCGAAAAGGCCGCCCGGCGCAAGCAGAGCCAAGGCGGCTCGAACCCAGGCGTCGAGCGGAGCAGCTCGCACATGCGCCAGGGCGCGGCGCGCGTCGGGCGAGATGCGACAATTTTCGGGCGAGAGATAGGGGGGATTCGTCAGAACGCATTGCGCGGTTTCGTTGGCGAGCCCGACGGCCCTGCGCGCGGCGCCGTCAAGCAGGTCGACTTCAAAGACGACGGCCCGACGCCCGAGATCGTTTGCGTCGATATTTTTCCGGGCGAGCGCGCAGGCGCGAGGCTCGACCTCGATGAGGCCGATCTGCGCCGAAGGCGCACAGAGAGCCGCGCTGAGCCCGACCGCCCCCGCGCCGGCGCCGGCGTCGAGCAGGAGGCCGGTTAAGCTGCGCGGGGCGGCGGCGGCGAGCAGAGCCGCGTCGGCGCCGGCCCGATGGCCGCCAACGCCCTGCTCGAGGCGCAGCCGCCCGCCGGCGAATCCGCTTTGCGTCATGGTGACACCCGCCTGGCCTGGCCTCGAAATTGACCCGCCCGAAGCGGAAGGCCTCGCCTGTTTCGTTTTGAAGCGGCGACGCCGCGAGCGCAATCGGGAGTTCGAGCCATGCCCCGTCTCGGCGTCAGCGTCAACGACAAGTATCTGAATTCCACGCCCTACGGATCGGCCGGAGGAAGGCGCGGGCGCGCGCCGCGGGATGTCAGCGCTCTCACTGGGGTCCGCCGTGTCGAGGCCGCGCCCATTCTGCCACGCGTGCTCGTGGCGGCCTTGTGGCTGGCGCTGTTTGCGGCGGGGCTGGTCTTCGTCTCTTTTTGGCGGCTCTATCAATTTGCGCATTGACTGGCCGGCCTGCGACAAAGCGACCGGACGGAAGGCGCGCCGGTCGTGGCCTAAGCTGCGGTTTCTGTGCTATGGCGAGACGACTGTCACGACCGCTCGACAAAGGTCTTCGCCCCATGCGCCTTCCGCTCGTCGCATTCCTTCTCGCCGCGCTCACGACCGCGCCAGCATTCGCGGAAGAGACGTTGAGGACCAAAGCGAAGGAGCTGTTCGAGCCGATCCCTTCCGAGCCGCCGCCGCTGCCGGGAGAGACCTCCACGCCCGAGAAGCTCGCGCTCGGCAAGATGCTTTATTTCGAGCCGAGACTCTCCGATAATCGCGATTACAGCTGCAGCACCTGCCACAATCTGAGCATGGGCGGCGGCGACGGACGATCGTCGTCTTCAGGCCGTCAAGGCCAGCTCAGCGGGCGCAAGACCCAGACGGTCTTGAACGCCGTGTTCAACAAGTCGCAGTACTATGATGGGCGCGCGGCCGACCTCAAGGATCAGGTGCAGCGCTCGGTCATGGCCTTTCCGGGCGCAATGTCCAAGCTGCGCGGCGGCCCGACGATCTTCAATCCCGCCGAGACAAACGCCGCCAAGCAGCGCGCGATTGAAGAGCTCAAGGGCATCCCCGGCTACGCGACGGCTTTCAAGAGCGCGTTTCCCGACGCGGCGGAGCCGATCACTTACGACAATGTGGCCCGGGCGATCGCCGTTTTCGAGACCACGCTGATCACGCCTGACGCGCCGTTCGACCTGTGGCTGAAAGGCGACGACGCAGCCCTCTCAGAGGGGCAGACCCGGGGCTTGAAGCTCTTCATCGACAAGGGCTGCGCCGCCTGCCACAACGGCGTCAACGTCGGCGGCGCGTCTTTGGCGCGCTTCGGCGTGGCTAAAAATCCCGGACGCGAGATTCTTCCAGACGACGACACCGGCCGGTTCGCCGTGACGCGCAACGCCGCCGACAAATATGTCTTCAAGGTGCAAGGCCTGCGCAACGTCGAGCTCAACGCGCCCTACTTCCACAGCGGGCGCGTCTGGGACCTGAAGCAGGCAGTGGGAATTATGGCCGAGGCGCAACTCGGGCAGAACCTCGCGGACGCGGAGGTCGACGACCTCACGGCTTTCCTCAACGCCCTTACAGGCCGCCAGCCGAAGATCGTGCTTCCCATCTTGCCGCCTTCTGTCGCGACGACGCCGCGCCCGGAGCCCTAGGATCCCCTCGGCGACGTCCCTGATCCCTCGATTGCGACGCCTTTTGTGGCGTCGCGAGGCTCTTCCTTCGCAGTTGCGGCGCCGAGTGGTTTGATTTAACTAGCATAGGAAAGATCGACGCCGAGAAGGGAAAGCCATGGCGCAGGCTGAAACGACGAGGGAACCGGAATCGCGCCCGCTTTCGCCGCATCTCAGCGTCTACAAGCCGATGCTCACAACGGCGATGTCGATGGCGCATCGCGTTTCCGGCGTCGCGCTTTATATCGGGGCGGCGCTGTTCGCGCTCTACTTTCTCTCGCTTGCGTTGGGGTCCGGAGTCTTTTCGGTCTCTTCGTGGATCGCCAGCGGATTCGTGGGCCGCGTCATCGTGGTCGGCTTCGTCTGGGCGCTGTATCATCATCTGCTCGGCGGCGTTCGCCACGCTCTCTGGGATCGCGGTCTCTTCATGGATCCCGTCGGTCGAGAGCGGCTGGCGCTCGGCACGCTCGTCGGCGGCGTCGTCCTCACGGCGGCGACTTTCATCGTTTCGGCATTGGCGGGTTGACCTCATGGCGTCTCGGGAGAGCTTCATCAGTGGGCGGACCGGACGCGGACCGGCCCATACGTCGGACCGCTCCGGGACCACGCACGACCGATTCATGCGTGTGACGTCACTCGTTCTCGTCCCGCTCGGGCTGATTGCGGCTTGGCTGATCGCCGACCTCGCCGGCGCCAATTTCGAGGAAGCGCGGGCGCAGCTCGCCCACCCGCTTTCCGCCTTGGCGCTGATCGCCTTCATCGCGCTCGGCGCGGCGCACGCTCGGCGCGGCGCCGAATCGATCATCATTGACTACGTGCATGACCCGGCGCTCAAAGAGCAGGCGCTCGTCGTCAACAAATGGGCCGCGCGCGCCATTGCGGTTGTGTGGACGCTGGCGATCCTGCTGATCGCGGCGCCGCGCTGACGGCCTCAGCCGCGGCTATCTTCGAGGACAAGGGCGTCACCATGGTTGCAGGGGGCACGGCGAGCTTCAGCGTGAACGGGCGCGCCTATCGAATCGTCGATCACAATTTCGACGTCGTGGTGGTCGGCGCGGGCGGCGCGGGGCTGCGCGCGGTGGTCGGCTGCGCCAAGGCGGGACTTTCCGTAGCCTGCGTGACGAAGGTGTTCCCCACCCGCTCACACACGGTGGCGGCGCAAGGCGGCGTCGCCGCGGCGCTCGGCAACATGGGGCCGGACGACTGGAAATGGCACATGTATGACACCGTCAAGGGCTCCGACTGGCTCGGGGACCAGGACGCGATCGAGTATCTGTGCCGCAGCGCCCCCGAGGCGGTCTACGAACTCGAGCACTGGGGCGTCCCCTTCTCGCGCACCGGCGACGGGCGCATCTATCAGCGGCCCTTCGGCGGCATGACGACCGACTTCGGCAAGGGTCCACCGGCGCTGCGCACCTGCGCCGCCGCGGATCGCACCGGCCACGCCATGCTTCACACGATGTACGGCCAGGCGCTGAAGCACGACACAAAATTCTTCGTCGAATATTTCGCGCTCGACCTCATCGTCGATGCGGACGGTCGCTGCCGCGGCGTGATCTGCCTCAATCTGGAAGACGGCACAATCCACAGGTTCCGCGCCGCTCTCACTATGCTCGCGACCGGCGGCTACGGGCGCGCGTATCTCTCGGCGACCTCGGCGCACACCTGCACCGGCGACGGCAACGGCATGGTGTTGCGCGCCGGATTTGCGTTGCAGGACATGGAGTTCGTGCAGTTCCATCCGACCGGCATTTACGGCGCCGGGTGCCTCATCACAGAGGGCGCGCGCGGCGAGGGCGGCTATCTCACGAACAGCGAGGGCGAGCGCTTCATGGAGCGCTATGCCCCGAGCGTGAAAGACCTCGCGCCGCGCGACATGGTCTCGCGCGCGATCACCATGGAGGTGCGCGAGGGCCGCGGCGTCGGCAGGCTCAAGGACCACGCGCATCTGCACTTGGAGCATCTCGACCCGGCGATCCTGCACGAACGCCTGCCGGGCATTTCGGAAAGCGCGCGCATCTTTGCCGGCGTCGACGTCACGCGCGAGCCGATCCCGATCATTCCGACCGTGCACTACAACATGGGCGGCATCCCGACGAACTATCACGGCGAGGTGCTGACGAAGAAGGGCGAAGATCCCGACGCCGTCGTCCCCGGCCTCATGGCGATTGGCGAGGCCGCCTGCGTCTCGGTGCATGGCGCGAATCGCTTAGGGTCTAATTCTCTGATCGACCTCATTGTCTTTGGTCGCGCGGCCGGTTTGCGCGCGGCGGAGCTCGTCAAGCCCGGCGAGCCCCTGCCCGAGCTGCCCCCGCAAAGCGCCGAGGCGGCGCTGTCGCGCCTCGATCGCTTCCGCTTCGCGGATGGCGGCACGCCGACCGCCGTCTTGCGCGAGAAGATGCAGCGGACGATGCAGACCCATTGCGCTGTCTACCGAACTGGCGAGGTGCTCGCAGAAGGGGTCGAGCAGATCGACCGCATCTGGCGTGAGAGCGCCGATCTGAGGGTCTCGGACCGCTCGCTGGTCTGGAATTCCGATCTCGTCGAGACGCTGGAGCTCGACAATCTGATCCAGCAGGCGGCGGTGACGATAGTCTCGGCCGAGAACCGCAAGGAATCCCGCGGCGCGCATGCCCGCGAGGACTTTCCCGACCGCGACGACACGCGGTGGATGCGGCACACGCTGGCCTCGATCGACGAGGAGAAGAAGGTCGTCACGATCGACTATCGCCCGGTGCATTCCTATACGATGACGAGCGAAGTGGCTTATATCGAGCCGAAGGCGCGGGTGTATTGACAGATCTCTTCAGAGAGAAAGCTTTACCATGTTTATTTAGCGGAAATATATTTTTGCAGTTTACGAGGAGGTATCGTCACCAGTGCGGGCATGGAAGATGGCTGATATTAACCTCAAGGATTGTAGCGCCTTCAATTTTTCGGCCCGGGAAATGCGCTCATGGTCGTATTTTGTCGACGAATTCGGTCATAACGAGGAAATACATACGGCGTACGATGTCGTTTATATCATACGCTCATGTCGACCCTACGCTGTACGTTATAAAAGTGGCTGGTCGTCTACAATTTATATCGGGCAAGGAAATTTCAGAAACAGGATAACATCTCACTTGAATAATTGGGTGCATCCGCTATCCATCGAATATCATGATATCGGTATTGAAATTAGGATGTATATTCCGCGCGTCAGAAATAATTATTACGCCTTCAAGCAAGTAGAGGGTTATTTAATTTGTGAATTCGAAAAAAAATACGGGGAGCTTCCAAGCGGGAATGATCGGAAAGGTTCGGTCTCAGACAGGCATAAGTATAATTTTGACTTCGGTTCAATCTTGGGCTTGGGGCGCGGCCCGGGCTATGAGTGGGATATTGATTCTAACTGGTTGCGCGATTTCATTCGCCGCCGTAAGCGGTAGAGGTACGGCGATAAAGTTTGTTCATGGAGCCGAGCTCGAGACTCGACGGGAGTATCGAAGCGAGAGAGAGAGCGCGCGACTCCTCGCGAATGGTGGAGCAATCTGAAAAGTTTCCTCGCGTTCCCGTCGGTCTCAACTTATACTGGGTTGCAATCAAAGGATAGGGGGAGCGCCATGAACGCGATTCCATTAACCAAGCTCCGCGAAGGCGCGATAAAGGAAATCGAGGAGCGCGCCGCGTTGACGCACAGGACGTTCGAGGATGAGGTCGCCGCGCTGATCGAGCGCGGCCTGGACGCGCCATTGACGCCGATGGAACGTTATCTTCTCGCCGAGAAAATCGCCGCCATGACCCCAAAAGACGTGGTTCAGACGGACAGCGTCTTGCTGCTGCGCGAGGATCGGGACCGTTGACGCTCGTCGTCGACGCTTCAATCGCCGCCAAATGGCTCGTGGCCGAACCTGGGCACGATTTCGCCTCCGCCTTGCTAAGAAGCTTCCCGGTCACCTGCGCGCCAGATTTCGTCGCTATCGAGGTCGCGAACGTCTTGTGGAAGAAAGTGCGTCGCGGGGAAATGACCGCATCACAGGCCGAAAGCGCCCTGGATTCGTTGCCCAAGTTTTTCGATTTCCTTCCGCCCGCCCGACAATTCGTCAACCGGGCGCTGCAAATTTCGATTGCGCTTGATCATCCGATATACGACTGTCTCTATCTCGCCTGCGCCGAGCGGGAATCCACGAAGCTCGCAACCGCCGACGCGCGCCTCGTCAATAAGTGCGTGGGCTCCCCTTTCGCTCCTCGCATCGTCTTCGTCGACCGCACCATCGATCCTGCAAGCCTTGCTTGAAATTGGCGTCACCTGAGCAGGGGCCTTGGATCAGCTCAGATTCGCGCTCGACGAGCACGCGGGACGTTGACGCCCCGCGCCGTGGCGGCTACCTTGTTGCATCGCAAGAATTATTGCGGAGCGATCGTCATGTCGCGAACATCTTCTTCGGCTTTGGTCTTGCAGGGCGGCGGGGCGCTGGGCGCCTATGAGTATGGCGCAGCCGAGGCGCTCTACGAGCAAAGCGATTTCAATCCCGACCTCATCGCCGGCGTGTCGATCGGCGCGATTACGGCGGTCCTGCTGGCGCGACCGGCCAAGGGCCTCAAGCCAATCGAAGCTTTGTCCCGGTTCTGGGATAGGGTGAGCGTCGCCGGGGACCTCTTTCCGCCGGCCTTTCGGGAATATGCGTCCCTTTTTGGCAATCCGAATTTCTTCACGCCGCGGCTGGATCTCTTATCGATCGCAACCTGGACGAGCATTTACGACACCGCTCCGCTCCGCCGCACGCTTTCCGAGCTCGTCGACCTCGACGCGTTGACGGACCCAGCCGCCGCGCCGGGTTTGCTCGTGAGCGCGACCAACGTGAGGGAGGGCCAGATCCGATATTTTTATAGCGGCGATGGCGGTCTGCGGCTGGACCACATCATCGCGAGCGGCAGCCTGCCGCCATCCTTTCCGATGACGCGGATCGAAGACGAGAAGACGGGGGATGAAAAGAGCGATGACGACTGGTATTGGGATGGAGGCGTATTCGACAATACGCCGCTTGGCGCCGTCCTCGACCGCCTGGACCAGAGTCCGGGCGTTGAGCGCAGCATCTATGTCGTGAACTTGTTCCCCAACAAGGCGCCCCTGCCCCGAAATCTTCTGGAGGTCAACACGCGTCTGCAGAATCTCCAGTTCGCCAACAAGACCCTCGAGGACCTGAAACTGTTGCGGCGGTTCGACGAGGTGGCGCAATTGATAGAGGCTCTCGACACGCTCCCGCAAGGCAATCCGCTCGCCGGGCATCCGGCCTACGACGCCGTAGCCAAACAACGCTATGTTCGCGTTCCCAACGTCATCGCCGTCACGCGGCCCGAACAGGCGGCGGGCTTCGACGCCAGCGACTTTTCTCCGCAGACGATAGCGGCGCGCAAAGCCGAAGGTTACAAACAGACCATCAGGGCGCTCCACGCTCACGCCGCATCGCGATGAACTCCGCCTCAACCATGCAAAGCCGTCGCTTGCGGCCGCGCCCCTTTGGTTTTGCAGCGCGCGGTGCTATGGAGCGCAGAAATCTAATAGGCTGACCAGGCTCCACATGTCCCAGACTATCGACGTGCTCGGCGTCGGCAACGCGATCGTCGACACGCTGTCCCGCGCCGATGACGACGCCCTCATCAAAGCCGGCCTCCACAAAGGCGGCATGCAGCTGGTCGACGAGGCGCGTTGCGCCGAGCTTTATGCGGCGATGGGTCCGACGACCGTCGTCTCCGGCGGGTCCGCGGCGAACACAATGGCCGGCCTGGCGAGCCTCGGAGTCAAGGCCGCCTTTGTCGGCAAGGTCAAGGACGATGAAGCGGGACGCGAGTTCACGCACGACATCCGAAAAGCCGGCGTCAAATTCGATACGCCGGTCGCGCAAGACGGCGCAGCCACGGCGCGCTGTCTGATTTTTGTCACGCCGGACGGCCAACGAACGATGAACACGTTCCTTGGCGCCTGCCAGACGCTGGGGCCGAACGACATCGACGAGAGGCTCGCGGCAAGCGCCCGCGTCGTCTATCTGGAGGGCTACCTCTGGGATCCGCCCGAGGCCAAAACGGCCTTTCTGAAGGCCGCGAATCTCGCCAAAGCTAACGGGGGCAAGATCGCGCTGAGCCTTTCGGACTCCTTCTGCGTCGATCGCTACCGGGACGAGTTTCTGGCTCTCATTCGCGATCCCATGGTCGATTTGTTGTTCGCCAATGAGAGCGAACTGCACTCGCTCTACCAGACGGCCGACTTCGCGACCGCGCTCTCGGCGCTTCAGCAGGAGCCTGGCCTGCTCGGCGTGGTGACGCGCTCGGAGAAAGGCGCCGTCGTGTCGGACGGCGCCAATCTTGCCTCAATCCCGGCGCACCCGATCGAGGAGATCGTGGATACGACCGGCGCCGGCGACCTTTTCGCCGCCGGCTTCCTGGCGGGCTACGTCAGGGGCCTCGCGCATGAAAAGAGCGCAGCCCTGGGCGCGCTTGCCGCCGCAGAGATCATTTCGCATTTCGGCGCGCGCCCGATGAAGGACCTGCGCCAACTCGCCAGCGATCACGGTTTGCCGGTCTAGGCCGCGCCTCGAAGGGAGAAGGAAATGAGCCTCGCCACGTCAATGAGAATTCTCGCAGCCCTCGCCGCTGTGTCCGGCATTTTCGCCATTGGCGCGCCCTCAAGCGCGGCCGAGGACCCTAAAACCGTCAGCAGCGCGACCGGCCTCAAATACATCGACACCAAGGTCGGTTCCGGCGCGACGCCGCAGCCGGGTCAGACCTGCGTCATGCATTACACCGGCTGGCTATACAATGACGGCGTGAAGGGCAAGAAGTTCGACAGCTCGCTCGATCGCGGCCAGCCCTTCGCTTTCCGTATCAATGCCGGCGAGGTCATTCCCGGCTGGGACGAGGGCGTCGCCTCCATGAAGGTCGGCGGCAAGCGAACGCTGATCATCCCGCCGTCTCTCGGCTACGGGGCCCGCGGCGCGGGCGGCGTCATTCCACCGAATGCGACGCTGCTGTTCGACGTGGAGTTGCTCGACGTCAAATGAAATTCCATCCGCGGTGGGCGCCCGCCGGCCGAACGGGGACCGAACAGTGACCACGGAAGCCGATATCCTGGCGGCCTTACGGAACGTGAAAACCCCGAGCGGCGCGCCGCTGACAGTAGACGGCGCAGTCAGCGGCCTGACGCTTTCCGGCTCGAAGGTCTTCGTCTCGATTACCGGCGACCCTGCTCACGGGGCGGCCTGGGAAAGCGTGAGGCAAGCGGCGGTCGAGGCCATCGAGAGGACGCCAGGCGTCGAACGCGCGATCGTGACATTGACTGCCGAGCGTGGGCCGGCGCCGGCGGCCAAAAGCGCTGCCGTCGGCGGCGCTCCTGCGCCGGCGGCGCTCGAACATGTGCGCTTCATCGTGGCCGTAGGGTCCGGAAAGGGCGGCGTCGGCAAGTCGACGACGGCGGCCAATCTCGCGCTGGGCCTCGCGGCGCAGAACTGGCGCGTGGGCCTGCTCGACGCCGACATCTACGGCCCTTCCGCGCCGCGCCTCCTCGGGATCTCCGGCAAGCCCCAGGTCGAAGGCGGAAAGCTCGTTCCGATGGAGGCCCATGGTGTGAAGGTGATGTCGATCGGCTTCCTCATCGACGAAGAAACGCCGATGATCTGGCGCGGGCCGATGGTCGCACAGGCCTTGACCCAGTTGCTGGGCGAAGTCGTCTGGGGCGAGCTCGACGCCCTCGTCGTCGACATGCCGCCCGGAACAGGAGACGTGCAGCTTACGCTCTCCCAAAAGGTTCCCCTGAGCGGGGCCATCATCGTCTCGACGCCGCAGGATCTGGCGCTGGTGGACGCGCGTCGGGCCATCGCGATGTTCCGCAAGGTCAACGCGCCGGTTCTCGGCGTCATAGAGAACATGAGCTACTTCCTGTGCCCGCATTGCGGCGAACGCACCGACATATTCTCCCATGGCGGCGCGCGCCGCGACGCCGAACGGCTCGGCGCTCCGTTTCTTGGGGAAATTCCGCTGGACGCGGTCATTCGAGAAACGGCTGACGAAGGGCGTCCCGTCGTGAGCTCCGCGCCGCAGGGGCCTCACGCCGCGATCTACCTGGGTCTTGCCGCTAAGGTGAAGGCGCTGCTGGAGCGGCAGGGGAGGAACGCGCCGACTCCCCTCAGCGCACCATGACGCAGGCCGCTGGCGCCCAAGAGCTGAAGTCATCGACCCCTGCGGCGCGCCGCGAGGCCGGTCGCCCGAGGCGAAGCGTTGTTGCGCACGGTCTGGCGTTCGTGCTGCTCGCCGCTCTGGGACTTGTCTTCGAAGCATATCTCTCAACGGCCGAAGGCTCTGAGGAGAGAGACAGCGCGCCGCCGTCCTTGTGGGACCCGGCGCGCAGGCTCGAGAAGCCCGACCTTGCGAACATCAGGCGCTTGCGCTTCGTCACCGAGGACGATTACCCCCCGTTCAACTTTGCGCTGCCTTCGGGCGACATCGTCGGCTTCAACGTCGACTTCGCTCGCGCCCTTTGCGTCGAGCTTGAGATCCCTTGCACGATCCAGCGGCGGCAGTGGGAATTCTTGATCGGCTCCTTAAACGACGACAGCGCGGACGTCGTCATCGCGTCGCTGGCGCGAACGCCGGAGAATTCGAGCCTCGTAGACTTTACGGAGCCCTATTATCTCACACCCGGACGATTCGTGACCTTGAAGGAATCTGTGTTGAGCGACGCCACGCCACGCACGCTGACCGACCGCAGCGTCGCGGTCGTCCAGGGATCCGCGCATCAGGCCTATCTCAAAGCCTTCTTTCCGAACGCCAATCTCGTCACTTTCGAGAATGCGGCCTTGGCGCGCCGCGCCTTGAGATCTGGACGGGTGAACGCGCTGTTCGGCGACGCCATCTCCCTGTCTTTCTGGCTGAACGGCGCCGATGCGGACGGCTGCTGCGTCTTCAAAGGCGGCCCTTATCTGGACCAGCGCTATTTCGGGGACGGTATTGGAATGGCCGTGAAAAAGGGCTCGACTCAGCTGCGTCGAGCGCTGCAATACGCGATGTGGCGGGTGGCGCAGCGGGGAGTTTATTCGGAACTTTACTTAAAATACTTTCCCGTCAGCCCGTTCTGATAACTGAGGTTGACGCAAACGAGCTTATTGCAGGAGCGCCGCAATATCTGCTTGGGCCCGCCTGACTGCGCATTTAAGCTCGCAAAGCAGCCGCTCCCTCTCCGCGACGCTGGTCGGATGCGCCGTCTCCAGACGTTCGGCGGCGTCCGCAACGAGGAACGCGCCTATCGCTCGGGCAGAGCCTTTGAGCGTGTGCGCGAGGTCGGAGCGGCGCCGCGCGGCCAGCTCCGCTTCGAGCTGCGCAAGGATGTTGCGCGTCTGACGGTCGAATAGTCGCAACAGCTCCGCTTCAAGCGTCGCGTCGCCCATCGTTTGCTTGGAAAGATGCACGAGATCGATGGCATGAGCGAATGTGTCCGAGTCCGGCCCGGATCCGCCTTTCATCTCCGACGCGCGCTGAGCTGCCATGCTTGTGCTTTCAGAACGGTGAGGCGCCTCATCGCCGCCGCCGACGGCGGCTGAGCAGCGGATGCGGGGCCCGCGCCACCCCCTTGAGGAAAAATCATAATTTGGGATCATAGGGTTACGGCCACGACCCCAATTCTGGCGCACGCCCGATTTCGATTAGGCTTCAGAATTCTGAAGGACGCGTTAACGACGTTTTCCGTTCGCTCCCCCGCGAGGTTTCCTTAAGAGAGGAAGGGCGGTAAGATTTGGTTAATCTGCGCTTGCGTCCCGCTTTTGGCGCGTTCAGGGCGACGGTTGGGACAGGCTTCCGCAGTCATTCAGGTGGAGAGGCGATGACGGGTAAAATCCAGGACGCAGCCACAGCTGCCCTTTCGGCCATCGAGCAGGCGTTGGAGCTCGGTGCGCGAGAGGGCTCCGAAGGAACGTCCGAACCGCTCACGCCGGCGGATCCATCCGTCGCTGAGACTGCCAACGAGGGCGACAAACCCGCGCCAGGCTCCGCGAGCCCGCTTCCCGGCTCTGCCGCCGCCCAAGAAGATGCGACCGCGAGCTTCCAACACCCCGTCGCCCGGCTCCCAGGTTATGTCTCGGCCCATTCGCCTTCCGGAGCTCAGGCCCCTCGCAACGCCGAGGCGGGGGCCGCCTCGGGCGAACTGGCGGAGGCGCCCAGCTCTGCCGCGCCGAGTCGAACGCCGCCGCTTTTTCCGCAAAAATCTCCCCCTGCGAACGACGATCGCAAATCGATCGGGGACCTACGGCAGACTCTGGACGTCAAGCCCAACAACACGATCGCCGTGGCGACGATGGCGTCCATCGTCGTGTGGGCCAGCATGTGGTTGGGCTATGTTTATGCGCATAACGCCGAAATTCTCGGTGACGATCGGTCCTTGCTCGCGCCTCGACCTGTCTTGACCCTTCTCTCTTTGCTGTTCCCCATCGCTTTTCTTTTTGTCACCGGTCTGCTGGCGCGCCGCGCTCAGGAGCTGCGCACGGTGGCCAAGGCGATGACCGAGGTCGCGATACGCCTGATCGAACCGGAAACGATCGCAACAGAGCAGGTCGTCGCGCTGTCCCAGGCGATCCGTCGCGAGTCGGCTTCGATGGGAGACGGAATCGAGCGAGCCTTGGCCCGAGCCGGCGAGCTTGAAGTCATCGTGCGCACCGAGGTCACAAATCTCGAGCGCTCATATTCCGAGAACGAGCGCCGTATCCGTGAGCTCATCGACGAATTGATGCGCGAGCGAGAGGCGATCGTCCTCAACGCGGATCACGCGCGCATCGCGCTTTTCGGAGCGCGCGAGTCGCTCTCGAAGGACCTGTCCTCGACCTCGGCCCAGCTCGCTGAACAGGTCAGCGAAGCCGGAGCGCGGGTGACCGCGGCGCTTGGACAAAAGGGCGAAGAAGTGCGCATCGCGCTCGAGCGCGCAGGCGACCAGTTCGGAACCGCGGTCTCCGACCACAGCGCGCAAGCGCTCGCGCGTCTCTCGCAGACCGGCGAGGACGTGACGCATCGCATCGGCGCGACGACGGGAGACGTGGCCGAGCGCTTCGAGCGTGGAGTCGCGCGGATCGATGAAAGGCTAAAGTCGACAAGCGACGCGCTCATTGCCGACTTCGACGCCCGCAACGTCCAGTCCATCGCTCGCATCGAGGAGCTGACCGCAGAGCTCGCAAATCGCGGCGAGCACGTGTTCCGCCAAATCGACACCGCCGCAGCCGACGTGAGCGGCAGGTTCGCACAGGGCGTCGCCGAGATCGACCAAAGGCTAAAGTCCACGGGCGACGCCCTCGTTGCCGATTTCGACGCCCGCAACGTCCAGTCCATCGCTCGCATCGAGGAGCTAGCCGCGGAACTCGCAAATCGCGGCGAGCACGTCTCCCGCCAAATCGACGCCGCCGCAGCCGACGTGAGCGGCAGGTTCGCACAGGGCGTCGCCGAGATCGACGCCTCGCTCCACCAGACCAGCGGCGTTCTCATCGGGGATTTCGAAGCGCGCCACGGCCACGCATTGGAACACATGCAGCGGTTGGCGAGCCTCCTAGCCGAGCATGGCGATCGCTTTTCGAGAAACATCAGCTCGGCGACGAGCGACCTCTCGGAGCGCCTCTCGCATGGGGCTGCAGACATAGAGGACAGGCTCCAAACTACCGGTGGCGCGTTGCTCAACCAACTCAACGAGCGACAGGCCGGCGCGATCGAACACCTCAAAGCGCTCTCGGAGCGCCTCTCCCGTTCGGCGGCGGAGGAAAGCGAGCGCCTGGCGACGCGTTTCGACGAGGCCGGACGCCGTATCGAGGAAAGCTTCGCTTCGCACGGTAGAGCCTTCGACTCTTCCATCGCGCAGTCGGCAGAACGTTTGTCTTCCGAAGTCGCTTCCCATGTGGCGAGCGCCAAAGAGACATTTGAGGGAGCTGACGCACGCCTCGCCGGCGCGCTCGAATCCGCGAACCAGATTGCCCGTGAGGGCTTCTTCGAGCGGGCGCGCGAGTTGGAGGAGCGGCTGCTGCTCAGCCTGTCTGAGAGCGCCGCCGCTCTCGGAGAAAACGCTGACGCCGCACGGGATCGGTTCAGCGCGGTTGCGATCGAGGCGGTGAACGCGATCGGCGCCCACGGCGATCGCATCACCGAGACGCTGGCGGATCGCCTCGCTTCGTTCGAGCGAGCCGTTCTCGAGGACGGCGCCGACATCTCCGAGAGAGTGGCCAGCCGCGGCGCCGCGATTCAATCCCAGCTCGCGGAACAACTTGCCGCGCTCGAGGAGCGGATCGCGCTGTCCAGCGGAGCGGCGGCGAACCGCGTGGCGGCCGAGACGGACCGGTTCGCAACAGCGCTGGCCCAGGGCCTCCTTTCGCTCGAGCACAAGGTGACGGAGACGGGTGGCGCGACCGCGGAGCGCGTTGCGCTACATGGTGATCGCGTCGCGGCCGCCCTTGCGGAAGGACTTTCGGCGTTCGAGGCGAGCTTCGGCCAGCACAGCGAAGAGATCGTCGCCCGGGTTTCCGAGCACGCCGAGCGCTCCCAGACGGCCTTGAATCAAGGGCTGGCCGCTTACGATGCCGGATGCGCCCGACAGGGCGAGTTCCTGGAAGAGCGAATCGCGAGCTTTGAACGGAAGCTGTCAGAGCTTGCGGACGGAGCCGCGGAGAAGATCGACGGTCGCGGAGAACTCTTGCAATCCACGATTTCAAGCCAACTCGCGGCTCTCGAATCCACCGTGCAAGAGAAGAGCCTCGAACTGACGGATGTGGTCAGCCGACAGGCCGAGCGGCTGGATTCGTTGGTGCAGGAGCGCGCGTCCGCATTGAACGAAAGCGGCGACAAGCTTTCCGAGTTGCTCGCCAACCAGCGCGATCAGGCGAGTGAAGAATTTGCGACGCATGGAGCCGCACTCGAGGCGTCGTTCGAACAGACCCTCGCGAAGGCGTCTCACACCCTCACAGAACAGGCGGGCCTGTTCCAAGAGCGGTTCACGACGAGCGCTGGCGAAGTTGTCGTCGCCGTGGCTTCGCAGGGAGAGCGCATACTGGACTCGCTGCTGGCTCGCCTCTCCGCCTTCGAAGAGGTCGTGGACCGGCGCTCGAAACACGTCGCTTCTTCCGTCTCAACTCAGGCTGAGGCGCTCGACGCGCTGATCGGCCGTCGCGCAGAAGCCTTGAACGAAAGCGGCGAAAAACTCTCAGCGCTTCTCTCAGAGCACAGGGACTTCACCAAGATTCAATTCGCGGCTCACGACGACGCGCTTCGCGCGTCTTTGGAAGAGACGGTGACCTCTGCAACCGCAACGCTTGACGATCGAACCGACGCGCTTCAGGAGCGCTTCGCGGCAGCGGCCGGGGAGGCTGTTATCGCCGTCTCATCGCAGGGAGAGCGTATCCTCGAAACCTTGAGCGATCGTCTGACGGAGTTCGAGCAACGGATCGCTCAAGGAGCCGACGCAGCCGCCGCAAGCGTCCTCCAGAGGGAGCAGAGCATTCGCTCCAAAATCGGTGAGAGCCTGGAGACGTTCGGGGCGAAGGTTGACGAGGCGGCGGATCGTACGGCTGCGCGCGTCGAACTGCAAGCGGACCAACTCGCCGCAACTCTGTCACAACGCGTTTCCGAAATCGACGCCGCGCTTCACAAGCATGGAGAGGAGCTCTCTGCGGCGATCCTCGAACATTCCGGAACGCTCGACGGCCTGCTCTCCGAACGCGTGGCGACATTCAAGCGCAGCGCCGAGGAGCTCGCCCGCCTTCTCGCCGGTCAGCATGGCCAGGCGGACGAGCAGCTAGAAGACCATCGCGGGAAGATTCTGGCGTCTCTCGAGCAGACTGTCGCCGCCGCGACTTCGGCGCTGACCGACCACTCGGACGCGGTTCAAGAGCGTTTCACGGCCGCTGCTGGCGAGGCCGTCGTCGCCATCTCTTCGCAGGGCGAGCGAATTCTCGAAACTCTGGCGGACCGACTCGCAGCCTTCCGACAGCAGGTCGCCAACAGCAGCGATGCGGCGGCCAAGAGCGTCGCTCGTGGAGAAGAGAGCGTTCGAACGCAGATCGCCCGGAGTCTGGGCGAGTTCGAGTCGACACTGACCGAAAGCGCGAGACGCACCGCGCAGGAGATCGAGACCCTAAGCGACGACGCCGCCGCCGCTCTAACCCAACGTATCGTTGAGCTCGACGCTACGGTGCGCAAGCACCGGGAGGAAATTTCCAGCGCGGCGGCCGAAAATTCGGAAAGGCTCGAAAATCTGCTCGCGGACCGCGTATCGGCGCTAACGGAGCAATCCCACCAAATCGCCGCCCTTCTGGAACGCCAGCGCGACGACGCCAAAGATCAGTTCGAGACGCATGGCGCCGCCCTGCTCTCTTCGCTGGAACAGACGGTCGATGTCGCCACGGCTGCTCTGGCCGATCACTCGGAAGCGGTTCAGCAGCGCTTCACGGCCACGGCTGAGGAAGCGGTCATCGCCATCTCCTCGCAAGGCGAACGCATTCTGGAAAGTCTCGCTGATCGCCTCGCCTCCTTGGAGAAGGAAGTCGGCCGACAGGGCGAATCAGTGCTGCAAAAGGTTGCAAGCCGAGAAGAGAGCATTCGCCGTCAGTTCTCAGAAAGACTGAGCGAGTTCGAACAGAAGGTCGCCGAGACTTCGGACATTGTCGCGGGTCAGCTCGGCGACCATAGCGAGCGCGTCTCAACGGTCTTGCTGGAGCGATTGGCGGAGTTCGGCGCCGCTATTCGTCAGCGCAGCGACGAAATTTCCGGAGCCGTCGACGGCCATGCTGTCAGGCTGGATGGACTTCTCGCCGAGCGCGCAACCGCACTTGCGCAGCATGCCGATCAACTTTCCAAGCTGCTGGGTCAGCAGCAGTTTCTCACGACGGACGAATTCGCCCGACAGCGCGAGGCGTTCCGGGATTCGTTGCAGGAAACGGTCGCGGATGCGACCTCGTCCCTGTCGGAGCATGCCTCGACAGTGCAGGAGCACTTCGCCATCGCTGCAGGCGAGGCGGTGTTGGCCATCGCCTCGCAGGGGGAACGAATTCTTTCGGAGCTGATGGACCGGCTGTCCAAGTTCGATCGCCTTGCCGCCCAGCATGGCGACGCCGCCGCAACAAGCGTCGCGGAGCAGGAGGAGCGCCTGCGGCATCTCATCGCCGAAACCCTCGCATTGTTCGAGAGTCGCGTCGCTAAAGCGGCCACGGCGACCATTTCTGATATCGACGCCCACAGCAGGCAGATAGCCGCAACTCTATCCGACGGTCTCACCGCATTTGACGAGACTGTCTCCAAGAGCGCCACGGCCGCCTCTCACTCGGTAGCCGAGCATGCGGAGCTTCTGGAGGAACTCCTCAAGCAACGGGTGGCCGCGCTGATCTCCGGAAAGGAAAAGCTCGAGGAGCTCCTGCGCGCGCAACGCGAGGACACCAAGCAGCTGTTCGCGGCGCATGGCTCTGCCCTCCTTGCCGAGATGCAGCGAGCCGTTGAAAGATCGAACGCGAGTCTTAAGGATCAGACGTCGACGCTTCACGATCGCATTCTCACTTCCGCCGAGGAAGCGGTCGGGGCCCTCGCAGCGCAGGGAGAGCGCGTCGCAGAGACGATCTCCGATCAACTGCTTGCATTCGAGCGCACGATGCTCGACCAGGGCAAGAACGTCACACAGACTCTCGCGTCGCGTGGCGAGCGCATCGCGAAGGATCTCGTCGACAACCTTCAAATCTTTGAGCGTGCGCTGCTGCGAGACGGCAATGAGCTCGCAGACCGCGTCACCGAGCGCTCACAAAGTCTCGTGGCGCAGATCGATGAAAGCCTCCGCGCCGTTGACGAGGTCGTATCCAGCCGGGGGGAGGCGCTGGCGAGCAGCGCGACCGCGCTGGAAACAGTGGTTACGACGCGAGGAGACGAACTCATCGAGCGAATCGTTCACGAGACTGATCGGCTGACCTCCGGCATCGGGGACAACTCCCGCCATTTCGGACAGGAGCTCGATCTGCGGCTCCGCCAAATGGAGGACGCCATCGTCGGTCGCGGAGGGGCGCTAATAGAGAAGCTCGAATCTCAACGCGCCGCCTCCGCAACGAGGATCGACGAATCGATCTCCAAGCTCTCCCGCGGGGTCGAGGAAAATCTGAACGCAATCGACGCCGCCATCAAGGACAAGGGCGGAGCGCTGGTGGGCAGCCTTTCCGAGCGCGCCGAGCGCATCTCGAGCGTTCTCGACGAAAAGATAGACGCGGTGGAGGGCGCCTCGCTCACGCGCGCGAAAGAGGCCGGGGATCGCATCGAAGCCCTGGCGGCTCGGGTCGACGCCGGTCTTTCCGCCGGCGGCCAGAATTTCCATGACCAGCTCGCTCGATACGCTCTTGAAATGGCGCGCACTTTCTCCGAGGGGCAGCGACAGACCACGACCGCGCTCGAAGCCAAGCTGAAAGAGCTCGACGACACTTTCGTCACGCGCACTTCCGCGCTTACTCAGTCACTGTCTGAGCGAACGCACGCATTGAGCGATGCAATCGGCCAGGAGAAAGCGGCGCTCGCTCAATCGCTCATCAAGATCACAGAGGAGTTCGGACGAACCCTCGGCGATCGGTCCTCCGCGCTTGCGCGCTCACTTGAAGGCAAGACTCAAGAGATCGACGAGACGCTTGTCGCCAGGTCCTCGGCGCTCGCCCGTTCGCTCGATGAAAGACTGCACAAAATTGACTCGAGCATCGCCGACACGTCCGCTCAGCTTCTCGAAAATCTCGGACGCAGAGCGGACGAGATGAGCAAGACTTTGGCGGCCCAGTCCAGCGACCTTACGGGCTCTCTGGCGGAAAGCAGTGAAAAGCTCGACAAGACGCTGGTCGAACGCTCTTTTGCAATTACGCATTCGCTCGCTCGCGGCGCGCACGAGCTCGAGGAAACGCTGCTGAGCCATTCCGGGGGCATCCTGGACTCGATCGCCCAAAAGGCGAAAGAGATCAACGATACGCTGGGGGGACGCGCGGATGAGCTGAGCCAGGCGCTCGATGGCCGCATCGAGAGGTTGGAGGACAACGTTGTCGGCCGGCTGAGCCAGATTTCGTCTGAACTCGACGAGCGCGGCCGTTCGGTCGTCGACTCGATCGGCGCTCGCGTGCAGGACATTCAAGAAACGCTCGCCAAAGCTCGGCGGGAGCTCGATGCGAACCTGCACGCCCGTACGGGCGACCTCGGCCAGGCGCTGAGCGCGCGAGTTGACGAAATCAGCGGCGTTCTCGAAGAACGCTTTGGCGCGCTCCATGAGTCAATCGGCGGCAAAGGCGCCGAGCTATTGGGCGAACTCGCAAAGGTGGGAGAACAGGTCGCGCTAACGCTGGAAAGCAGCGGCGACTCGATCGTGGATCGCATCAAAAAGCGAAAGGACGAGCTCGTCGGCGCGATCGACCACTCCACCCAGGCGCTCACTCATGCGCTCGAAAGCGGAGGGGCATCCTCGCTTACAGCTCTCTCGGCCATCGACGATAAGCTGCGCAGCCAATTGCCGACGCTGCTCGAAGGCCTCGGCGACGTCAGCACTTCGTTAAAGGGCGTCGTCACCAGCGCCACAGGCGACCTCTCCAGGCTCGAGACGCAGCTCGACAGCCGCTTGCGAGACTTCCAGCAGGCGCTGAGCGGCGTGTCGCAGCAGATCGCCGCGCTCGAAAAAGCCGCCAGCTCGTCGATCGGCGGCGCTACGACGCTCGTCGAGGATATGGAGCAATCTCAGCGCGTCCTCACGACGAGCGTAAGCGAACTCGCTGCAAGTCAAGCCGCGTTGGACGCTGCGTTCGACGAACGCCGTCGAGCTCTGGCGAGCTTGTCAGAGCTGATCGAGGATAAGCAGCGCGAATTCACCAAAGCTGTCGCCGGTTTTTCGAGTCTCGTCGACGAAAATCTCCGGACCGTCGAGTCACGCACGCGCGAATTCGGCGGTCTGTTGGCGCGAACGACCGAGGAAACCGCCAACATGGTCGAGGAGCGTTTCTCGTCGGTCCGCGGCTTGGCGGATGAGGAAAGAGAGCGCGCCTCGACGGCTCTTCGTTCGGCTTCTGAAGTGGCGGCCAAGGAAGTCAGCGGGCTGTTTGGACGAGCGCTCGAGCAATTCAACGCAGTGGCGGCGGAGATTCGCAGCATGACGCACGACGTTCAGCGCGAGTTGGAAATCACTCGCGAAGAAGTGCGTCGCGGAGCGGTCGAATTGCCGCGCGATACGGCGGAACAAGCGTCTGCGCTGCGAAGGGTCGTGGGTGATCAGGTCAAGGCGCTGAACGAGCTTACCGATATCGTGGCGAGATCCGGACGCGTCTTTGACGTCGCGGAAGCCTTGCCATTGCGCCGAGGATTGGACTCGAGTCCGAGGCTCGGCTCCACGCCTCGTCTCGAGTCAACGGCGTCGGATTCGCCCCGGATCGAGCCGTCGCGCCAATTTTCGCCTAAAGTTCCCCCGCGCAGTCCGGCGACTCGACCGGAAGCCGCATCCGAGCCCGCTTGGCGGTTGAGCGACGTGCTCGCGCGCGCCTCGCGAGAGGATGAGGACGCGCCGCGCAAGCTGCCCGCAGGACCGCTGGACAATCTCGCGCTCGACGTCGCGCGTATGGTCGACGAGGAAGCGGTCGCGGAACTCTGGCGCCGTTATCAGCGGGGAGAGCGCGACGGACTGTTCAGTCGCCATCTATACACGGCGCAAGGTCGGCAAACCCTTGATGAAATTCGCCGCCGGCTGCGTACGGACCCCGAGTTTCGCGGACAAGTGGACCAGTACATCCGCAACTTCGAGGAGCTTCTAGCCAAGACTTCACGTAGCGACCGCAGCGGCTCGCAATCTTTCGAACTTCTGACGGGGGACGGCGGAAAATTTTATACGATGCTGGGCCATGCCGCCGGCCACTTCGACTAGCCGTCGAGGCCGGCGCCGCCCCAGGCGCCGCAAGGTCCCCTTCGCCGGGTTGCGTCCATAAAGCGCTGGACAACAGCCAAGTTCTTTGTTCTATGCCGTCCCGACATCCGGGGCGGTCCCGGCGCCCGACCTCTGCGCCGAAGGGGCAGTTTCGGACTGCCCGCGCGCAAACCGCGTCACAAATTCGCACCGCCAGGAAGCTACGTCGCGGTCATTGCGAGACGCGCGGCGCTAAGACGGCAGAAAGGAACGAGGACCAGATGGCCGCCAAAGCGATATTGCATATGTTGAGCACGCTTAAACATATGAGTCCCTTCGACGTGAACATGGCGGTCGACGCGGGCTACGACGTCACGATCCCTTACGCCAATGTCACCATCGAAGAGGTTCCCGCCCTGGTGCAGGACGCCATGTTCTCGCGGTCTCCCAGCGATGCGTTGCGCACCGGCATCTTCTTCGCCGGTCGCGATGCGGTCCTAGCCCTCGATATGCTCGACATCGCCAAGAAAGCGCTGCTGAAGCCATTCGAACTGTCGCTGTTCGCCGATCCTTACGGCTCGTTCACGACCGCCGGCGCGATGGTGGCCAGCGTCGAGAAGCTGTTGCGCGCGAAGAAGCAGCGCGAGATCAAGGGCAGCCGCATCGTGATCTACGGCGCCACGGGCGTCGTCGGCTACTCGGCCGGCGTCATCTCGGCGCTTGAGGGCGCAGAAGTGACCATGGTGGGCTACAGCGGGCTTGAGCGGATCCAGAAGCTCACTGACGAGATCGAGAAGCGGTTCGGAGTCAAGATCGCTCCGGCCGACGGCAGTTCCCCGGAGCGGGTGCGCTCCCTCCTCGTCGAGGCTGAGATCGCCCTGTGCGCCGCCCGCGCAGGCGTGCAAGTCCTGTCCAAGGATGATATCGCCGCCGCCAAGAATCTCCTGATCGCCGCGGACGTGAACGCCGTCCCGCCGCTCGGCGTCGAGGGCTGCGGCTTGCACGACAACGGCGTGGCGATCTCCCCTAACGGCGCCCTCGGCATTGGCGCCCTGGCGGTCGGCGACATCAAATACAAGACGCAGGCGGGCCTCTTCAAGCAGATGACGAGCGCCGAGAAGCCGCTCTGTTTGGATTTCCGTCACGCCTTCGCGCTCGCGCGTACGCTGGTCTGACCCGTTTCGCGCAGCGGGATGGTCCCGCGGCGCGGCCTCAAGCCGGCGCTCCGGGGCGCCGGCCCCAAATCCCATCGAAAGGGAACGCACATGGCTTTGATCAACAAGCTCCTGGTCGGCGAGTCGCTCGTCGGCGAAG
>DATHCI010000138.1:0-17343 GCA_035319645.1 Methylocystis sp. | reverse complement strand
GAAGAAGACGGACCTCGTGGTCGCGGGGCCTGGCGCAGGCTCCAAGCTCGCCAAGGCGAAGGAGTTCGGCGTCGAGGTGATCTCGGAGGAGGATTGGTTCAGACTGACGGGGAGGGAGGAGTCGTAGCCGGGCTGCGGTTTGAAACGCTCCGTGCGTCGCCCGAAACGGACTGGCCTCCGCTCAGGGAACGAAGGATGAGATCTTCTGAAGCACATGCGGAACAACGCTCCCCAAGCGCCGAAGCCCAGCCACAACCAGCTCAGGCTCGAATACCGCTACCATCGCCACGGTAACTGCAAGGGCCAAGAGCAGGAGCGGGCTTGCGCGCAGGCTGATCGAGCGCGTCTCGACTCGTTCGCCTGACTGGAAGTTTACCCGCTGACTTCGGCGACTTTCAACGGATATGAGCTCCGGAGGCCGACGAGGCGAGAGACTTTGCATAACGTGTGTCCCGGCTTACGTGGGAACGAGCCTACCCTCGTTCGCTTTTGTAAACGAAAGGTTAACGCGGGACTCCTTTCAAAAATTTCAAAAACGTTGACCACGCATAATTTATTGTCAGGCATGACACTCCGTGAAAGTTGTTAATTTCGGTGGGTTTTGATATCAACGATATCGCCAGCGGCATTCAAGGAGCTTGCGTATGACCGACATCCTGATTCGCAACGTCCCCGCTGAACTGAAGCGCCAGATCGAAGAGCGGGCTCGGGGCCACAAGCGCAGCCTTTCGCACGAGATCATGGCCCTGCTGCGAAGAGGGCTCGCGCAGGCCGCTCCCGCGGAACGCGAAGAGCAGGAAGAAGGCCTGGGCGACCTGCTCGCGAGAACTTTTCCCAAGCAGCACAATTACGACGACTTCGTGCTGCCTTCGCGGGACGATCCGGAACGTCCGCCCCCGACCTTTGACTAGTACGGCGATTCCATGAAAACGCTCATACTTGCCTCTCTGGAAAGAGGCGCGTCATTGCGAGCGAAGCGAAGCAATCCAGGGGCCGCCCGTGACTCCTGGATTGCTTCGCTTCGCTCGCAATGACGCCCTTCGCTCGTTATCGCTTGAAATGAGGAAACGCCGTATGAGGCGTTACGACAAATGATCTTGCTTGATACGAATGTCGTCTCCGAATTCGTCAAGATGGACCCGGATGGGAGAGTTCGCGCCTGGCTGAACGCCCGATCGCTTCGGGATTGCTACATTTGCACGCCCGTCGTCGCCGAGTTGCGCCATGGCGCCGCCATGCTGCCGTGTGGAAGGCGCCGGGACGATCTGCTCGAATGGTACGAACTGTTGGAAAGCGAGACTTTCGTACGCCGCATTCTGGACTTCGACCGACGCGCGGCGCATCGCTACGCGGAGATCCGCGCCAGGCGGGGTCGGGTCGGGAAGCCCATTTCCGTCATGGACGGCGCCATCGCCGCCATCGCCAGCGTGCATTCCATGACGCTCGCGACGCGCAATGTCCGCGATTTCGGCGATTTGGAAATTCCGTTGGTCGATCCCTTCGCGGCGCGAACGTTCGATCCCTGACGAAAGATTGGTGAATCAACGATGAACGAGGAGATGCGGCGCGTCCGTCAGAGCAGCCTCAAAAATACCCTTCCTGCTTCTTCTGCTCCATCGAGGTCGCGGCGTCGTGGTCGATGAGGCGGCCCTGGCGCTCCGAGGAGCGGCTCTCGCGCATCTCGCGGATCACGTCCTCCAGCGTCTCGGCCTCGCTCTCGATCGCGCCGGTGAGCGGATAGCAGCCGAGCGTGCGGAAGCGCACCTTCTTCATCTGGACGACCTCGCCTTCGCGCAGCTGCATGCGGTCGTCGTCGACCATGATCAGCGCGCCGTCGCGGGCGACGACCGGCCGCTCCTTGGCGAAATAGAGCGGCACGACCGGGATGTCCTCGCGGGCGATGTAGTCCCACACGTCCGCCTCGGTCCAGTTGGAGAGCGGGAAGGCGCGCAGGCTCTCGCCCGGCCCCTTGCGCGCGTTATAGAGGCGCCAGAACTCGGGGCGCTGATTCTTGGGGTCCCAGCGGTGCTGCGCGGTGCGGAAGGAGAGCACGCGCTCCTTGGCGCGCGACTTCTCCTCGTCGCGACGGGCGCCCCCGAAGGCCGCGTCGAACTTGTATTTGTCGAGCGCCTGCTTCAGCGACTCCGTCTTCATGATCTCGGTGTGGAGCTGCGAGCCGTGCACGAAGGGGTTGATGTTCATGTCGAGCCCACGCTGGTTGACGTGGACGAGAAGCTCGACGCCGAGTTCCCTGGCGCGGCGATCGCGGAAGGCGATCATCTCCTTGAATTTCCAGGTCGTGTCGATGTGGAGCAGCGGGAAAGGCGGCTTGCCCGGATAGAAGGCTTTCATGGCGATGTGCAGCATCGCCGCCGAGTCCTTGCCGATCGAATAGAGCATGACCGGCCGCTCGCATTCGGCGACGACCTCGCGCATGATGTGGATGCTCTCGGCCTCGAGGCGATCGAGATGGCCGAGCTGGCGCAAGGCGAGACGCGTCATTCCTATGGCTCCGACGTGGGACGGGGGCTCGCGCGCCCTCGTCGCCGAGGCTTATTCCATTCCGAGACCTGCTGGCAATCGCCGTCTAACGGCGCTCCCGCTGCGCCGAAGCCGCGTGATCGCGCATCCAGCGATGCGGCCCGGACGATGTACTATGGCGCGGTGGCGAAATCGCTCTTCTTGAACAGCGAAACCATCTCTATCCCCTCCGCGGCGAGGTTCTCGCGCGCCCCCTCTTCCCTGTCCACGATGACGAGCGCCGTCCTCGCCGTCCGCTGCAGGCCTTCTTCTTTGAGCGCCGCGATAGTCTTGAGCAGCGAGCCCCCGGTCGTCGCGACATCGTCCACGACCAGGATTTCGTCGCCCTCCGCCCCTGTAAATCCGTCGATACGCTCTCTTGTCCCATGCTGTTTCGCCTCCTTGCGCACAAAGAAGGCGAAGACGGGATCGCCCGCGCCGAAGCTGCGCGCGGCGACGCTCGCGACGATCGGCACGGCGCCCTGCACGAGGCCGCCGATATATTTGATCCGACGGGCGCGCATGAAGTCGATGATGAGGTCGGCGGCGAGCGCCGCGCCCTCGGGGTGCAGGGTCGTGAAGCGCAGTTGAAACATGAAATTGCTCGTGCGGCCCGAGGTCAGCACGAAGGAGCCGGTCTTGAAGGCGTGGGTCTGGATCTGGGCGCGCAGCCGCAGCCAGCGCGGATCGCCGCGATCGGCGACCGCTTCGCTCGACGAATCGCGCTGATCTTCGCGCGCCGTTTCGGCCATGATTCCTCCCAAAAAGTGGACGCCTACGAGGAGCGCGGCGGCTTTCGGTCGCGCCGCGCCACGGTCGCCCTTAAAACGGGCGCCCGCGCGAATCAACCACGTCCTTGCCGCGGATTGCGTCATGACGCGTCCCAGCTCGGCGAGTGAGCGGCCAGTATAATTTTGAGAAAGCGCGCCAAGCCAGGCGCAACTTTGGGCTCAGCTCTCTTGTGTCCTCAGCAATTCCCAAAAAGGCGGGCGAATTTCTTAACACTGTGTAAACGTGGGCAAGTCTGGTTTTTGTAGGCAAACTCCTTGAAAAAGCTTGCTCCAAGCTGTGGATTGTAGTACCGAACTCATGTCCTCATGCTGGCCGAGGAGTACTGTCGCCAATGCATAAGACGGTCCCCTTCGTAAATCTGCAATCTACTGAAAATCGCGATAGCACAGAAGCGGTAGACCTCCGTCAGCTCCAAGATTTCGTCTGGCGTCGCTGGAAGTTTATCCTCCTGGTCACCTTCGTCGTGATGGTGGCCGCTTTGGTCGTCATGTTGATGATCGCGCCGCGCTACACTGCGACGGCGATGGTTCTGCTCGAACCGCGCAAGGAGAAGATCTTCGGCTCCGACACGGTCCTTCCAGAGCTCAATCTTGAAACGAGCAACATCGAGAGTCAGCTTTCGGTCCTGCAGTCGACCAATCTCCTGCGGCGCGTGGTCGAGAAGGAGAAGCTCGAGGACGACGCCGAGTTCGGAGGCCAGTCGAAGGAAGGGTTCCTCGACTACGTCCTCGGACTGCTCAGGTCGCCTTGGCGCGGAGAGAGCGAGGACCTGGGCAAGGCGGACGAGCAGATGAGCCCCGAGACGCTGAAGGCGGTGGGGCGCCTGCGGAAGGCGCTCGACGTCGTCCGCGTCAACCGCACCTACGTGCTCTCGATCTCGGTGACCTCGCTGGAACCCGGCAAAGCCGCGCGTCTCGCCAACGCCGTCGCCGACGCCTACGTGGTCGACCAGCTGGAAGCGCGTTACGACGCGGCGAAACGCGCCTCCGTCTGGTTTTCGGAGCGGCTCGGGGCGTTGCAGGAGCAATTGCGCCAGTCGGAAGACGCCGTAGCCGAATTCCGCAAGGAGCACGGCCTGCTGGCGACCGGCAGCGGCGACAACCGGGTCATGATCTCGGAGCAGCAGCTCTCCGATCTGAACACGCGGCTCATCGAGGCGCGAGCCGATGTGGCCGAAAAACGAGCCCGCTACGAGCAGGCGGCGCGCGTGACGGCGCATGGCGGCAACATGCAGGCCATTCCGGACGTCGTCCGTTCGAACGTCATCACCGAGCTTCGTCGGCAGCAGGCCGAAGTCACGCGCAAGCTCGCGGATCTTGGGGCGCATTACGGAGGTCAGCATCCTCTCGTGATCAACGCGCAGGCCGAGCGCCGGGACATTGAACGCGCCATAACAGCCGAGGTCCAGCGCATCCTGCTCAATCTGAAGAACGACTACGAGGTGTCCAAGTCGCGCGAAAACTCGCTGCGCGACAGTCTGGACAAGGTCACCGGGCAGACCGGGCAAGAAAACGGCCTCGCCGTGCGCCTGCGCGAGCTCGAACGCGTGAACGCGGCCAACAAGGCGCTCTACGACAACTTCATGGCGAGAGCCCGCATCACGCAGGAGCAGTCGACGCTCGAAGAGCGGGAGGCGCGGCTGATCTCCCCGGCGACCCGGCCCAACGTCCCGTCTTTCCCCCAGAAGACGCCGGGCGAGATCGTGGCGGCCATCGTCGGCCTGCTGCTCGGGGTCGCCGGCGCCGTCGCCCTTGACATGCTAAATTCCGGCTTCATGAGCGCGCGACAACTCGAGGAGCGGCTCGGCTATCCCGTCCTCGCCTCAGTGCCGCTGCTGCCCGCCAAGGACCGGAAGGTCGAAAACAAACTCCTCGACCCGGCGCGGTATCTCATGGCGAAGCCGCTCTCTCGCTATGCCGAAGTCGTGCGCGCGGTGCGCGTCGGGATCCAGATGGCCGACGTCGACAATCCCGCGAAGGTCATTCTCATTACCTCGTCGGTGCCCAACGAAGGGAAGTCGACGTTGGCGCAAAGCATCGCCTATTCCGCGGCGAGAGCCGGCCAAAAGGTCCTCATCGTCGATGGCGACCTGCGTCACTGCTCGACGAGCAAGTTTTTCGGTCTGGAGAACGCAAAGGGGCTCGTCGACATGCTGACGGGGGAGACGGAACTCGAGCGTGCAATCTCCGTCCACGACGGCGTCTTCGTCCTGCCGGCGGGCGCCAAGTCGCAAAACCCGCCCGATCTCCTCGGCTCCGACCGCATGAAAGCCTTCGTCGAGCACCTGCGCAGCGAATTCGACTATATCGTCTTCGACTCGCCGCCGGTCGAGCCGGTCATCGACGCCAAGGTCATGGTTGGCTTCGTGGATAAGGTCATCTTCAACGTGCGCTGGAAGAGCACGAAGCGCGAATGCGCGGCCGACAACGTCGATCACTTCGCGCTGTCGCAAAAGCTCGCGGGCGTCGTGCTGAGCCTCGTCGACGAGACCAAGACGCCGCGCTACGGCCATTATGGCCAATATTACGGCTACGGCTATTACAAGAACTACTATGCGCGCTGAGGGCGTCGCCGGGCGCCGGCGCCGCGATACCGCCCTAACGGGCGGAGGCGGAGCGGGCTACGCTTCGGGAACTTCCCTCACCGCGCCCTTGGCGGCGCTGGTCGCCATTGCGGCGTAGGCGCGTAGCGCCTTCGAGACCTTGCGCGCGCGCGTCTTTTCCGGCGTGAAGCCCTTCGCCTCCTGCGCCGCGCGCCGCGTGGCGAGTTCCGCTTCGTCCACCGCCAGCACGATGCTGCGGTTGGGAATGTCGATCTCGATCACATCTCCGTCCCGCGCCAGCGCGATGGTCCCGCGCTCCGCGGCTTCCGGCGAGACGTGACCGATGGAGAGGCCCGAGGTGCCGCCCGAAAAGCGCCCATCGGTGATGAGCGCGCAAGCCTTTCCGAGGCCCTTCGACTTCAGATAGCTGGTCGGATACAGCATCTCCTGCATGCCGGGGCCGCCGCGCGGACCTTCATAGCGGATCACGACCACGTCGCCCGCCTTGACCTCGCCGCCCAGAATCCCGGACACTGCGGCGTCCTGACTCTCATAAACGCGCGCCGGGCCGGAGAACTTCAGGATGCTCGCATCCACGCCGGCCGTCTTCACGATGCAGCCGTCAGGCGCGAGATTGCCCGAGAGCACGGCGAGACCCCCATCTCTCGAGAAGGCGTGTGTCGCGTCGCGGATGACGCCCGTCGCGCGATTCGTGTCGAGCTTGTCGTATCGGCGGTCCTGGCTGAAGGCCGTCTGCGTCGGCACGCCGCCCGGCGCCGCGCGGAAGAAGGTCTGCGCCGCTTCGTCGGCGTCAGCGGCCACGTCCCAGCGGACGACGGTCTCGCGCAGCGTTCCCCCCGAGACCGTCGGCAGATCGCCGTCGATAAGGCCGGCGCGCATCAGCTCGCCGAGGATTGCGATGACGCCGCCGGCCCGATGCACGTCCTCCAGATGCACGTCGAGCGCCGAGGGCGAGACCTTGCACAGGACGGGCGTCTTGCGCGAGAGCCGGTCGATGTCGGACATTGTGAAGTCGACCTCCCCCTCATTCGCGGCGGCGAGCAGGTGCAGCACCGTATTGGTCGAGCCGCCCATGGCGATGTCGAGCGTCATGGCGTTCTCGAACGCCCTGAAGCTTGCGATGGAACGCGGCAGCGCCGAAATGTCGTCCTGCTCGTAATAGCGGCGGGTGAGCTCGACGATGCGGCGCGCGGCCGCCAGGAAGAGTCCTTCGCGATCCTTGTGGGTCGCTAGCAGCGTGCCGTTGCCGGGCAGGGCGAGCCCCAACGCTTCCGTCAGGCAGTTCATGGAGTTCGCCGTGAACATGCCGGAGCAGGAGCCGCAGGTCGGGCAGGCGGAGCGCTCGATCGTCGCCACTTCGGCGTCCGAGAACTTGTCGTCGGCCGCCGCGACCATCGCATCGATAAGATCGACAGCCTGCTCCTGGCCGTTGCGCAGGTATTTCCCGGCCTCCATCGGGCCGCCGGAGACGAAGATCGCCGGAATATTGAGGCGCAGCGCCGCCATGAGCATGCCCGGCGTGATCTTGTCGCAATTCGAGATGCAGAGCAGCGCGTCGGCGCAATGAGCGTTGGCCATGTATTCGACGCTGTCGGCGATGATCTCGCGCGAGGGGAGCGAATAGAGCATGCCGTCATGGCCCATGGCGATGCCGTCGTCGATAGCGATGGTGTTAAACTCCTTGGCGACCCCCCCGGCGCGCTCGATCTCGCGCGCGACGAGCTGTCCGACGTCATGGAGATGCACATGGCCCGGGACGAACTGCGTGAAGGAGTTGGCGATGGCGATGATCGGCTTGCCGAAATCCTCGTCCGCCATGCCGGTCGCCCGCCAAAGACCGCGCGCGCCGGCCATGTTGCGGCCATGCGTCGAGGTGCGGGAGCGGAACGGGGGCATCTGCGCTGATCCTGTCTTGGAGCCTTCGAGGCCTTGGGCCGTCGTCAAGTGGCGTCGCACTATCTCAAGCCGCCTCGTCCCGCAACCGGCGCCGGAGCCGCGCGGCGCAGTTCAATGGCGCATATGTTCAAATGGCGATATATTCCGCCCATGTCCTTCGTATCCGATCCCGCCGGCCCTCCGCCGCAACGCCTGAGCGTCGCGGAGTTCCTCGCCTGGAGCGAAACCCAGGAGGGGCGCTACGAACTCGTCGACGGCCGCGTTTACGCCCAAGCGGCGGAGCGGGTGGCCCACACAAAGATGAAGGGCTTGGTCTTTCTCGCTTTGGCTGAGGCGATCAAGAAGCGCGGGCTCGACTGCCGCGCCCTCGTGGACGGAGCGGCCGTGCGCGTCGGCGCCAGATCGGTCTTTGAGCCGGACGCGCTAATCTACTGCGGCCCCGAATTGCCCCCGGACGCGACGCTCGTCGAGAACCCGGTCGTCGTCGTCGAAGTCATCTCGCCGTCCACCGGACGCAACGACACGACGCGCAAGCTTGCGGGTTATTTCAACCTTCCGAGCATCCAGCACTATCTTATGATCGACCCCGACGAAAGGCTCGTCGTCCATGCCGAGCGCGGGGCGGACGGCGTGGTGCGGACGCATTTCTTCAAGGGAGGCGTCGTGAAGATGGACCCGCCGGGGCTGGAGCTGCCGCTGGAGGAGATCTACGGGACCGGATGAGCGAATGCGTGCCGGCGTTGCGCCCGGCGCTCGACAGGGCTCGTTCAAACTGCAGATCGGCGCCGTGTTCAAAAACTATGATTAGGCCCTTGGAACAATCAATATCGAGACGTCTCGTCCGTCGCCCAGGTTGCGGCGGCCCTTCAGTTTCGCCCCAAGACCGGCGCAAGCGTCCGCGACGTCGCGCCAGCGCCGAAGGGGCGGCGTCAGGCCGCCCGCGTATGGACCGTCGTGGTCGCGCCGAGGAGCTCGTCGAGGCAGGCGGTGATCGCGTCGATCGAGGCGAAGGTCTGACGGCGCAGCCAGCGCACCGGAAACTCGATCTCGAAATGCTCTTCGAGCGCCAACATGACGCGGATTGCGGCGAAAGGCGTGAGGCCGGCCTCGTAGAGATCCGCGCTGGAAGACAGGGTCTCGACCGGGCTGTGCAGGCGGCCATGCTCGGCGAGCAGACGGCGGATGATCTCGTTCATAGACCTCACTCCTGTTTCGTTGTGTCGCCGTTGTAGATCTCCTCGCATCGCTACGCTGTGCGCGATCGCACATCGGGAGCAAGATCAGACGACTTGACGAAAAGGCTATCTCTGCGCGGATGAACCGGCGATGAACCGGCTCAACTTTGAGGTATTAATGGTTTACGAATAGTTGCCATGTCTCATGAATTGGGCGAAGACGCGGCGAAGCTGCGCCCCTGCGAAGGTCTTGGAAAGACATTTTTGTTTCTCATCGGCGCGTCGCGTGGTCCTCAACCGCGGGGCGCGGATCGACGGCGATGACAGGCGCCTCGCCCGTCGCTCGGGCGCTGCGATCCGTCACCCGGCGTCAGCTGCGTTGGCGAACGGACAATTCTGCGGCTTGCGGATGGCGTTCGCGCCGTTTTCTTCCGGCGGATTTTCGAGCAGCGCCTTGAGTTTGAACGCCGCGAGCCGCGCGAGGCCTGGGTTGCGGCTCTCGTCAAAGGATAGGAAATCGACGACGCGTCCGCGCGCATCCACGAGATAGACGAGAGCGCCGTGTTCGATGACATAGTCATCGCCTACGGTCTTCACCTTGCGATAGCAGACGCCGAATGATCGCGCCGCCGCGGCGATTTGCGCAGGCGCGCCGGTCAGGCCGACCACGGCAGGCCCGAAAGCGGAGACGTAATCGGCGAGCGCCGCGGACGTGTCGCGCTCGGGATCGAGCGTGATGAAGTAGACTTTGAATCCTTCCGCCGGAGCGCCGAGTCCGCGCAGCAGCCCCGACATCTCGAGCAAAGTTGTCGGACAGGTCGCAGGACAACGGGCGAAGCCGAAGAACACCGCATAGGGGCGCCCTCGCAGCTGCTCGCTGTCGACGACGCCGCCGTCCTGCGACGTGAGACGGAACACGGCTTCGATCGTCGGCGCCGTTGACGGCCCGACCGCAAGGGCGATCGCGACGAGCAACCCAAACGCCCCCGTCCCCGCGGCGACAAGCGTCCAGACACGAGCCCTTGCCTGCGCAAAAAACTTTGGCATCTTGTCAACCACGATCTGGCCTCCTGCGCGCGGGCGATATTTCACGGGACGTCGCTGCACGCAGTCTGCGGAGCTCACGCCAAGTCAATGATGAAGCGAGCCCTGGGCGCGGGAGCGGCGAAGGGTCGGGCGCGAACCATAGTCCGTCGTGCGACGCGCGCAAGAGCCCCGACTCTCCGGTCAGGGCGAGGAGCCGGGCGCTCGATGGACGGGCGCCGAGATCTGAAAGGCTCAGTCTGCCGCTCTCGTCGCGACACTTCTTGAAAATGCCAGCAGCCCACGGTCCGACCCGCGCGGTCCGATCACCGATAGGCCGAGCGGCGGGAGATCGCCCGTCGCGAGCGGAATGCTGACTTGCGGCAGGCCAAAAAAGCTTGCGAGCTGAAACAGGCGCATCATCGCATAGCGCTTTTCGTCGAGCCGGGCGGCGTTCTCATCGAGTCTGGGCGCGAAGAAGGGCGTTGTCGGAAGAAGAAAAAAACCGTCGGCGCCGAGGAACGCATCAAGGCGTTCGCGCGCCTCCGCACGAAACGCGTCGGAAGCACGCTTCTGCTCTTCGCTCACGCGCGCGGCATAGGCGAAGCGCTCCGCGACGCCTTCGCTCAAACAGGGCCTCTCGGACGCGACCCATGCGCCCTGCGAGCGATGCGCCTCATAGGCCTGAAAGTTGCGGAAGTGGCTGAGCGCCGAACGCCAGAATTCCTCGCCGAGCGTCGGCTCTCGCGGAGCGCTGTCGCTGCGCAGCGCCGCCAGAGCGCCGAGCAGCAACTCCGATTCCTGTTCAGGGCAGCCGGTGAAAGCTTCCGATAGGATCGCGCCCGCGGAGAAAGATGCTCGCACGCGGTCCACGGGCAGCAGTTCCGCCCCGACCCTCGCGAGGGTCTGCGCGTCGCGGGCGAACCAGCCGATCGTGTCGAAGGACGGCGCGAGCGGAACGACGCCGTCGAGCGACAGCAATCCATGCGAGGGCCGAAATCCGAAGACGCCGCAAAACGACGCCGGCGCGCGACAGGACCCCGCCGTGTCGGTGCCGAGCGCGAAATCCACGAGGCCAGCGGCCGTCGCGACCGCCGACCCCGAGGAGGAGCCGCCGGGATGGCGGTCCGGCGCTTTCGGGTTGACGGGCGTCCCGTAGTTCGGATTAGCTCCGAGCAGGCTGTAGGCCATCTCGTCCATCTGCGCCTTGCCGATGAGCCGAGCCCCTGCGGCTAGGAGCCGCGTCACGGGCGGCGCATGTTCGCGGGCAGGCGGATGGCTCGCCGCATAGGCCGGATGGCCGTTGCCCGAGACGAGACCCGCGACGTCGATATTGTCCTTGACGACGAAGGTGAGACCCAAGAGGGGGCCGGCGTCGCGCCCCTCAACATCCATCGACGCCAACAACGCCGTGGACGGCTTAGCGCCGGGAGCGTATGTTTCAGGCACGGAACCGATCTCCCCTCCGCGACTTAAGGAGTTGGCGCGGCCTCATCATTTGCGACCTGTGTATCGCTCTTTGCGCTCCCGCATATTGCGAGAGCGAGGGCTTCGCAAGCGCCAGCGCCGCGAATAGCCGGCGTCGGTGCGACAACGCGTCGCAGCGAAAATCCGCCATATTGGCAATCTAATTGAATGTGCGACGAGTGCGGCAAGGCGGAAGGTCGAGCGTCTCGGCGTCTTTGGCGCGGGTCGCGTGATCGGCAAAGGATGAATCGACGATGAGCCCGGATGAACATCACGCCATCATGTCGCTCATGAGATATGCGACCCTGCTGCTCGGTCTGAACTTTGCCGGCAGAATCGTGGTGCTGGTGCTGCGCCACATATCCTGAAGCCGAACCGACTCGGAAGCCCGCCGAGACCCTGTTAAATTTTGATTAGGCAAATCCCAAATGGTCTCCGCGGCTTCGTCGCCGAGGGCTTTTCCATGACCTAAGACAAACCGCGGTGAGCAGCCTAAAAGTGAGGCTTCTAACTATCAGATTCGGCGCCGCGCGCTGCAAATCTGCTCTTGCAGGACATAATAATTATGTCACACTCGATCCCGCCGGACATTTGTCCGGCGCAACAGACGGAGGTGTCGGATGTCCTTGCAAGGCCATATTCTCGAACTCCAGCGCCGCCACGAGGCGCTTGAAAAGGAAATCGAGGAAGAGCAGGCCCATCCCGCTTCGGATGACAAGAAGGTTGCGGAACTCAAGCGCAAGAAATTGCAGCTCAAGGACGAGTTGTCCAAGTTGCGAGAATCGGAGACGCTCCACTAGCGCCCATCGCCAGGCGCTTTCGCGCCGCGTCCACTCTGTAGGCGTGACAAGGCGGAGAGCGATCTCCGCCTATTTTCATGGCAGGGCGCGAAGGCGGCGCTGGAGCGCGGAGACCTGAAGTCATGCCGGTCTCCGAGGCCTACCATCCCGAGATTTTACACGCGTCGCTTGGGCCCGAGTTCTTCGACGAGGTCGAAGCGGCGCGCTTTCCTAAGACCTTGCTGCGCTACCGGAACCAGCGCTGGGCTGAGCGCGTCGGCCTCGGCTCCCTGAGCGACGAGGAGTGGACGGCCTATTTCGCCCGCTTCGAGTCGCTTCCGGGAGGGCTCGCGAAGCCGCTGGCGCTTCGCTACCACGGCCATCAGTTTCGCAGCTACAATCCGGATCTCGGCGATGGGCGCGGCTTTCTGTTCGCACAGCTGCGCGACGCGGATGGCCGACTGCTCGACCTTGGCACCAAGGGCAGCGGCAGGACCCCGTGGTCGCGCCAGGGCGACGGGCGGCTCACGCTGAAGGGCGGCGTGCGGGAAGTCCTCGCCACCGAAATGCTGGAGGCGGTGGGCGTCGAGACCTCCAAAAGCTTCAGCCTGTTCGAAACCGGCGAGGCGCTCATGCGCGGGGACGAGCCATCGCCGACGCGATCGAGCGTGCTGACGCGCCTCTCGCATTCGCATGTGCGCATCGGCACTTTTCAGCGCCTCGCCTTTTACGAGGATCGGCAGGGCCTGGAGAAGCTGACGGCCTATGTTATCGCGCAATACTTCCCTGAGCTCTCTGGCGCAGGGCGCCCTGCGGAGGCGCTGCTCGCAGCGGTGACGGCGCGCTGCGCGCGGCTCGCCGCGAGCTACATGACGGCTGGCTTCGTGCACGGCGTGCTGAATTCCGACAACATCAACATTACGGGTGAGAGCTTCGACTATGGCCCCTGGCGCTTCGCGCCGGTCTGGGACGCAGGTTTTACGGCGGCCTATTTCGACGAGTCCGGTCTCTACGCCTTCGGGCGCCAGCCGGGGGCGATCGGCTGGTGCCTCGCCCGGCTCGCCGAATCGCTGTTGCCGCTCGTTGGGCTCAAGACGGCGGATGCGATTGTCTCGGGCTACGCCGAGCGCGTGCGCGCGGCGTTCCGAACGTCGCTGCTCGCGCGCCTCGGCCTCGGGTCGGAGGGCCAGGAGCGCGACGCCGTGCTCGCCAAGGCCTTCGTCGACTTCATGATCGCCTCGCGCGCGCCTCTCGAGCAGGCGATCTTCGATTGGCGCGGCGGCCCGGCGAGCCACGCGCGCGCCAAACGCAGTCAGTCCGCGGCCTTCTACGAGAGCGACGGCTTTCGTCCGCTCCGAGAGGCGCTGGCCTCCTATCGCCCGACGGCCGCGGCGCGGCTCGACCACCCCTATTTTGCACGTTCCGAGCCCTGCACGATGCTCATCGACGAGGTCGAGCAGATTTGGGACGCGATCGCCAAAGACGACGACTGGGGTCCGTTCGAACGCAAGCTCGCGCGAATCGGCGAGATGCGCGAGGCCAATGCGCCCCTGCCGTGAGCGCGCTTTTTATCTGCGCTTTTGAACTTGCCGAGGCTCGCGGGAAAGGGCGATAATCCGGGCCATCGGCTGGACGAGCCCTGAATGGGGCGACTGGGGCCATGGAAAGCGAGCGGCTGATGGACGAGGACGCGATCCGCGCCGAGATCGAGCGCCTGCGCGTTGAACATGGCGATCTCGGCGCAGCGATCGAGGCGCTTCTCGCCGTCGGCAACGCCGACCAGTTGCAGATTCAGCGCTTGAAGAAGCGCAAGCTGGCCTTGCGCGACCGAATCCAGCAGCTCGAGGACGAGATCACCCCCGACATCATCGCCTAGACGGGCGCTTCCGCCTTTGAGGCCATCGCCCGCGTCGGCCGCCGAGGCAGAACTCGCCGCAGATAGCCGCGCAATTCGGGCGTTCGCGCCTCCGTCGCGCGCGAGAAGGCGTAGGCGAAGGCGACGCTCGCCGCGATCAGCGCCACGCCGAGGCCCCAATGCAGCGGCGTCGGCTGCCGCTTGTGCCAATCCTGCGCGATGAGGCTCCCGGTTCCCGCCCAGACGAAGAAGACGAGCGGGGCATGCGTTGCGTAGAGCGAATAGGAGAAGTCCGAGAAGCGCGCGTGCATCGCGCCGAGGCGCGAAAACAATCCGCCCTGGCCCGCGAAGCGAAGAGACAGCAGCAGATTGGCGAAGCTCGACGCGGTCGCGACGTCGGCGAGCGTCGCGACGATCGGATGCGTCTCGACGAGCGCTCCGCGCGCCGCGAGCCGCACGACCGTGATCGTCGCGAGAAAAATCGTCAGCGACATCCAGGCGCGTCTGATGAGGGGCCGCGGCGCGAGGCGGATCGCAGCGCCGCCCGCCCAGACGACATAGCCGAAGAGGAATGGGGACTTCGGGACGGACATCGCGATCGCAGCGAGCGCGCCGAAGGCGAAGGCCGCGGCTTTGAAGCGTTTCGAATAGGCGCTGCTCAGCGGGAGCAGCAACAGCGGAAACGTCACATAGTACCAGATCTCGCAGGCGAGCGACCACAGCGGACCATTGGTGCCGGCCTGCGGCGTCCAGATTGTCTGCTGCTGGAGCAGCGCGCCGAGGATGTTTTCCAGATTGAAAACGCCCTCGAAGAAAGGCGCGTCATAGATCCCCGAATGCGGAAAGATCCGCCGCCCCAGGCTATCGAGAAGAAAGCCCCAGGCGAGCGCCGGAACCATCACGATGTAGATGCGCGCGAAGCGGTTGATCATGTAGTCGCGCAAGAACGGCTCGGCGCGGGCGCGCTTGCGCAAGACGTCGCCGCCGACGAGAAATCCCGAGATCACGAAGAAAATGAGCACGGCCTGGTGCGAGAAGGCCGTCAGAAACCACCACGCATAGACGAGCGGTCCATGCGGCGCGACCATGATGTCGGGGACCTGAATCATCGCCCCCACGTGACCGAGCAGCACCATGGCGGCTGCGACCCAGCGCGCGAGCGCGATGAAATTCGAGAGCTGCGGGTTCATGCCGCCATGCGGGCTCCATGCGTGACGCCGCGTGATATTTGAGGGGCGCGCGTCCGTCAATTTGGCGCGCCGCCCGCTCAGTGACCGAATGCGAGCTGGGAGGCTCGGAAGAAGGCCGACAGCAGCCGCAGCGCGAGGCCGATGAGGCCGGATCCGCCATAAAATCCGAGGCGATTGAGCTGCACATAGACGAAAGCCGGGCGCTGCGAATGATTGGTCATCTCGCAGACGAAGAATCCTTCGCGCGCGCGCATCGAGTCGAAAAGCGTCGCCATGGCGCGCATGAAGCCCCGCAGGCGCTCGAGCAGCGAGTCGGTTCGCGGCGCGGGACGCTTGCCGAAGATCTCGGCCTTGTAGTCGTCGGGATGACACTGGCTGGTCGGGCGCAGCCGGGATGTCAGATTGGTCGTGGCGGCGATGACGTTTCCGAGCGCGAAGTCCCGGCTGTCGCCGGGCTCCAGCCGCTCGCTCCAGATCATCGTGTGTCCCGAAAGGCAGAGGATCGCTGGACGCGACGCATCGGCCGGGCGCGCAGCGCGATAGACGTAAGGCGCGCGCGCCCAGCTCGCCGTCGAAGGATCGCAGGCGAGGCTCGTGAACACGACGCGGGCGGAAGAGCACAGATAGGAAGGCTGCAGGAACAGGAGCGACGGCGCGCCGTCGCGCGCCAGCTCGGCGAGATCGATCTTCTCGACGACGCATTCGCTTCCCGCGCTGAGCAAGACCTCGCGCTGCTTGTCGAGCGTGACGATGCGGCTCACCTTGACGTCGCCGCCGCCCATCAGCATGCGCAGGAGCAGGTTGAGCTCCCCCCCGAGCCAGCCGCGCTCGGGGATCTCATGCGGGCTCTGGCGCGCGATGCTCTTGGCGCCTGGCCAGCGGCTCACCGTCGCGCCGGGACGCGCGAAAATCGCGGTTCGCGGGCCGAGCGTCGCCACGAGCCCCTGCGCCTGATGCTGGAGCGCGAAGTCGCTTTCCCCCTCGCGCAGCACGAGCTGCGTCAGGTTGAAGAACGGATGCCGCACGGTCTCAAGCCGCGGGCTTCGTCGCTACGACGAGCGCGTCGACGCCCTCGCGCCATTCGGCGACGACGGGCGCGAAGCCGGCTTCTCCCAGCGCGCGTAAAGTCGGCGCGAAACGCATGATGTGGGCCGGAGATTCGTCGCTGAAGAGATGCAAGACCCATTCTTCGAGAAGATCGTAACGGTTCAGCGCCGCGAAAGTCTTGAACCAATGGCGCACCTCGCCTTGCGTGTGGGCGACATGCGCGGCGGCGTCGTCGATTGCGAAACGGTCGCCGTTGACGAAGATCCCCCCGGGTTTCAGCGTTCTGGCGATCTCCTCGAACACGCGGCGGCGATGCTCGGCCTCGAAATTATGGGTCGCATAATTGGAGGCTACGACGTCGAGGCTCGACGAGGGCGTCTCCTGCAAGGCGACGAGCGCGTCGGCGAGCTTGAACGCGACGCGCCCGGCGCCTTCGAAGTCAGCGAGATTGGCGCGCGCCTGCTCGAGCATCTTCGGCGAGGAGTCGACGGCGAGCAGTCGCAGGTCGGCTCGAGCCGAGAGCAGCGACAGCGTGGCGACGCCCGTGCCGCAACCGATCTCCAGGCCGCTCAAGGCTTCGCCGGGACGGAAGTCGGCGACACGCCTTCCGACCATGCCCGCGAGCTCGGCCGCGGTCGGGCAGATCAGGCGCAGCATCTCATATTCGGCGCCGATCGCGCCCGTGAAGGGGTTCTGCAGAGCTTGCGGCATTTTGAGTCTCCGGCGGCGGCGAAGCGCGATCGGCGTCTCATACGCCAATTTTTTTCGCATTGCAGCAGCGGAGATCAAGCGATTGAATCTAATTGGCTTAATGATCCAGGCGCATGGCGCGGACCGAGTGACTCGCGCAGGATTAAAAAAAACGTCACGGAGCGCGATTGACAGGCCAGGACGTCCGGTTCTATAAGCGGTTTATCGACGCGGGGCGCGGGTTTAGATCTGCGCTTGGGTGTCGTTTCTTCGCTTTTTGGGGGCGGTGGCGGCCTGACGGGTTGTCGGGCGGCTTTGGCGTCCCTATATGCGAGGATGCTGTCTG
>DATHCI010000137.1:0-7000 GCA_035319645.1 Methylocystis sp. | reverse complement strand
CAGACAGCATCCTCGCATATAGGGACGCCAAAGCCGCCCGACAACCCGTCAGGCCGCCACCGCCCCCAAAAAGCGAAGAAACGACACCCAAGCGCAGATCTAAACCCGCGCCCCGCGTCGATAAACCGCTTATAGAACCGGCGGAGAACCCGTGTCAACGCTTTGTCGCAAAGGATTCGTTTTTTGCGGGGGAAATAATTTTGGCGATCGCCCGCCGCCGCGAAAAGGCCCACAGAGGCCACGCCCCATTTGGGCCACAAAAGACTGGCTCCGTTCACGTTCTCTCGATCGCTGGCGGGATCGTCCCCCTTGTCGTTCGAAACGCCCGGAGGCTGGCGCCCTCAATGCAAGACGAACCGCGCGCCGTTCATTCATGACCGCGCTTGCCCACGATGGCCGCCTGTCTTCGCCGCGGGCGATGAAAATCGCGCCATCGGAATTCGGCGACGACCCCGCGATCGAGGCGGACGGCAAGCGACACTCGGCCGACGAACGCTCGCGCGTATCGATTCGCTGGCTGCTCGGCACGACGCTGACGGGCCTTTCCGGCGCCGTGCTCATCAGCGCCGCCGCCTATACCGCGCTCGACCAGCAGACACGCTTCGCCGAAGCGCCGACCAGGGCGCAGGTCGCCCACCGCGACGACCGTGACGACCAGATCGTCAATCCGAAGAAGGGCGACCGGATCCTGCGGACGATCGACGTCATCGCGGCGAAGCAGACCTTCCGCACGGCGACGACCGTCAAGTCCGGGGACAAGGAGGTCGTGCGCACCAAGGCCTTCACCCACGTCGCCACCACGCTGACGCTCTCGCCGACGAGCTTCGCCGAGGAGGTGCCGCCTTTCAACCCGTTCAAGATCAACGCGGATCCGCATTATGTCGCCGACAATCTGAACGAGTCCGACATCGCGCCTGACCAGGCGGAGGTCTCCTTCGTCACGCGCGATCTCGGCGCCTTTCCGCTGGAGGCCCACGTCGCGGCGCTGACGGCTGAAGAGGCTCAGGCGCAGGTCGTCGAGCAATCGAAATCGACGCTGACCGTCGCCGGCAAAGCGCCGTCGCCCCTGCCCGGACAAACATTGCTCTCGCGCACCGTTCGTCCGGCGGCGCCTGATTCGCTCGCGCTTGGTTACGCGCCCGCGGCCTCGGCGCCGACATCGCTGTCCGCCCCCTTCTCCTCGATCGAGGTTCGCATGGCGCCCGTCAATGTCACGGTGGCGCCGCGCATGACCGCGCAGCCGTCGCAGATGGAGGAGAAGCTCGCCGTCGTGAAGCATGGCGAGGAGCTTGGGGACGTGCTCGTCGCCAATGGCGTGCCGAAACCGCGCGTCGCCGCAGTGCTCGCGGCGTTCAAGGGGCGGCGCGGCGAGCCGGCGCATGAGGGCCAGCAGGTCAAGCTGCTGTTCGCCGACTTCGACGGGGCAGGCAAGGACATGCAACTCGCGCGCATTTCGATCTATTCCGACGAGACGCTCGACCAGGTCGTCGCGGCCACCGACCACGGAACCTTTCAGCAGGTCGCGACGACGCCGGTCGTCGCGGCGCGGCCGCGCGCAGCGGTGAAGCCGCGCGTGAGCGACGCCGAGGACGACGCCAACGCCGATGACGATCCGAACGCCATGCGGCTGTACGACTCGATCTACGAGACCGCCCTCAAGCAGGATGTGCCGAAGCCCATCGTCAGCGAGCTCGTGCGCGTGCTCGCCAACGACGTCGATCTTCAGCGCGGCGTCTCCGGCGGCGACTCTCTGAACCTGTTCTATGATGAGAGCGAAGAGGGAGCCGGACGCGACTCCCTTCTCTTCCTGTCGCTCACCACGCGCGGCGAGACCTATCGGTACTACCGGTTCCAGACGACGGACGACGGACTCGTCGACTACTATGATGAAAACGGTCGCTCGAGCCGCAAGTTCCTTGTGCGAAAGCCGATCTCCGTCGGCGAGACCAGCCGCGGCTTCGGCTATCTGCTGCATCCGATTCTCGGCTACTATAAGATGCATACGGGCGTCGATTGGGCGGCGCCGATCGGCACGCCGATCTATGCGGCCGGCAACGGCGTCATCGTCAAGGCGCAGTGGGACGCGGGCTACGGGCGCAGGGTCGAGATCCAGCACGCCAACGGCTACATCACGACCTACAATCATATGTCCGGCTTCGCCCGGGGCATCACCGAAGGCGTGCGCGTCAAGCAGGGGCAGACCATCGGCTTCCTTGGATCGACGGGACTATCGACCGGACCGCATCTCCACTACGAGGTCATCGTCAACGGACACTTCGTCGATCCGATGCGGGTCAAGCTGGCGCGCACGCGCGAATTCGACGGCAAGCTGCTCGCCGACTTCAGGCGCGAGCGCGAGCGCATCGACCAGCTCATGTCCAAGGCGCCCAACAATCCGAAAGTCGCGGTCCGCAAGTGACGGCGGTTTCAGCTGCGCCCGAAGGTCTCGTCGAAGGAATAGCCCGCGCCGCGCACCGTGCGGATCGGGTCTTTCTCGCGGCTGCGGATCAGCGCCTTGCGCAGCCGCCCGACATGGACATCGACCGTGCGCTCGTCGATCTCGACCGACATGCCCCAGACGCTGTCGAGCAGCTGCGCGCGCGTGAACACGCGCCCGGGCTTCTCCATGAAATATTCGAGCAGGCGGAATTCCGTCGGGCCGAGGTGGATCTCGCGCCCCGCCCGCTTGACCCGGCGGGTCTCGCGATCGAGGTCGATGTCGCCTGCGGTCAGACGCGAGGCGACGCGCTCGGGCCGAGCACGGCGCAACAGCGCGTGCACGCGCGCCATGAGCTCCGGCGTCGAGAAGGGCTTCACGACATAGTCGTCGGCGCCGACGGAAAGACCGCGCACACGCTCGCTCTCTTCGCCGCGCGCGGTCAGCATGATGACCGGCATGTCGCGGGTGTCGTCGCGCGCGCGCAGCCTGCGGCAGATCTCGAGCCCTGAGACGCCCGGCAGCATCCAGTCGAGGATGACGAGATCCGGCGGGGCCTCGGCGAGGCGCAGCTCAGCTTCATCGCCGCGGTCCACATGCTCGACGAAAAATCCTTCCGCTTCGAGATTGTAAACGAGCAACAGGGCGAGCGACGCTTCGTCCTCGACGACCAGGATGCGCGGGGCGCGCTCGCTGATCGAGTCGCGCATGGCGGCGGGACGCGGTTCGTTCATGACAGGACCTCGGGCTTGATCTGGCCCGGAGGCGGCGGCGCGCCGACGGCGGACGGGCGCGTCTTCGGGCGTTCGGTCGGCATGGGCTCGCCGGTGACGAGATAGACGACGGTTTCGGAAATATTGGTCGTGTGGTCGCCGATGCGCTCGAGATTCTTCGAGCAGAACAGGAGGTGGGTGCAAAACGAAATGTTGCGCGGATCCTCCATCATGAAGGTCAGCAGATCGCGAAACACCGAGTCTTCGAGGGCGTCGAGCTCGGCGTCGTTTTCCCACACCGCGCGCGCGCGCGCGACGTCGCGCTGCGCATAGGCGTCGAGCGCATCCTTGAGCTGCATTGCGGCGACGTCATGCATGGAGTTCAAGCCGACGATGGCGCGCGGCAGCCGGGACTCGCCCACGATCTTCACCGTCCGCTTCGCGATGTTCTTGGCTAGGTCTCCGACGCGCTCCAAATCGCCGGAGATGCGGATCGCCGCGATGCACTCGCGCAGATCGACGGCCAGAGGCTGGCGGCGCGCGATCGTCAGAATCGCGGCCTCCTCGATCTCGCGCTGAAGCGCGTCGAGGCGCGCATCGGTCGCGACGACGCGTTGCGCAGCATCCACGTCGAAGGCGCCGAGCGCCTCCATCGCCTCGCTCAGCATCTTCTCGGCGATCCCGCCCATCTCCGAGATCCGCCGCCCGAGCGTCTCGAGATCGCGATCATAGGATTTGACGGTGTGCTCGGTCATCAGCTCGTCTCCCGCTGGGGGCCTGCAAATCGCTCAGCCGAATCGTCCGGTGATGTAGTCCTGGGTCTTCTTCTGCTTCGGCGCCGTGAAGACGGCGTTGGTCTCGCCGAACTCCACGAGCTCGCCGAGATACATGAAGGCGGTGTAATCGGACACGCGCACCGCCTGCTGCATGTTGTGGGTGACGATCGCGATCGTGTAGCGCTCGGCGAGCTCCTCGATCAGCTCTTCGACCTTGGCGGTCGAAATCGGATCGAGCGCCGAGCAGGGCTCGTCGAACAAGATGACCTCCGGCTGCACGGCGACGCTGCGCGCGATGCACAGGCGCTGCTGCTGTCCGCCGGAGAGGCCGAGGCCGCTCATGTGCAGCTTGTCCTTGACCTCCTCCCACAGCGCCGCGCCGCGCAGCGCCTCCTCGACGCGCTCATCGAGCTCGCTCTTGCTCGGCTTGTGATAGAGCCTCACACCGAAAGCGATGTTGTCGTAAATCGACATCGGGAAGGGCGTCGGCTTCTGGAACACCATGCCGACGCGGGCGCGCAGCAGGTTGACGTCAATGGAGCGCCCAAGAATGTTCTCGCCGTCGAGCACCACCTCGCCCTCCGCCCGCTGCCTGGGATAGAGGTCGTACATACGGTTCAGCACGCGCAGCAGCGTCGACTTCCCGCATCCCGAGGGGCCGATGAAAGCCGTGACCTTGTTCAGGTGCAGCGAGGTCGAAACGTTTTTCAGCGCGTGCGTGTCGCCATAGAAGAAGTCGAGATTGCGCACCGCGACCTTGACGGGAGCCGCCGGCGCATCGGCGACCCGGGCCGCGACGTCCGCCTGCTGGAGGACGGGGCGAGGCGGAGGCTCGAAGGCCCGCCCATTGCCCGCAAGCGCCGTCTCACCGATTGTCAGCGGCTTTTCGACTTGCATGGAGGACTCCTCGGCGTTCATCGACGCGACTTTGACGCGCTCAGCGCGCGGGCGGAGATCGACAGGATGAGCACGGTGATCGTGACCAGCAGCGCGCCGGTCCAGGCCAGTTGCTGCCAATCCTTGTAGGGCGACAGGGCGAACTGGAAGATGACGACCGGAAGACTAGCCATCGGCGCGTTCAGGTCGAGACTCCAGAACTGGTTGTTGAGCGAGGTGAACAGCAGCGGCGCGGTCTCGCCGGAGACGCGCGCGATCGCGAGCAGCACGCCGGTGACAAGGCCGGATTTGGCGGCGCGGTAGGCGACATGCAGGATCACGTGGGAGCGCGGCAGGCCAAGCGCCGCCGCCGCCTCGCGCAGCGAACCCGGGACGAGCAGCAGCATGTCCTCGGTCGTGCGCAGAACGACCGGAATGACGAGGATCGCGAGCGCCGCCGAGCCAGCCAATGCTGAGAAATGCTTCAATTGGGCGACGACGACCGTATAGACGAAGAGTCCGACGACGATCGAGGGCGCGCTGAGCAGGATGTCGTTGATGAAGCGGACGACGACCGTGATTCTGGCGTGGCGGCCGTATTCGGCCATGTATGTGCCGGCGAGGAGGCCGAGCGGCGCGCCGACGGCGACGCCGATCGCGCTCATGATGAAGGAGCCGGCGATCGCGTTCATGAGGCCGCCCGTCGCGCCGGGCGGCGGCGTCATCTGGGTGAACACGTCCGGCGAGAGCCCCTTCACCCCCTGATAGATGAGCGCTCCGAGGATCAGCACAAGCCAGGAGAGGCCGAAGAGCGCCGCCCCCCAGCATAAAATGGTTGCGATGACGTTGGCGCTTCGGCGCCGGGCGTAGAGCGACGACACGCCTCACGCTCCCGCTTTGCGTTCGAGCCGCATGAGCATCAGCCGCGCGATCGCCAGGACGACGAAGGTGATCACGAAGAGGATCAAGCCGAGCTCGATGAGCGACGACGTGTAGAGATCGCCCACGGCCTCGGTGAATTCATTGGCGATGGTCGCCGAGATCGTCGTCCCGGGGGCGAGGATCGAGGCGGAGATCCTGTGCGCGTTGCCGATGACGAATGTGACCGCCATGGTCTCGCCGAGCGCGCGCCCGAGCCCGAGCATGACCCCGCCGATCACGCCTACGCGCGTGTAGGGCAGGATGACGCGCCGCATGATCTCAAAGGTCGTGCAGCCGATGCCGGCTGCGGCTTCCTTCAGCACCGGCGGCACGGTCTCGAACACGTCGCGCGAGATCGAGGCGATGAAGGGCAGGACCATGATCCCGAGGATGAGCCCCGCCGTCAGCACGCCGATGCCATAGGGCGGCCCGGCGAAAAGCGCCGAGAGGAAAGGCGCGTTCGCGAAGGTCGATATGAGCGCCGGCTGCGCATGCTCCTGAAGGAAGGGCGCGAGCACGAACAGACCCCAAATGCCGTAGATGATCGAGGGAATGCCGGCGAGAAGTTCGATCGCCATGCCGATCGGGCGGCGCAGAGGATAGGGGCAGAGCTCGGTGAGAAACACCGCGACGCCGAGCCCGACCGGAACGGCGACGAGCATGGCGATCAGCGAGGTGACGATGGTCCCGTAGATCGCCGGCAGCGCGCCGTAATTGTCGGTGACCGGGTTCCAAGCCTGCGACGCCAGAAAGCCGAAGCCGAAGGCGCGCATCGCGGGCAGCGAGCCGTCGATCAGAGACACGATGACGCCGGCGAGCAGGAGCAGGACGATGATCGCCGCGGCATATGTAAGCCAGTGGAAGAAGCCGTCGAACAGCGCCAAGCGCGACATTGCAGAGGCGCGCTTCGCCTCATGTTTGTTCACGGCGTCGGCGCCGAGCGCCAGTTCGGACATTTACGCTTTTCCTTGAGTCTGCTTATGCCGTCGTCCGCCGCATTTTGCGACCGCCCCCTCGCCGAGGAAGGAAAAGGGAGCGGTCGCGGGTCACGACGCTCGAACCTAGTTGGTCACGAGCGGCTTGCCGTCGGCGGCTTTCACATTGGCCGCCCAGCTCTTCTTGATCAAGGCGACGACGGACGACGGCAGCGGGATATAGTCCAGCTCTTCAGCCGCCTTGCCGCCATTGGCGAACGCCCAGCCGAAAAATTTCAGCGTCTCCGCAGCTCGTCCCGCATCTTGCGGCTGCTTGGGCAGCAGGATGAAGGTCGCGGCCGT
>DATHCI010000136.1:0-5821 GCA_035319645.1 Methylocystis sp. | reverse complement strand
GGCAGCACGAAGGAGCGGTTGATGTAGTTGTATATGCCGCGGCTGATCTGGGTGATGAGGGCCGCAAGGAGCGCATCGTCGGCGGTCGTCGTCACCCCGCACCAGGCCTTGACCGCGGAAATCTGGACGAGATCGCCGACGGTCATGGCGTTTGCTCCTTGCTGGCGCGCGTCTCGCGGGGCGGCGCGGGGGCGGCGCTCGGCGCGCTTCGCCGCGTGAAGCCGTGCGCGAGAAAGGCGTCGAGATCGTGCGGCTCGATGGCGACGAGACCATCGCGGATCTCGATTTTTCGACCCTCGAGCCGAAAATCGGTGAGGCCCTTTGGAGCCAGCATCGTGATCGTCATGGCTTTGTCTCCGCGTTGTTTGGGTCTGCCGGTCAACGCCGGGGCGCCGGGGCCTCGGCGCGATGGAGCACGCGAGGTCGGCTCGCGCGGCGTTCTGCAAGGATCGGTGTATTTGGCTCTTCGAAGCGCTATTCGGCGCGCGTGAAACCGGCGCTGATCAAAGGCGCGACATCCTGCGCGTCGACCTCGACGCGCCCGTCGGCGCCGATCGCGTAGCAGCGTCCGTCACGACCATAGGCGGTCGAGACGCCCTGCGGCGCGACGAGCGTCGCGCGTCCATCGGTCGTTTTCGCTGGCGCAGCGGCCATGCGGCGATAGAAGTCGATGATGGCCGAGCCGTCGCCCTGTGCGAGGCAAAGCTCGGTGATCGCCCACACGAGCGCGTCGACGCGGTCTGGCGAGATCCCGGCGCTCTTGCGATCGAAACCGGGCGTCATGAGGCACATCTGGTCTTCGAGCTGCGCGAACACGCCGAGATGACGCACGCGCCCTTGCTCATAGAGCGCCGCGACCGGCTCGGCGCGCGCGAGCTTGCCGTGGCTCGCGCGCACGGATTTGATCCTTATGTTGGCGTCGACTTGGCGAATCACCGTCTCGACCATCTCGCCGCCGTTGTTGACCTCGGCGACGATGGCGTCGGCCTTGTGTCGCCGGGCCGCGCCAACTGCGCGCTGCGCCCAGGCGAGCGGCGTCTCGCCTTGCGAGGAGAGGTCCGCGAGCACGCAAACCCCGCCGTCCTCGGCCAACCCCGCGACGATGACGCCGCACTCGTCGGCTTGTTCGGAAGAGCTCGCCGGCGGATCGACGGCGACGACGACGCGCGTCAGGCTCGGCGCCTGCGCCTTGTGCAGGTAGGCGGATTCGATCAGCGCGCGTGTCCACAGCGCGCCCGGCGCGTCGAGCAGCAGCTCCGCCTCGATCTCCTGCCGTCCGAGCCGCGTGCCCTCATATTTCGCGAGGATCTTGGCTACGAAGGCCGGGGCCAGATTGGCGACATTGGCGAAGGTCGAGCCGCGCGTCGCGAGCGTCAGCGGATTGGCGAGCAGTTCGCGCATGAGCTTCGTCGGCCGCGGCGTCGTCGTCACGATCGCCTGCGGCTTGTCGCCGAGGCGCAGACCGAAGACGGCGTGGTCCCAAGCTTCGGGATAGCGCCAGGCCGCGAGTTCGTCCGCCCAGAGCTTCATGTGCTGGCGCCCGCGCAGCCGCTCCGGCGCTTCGGCCGAGAAGAGCTGCGTGCGCGCGCCGTTCGGCCATTCGAGGCAACTCCGCGCGGCGATGAATTTCGGGCGCTCGTCGGACGGACAGACGGCCAGCAGCCCCGACTCGCCCTCGACCATGACGTCGCGCACGTCGTTGGCGGCGGCGCCGATGATGTTGACGAAGCGGTGCGTCTTGACCCATTGCCGCACGGTCTCGGCGCCGGTGCGGGTCTTGCCCATGCCGCGCCCGCCGAGCGGAACCCAATAGACCCAGTCACCCTCAGGGATGCGTTGCTCGGGCCTGGCCCAGAACTCCCAGAGATAGGGCAGGGCGGCGGCTTCTTCTTCGGTGAGCGCGGAGACGAAGGCCGCGCGCTGTTCCGGAGCGAGGCGTGCGAGAGAGTCGACGTGGAGCATGGGGGGGCCGAGTTGGAGATGAGCCTGAACGCCGAAGGTAATCCCCTTCTCCTGCTTGCGGGAGAAGGTGGCCCGGCGTAGCCGGGTCGGATGAGGGCTCTCTCAGCGACAACGCACGCCGCGGGACGCAAGAGGGGCGGCACCTCCTGCGGGGGCGTTTTCAACGCTCGACACAATGTCGGACTCGGGTAGGAGTGGCGCCGGCCGTCATCCGACCTCGCTTTGCGAGGCCATCTATCGCGCAAGCGGGAGAAGGGGCGCGCCCACTGGAGGGAGTTCGGGCGCGATGCTATGAGCCTTGCAGACGAGATTGCCGTGACTTGAAGAGCGGCGAGAACGAAGTGCTCGAACCGATTGGCTCTCGGAACTACGCTCGCAACGGCGAAGATCGTAAATCACATCGCGCTACTCGCAACGATCCAAGGCCATCCGCAGAGCCGCGCCCACGGCAGCCGTGTCCCGAGTCTCCGGCATCACGACCGTTCGACCTGGCGGAAGACCTTGCCAATATCCCGGCTTGCCGACCTCGCGCCTATGCGGGCTGATTGAAATCGCGCCTTCGGACCTCTTGGCCCAACACCAGTCCATGTCTCTGTAAGCTTCGCGCTTGGTCTTGCAGCCGCTGCGCCGCATCATTTCATCCTCCCAATGCCGAAGGCTTTGGTCGAATTTTTCCCGCTTGAAAAACTCGGGATCGTCGTGAGGCCAGAAGAAGCGGCTCTGGTCCAGCGCCTCCAGCGGCGCTCGCCCCAGTTCTTCGTCGCTCGCTTCAGGCTCCATATGGACGACATGGCCTTCGTCTTCGGCGCGGACTAGGCTGCAACCGGACAGCGTCTGGACGGAGACAAACCTGTCCGTACGAAAAATGTTCGTGCACTGCCTGAACGGCAATATTCCATTCCGTCTCATTCTCTTATCCTGGTGATCGCCACGGAAACAACGCGCTCTTTACCATATCTAATTGATCTATACAGTTGGTGCCACTGTTTTTCCGATGTATATTCTGGTATTGCTAGGTGAATGGCTTTTGATTGGATGTCTTCTATGCGAAGGCCTTGAGGTTTAACCGGATCATAGTCAGCAGCGGCATCGATGTACGTTTTCAGTTTCCAGTATATTCTTCTAGGGTCGCTTATGTTGTTGAACGTTAATGTATTCAATGTTTTAGAGCTTACAGCCTCGCCCGTATAAGGATTGAAATGGTCGAACGCCGTCGCGTTGGCGGGTCTTGGCAGAGCGCCGGGGCTCTGTTTGCCGTCATACGCTTCCCACCCAACGCCTTGAGCCTTGGGGCGATAACCCCAGATTATGCCAACTTCACGATTATCTACAAGATCGCCAATGTCCCCAGTCTGCGTCGGCGCCTAATCCGCGGCGCCGGCGACCCGAGCTCGTTTGCGAATCGTTCGGAAGGGCGTAGTCCCTGAGGCGGCGAATCGAATGCGACGCCGCCAGCGACATACAGCATCGATCGCGGCAGCTTGCCGACCTGCGCGACCCCGCCGTTGATCGCGCCCTGATAGAGCCTGAAGGCTGCGCCGATCAGGTGGGCTTGTGATTGAGGAGGCTTGTCGTCGTATCCGAGCCAGAACGAGAGGCGATCTTGAAGGAAGGAATATTCCGCGAGCGCGCGCTCCTTATCCGCGGGCGCGAGGCTGCGCCCCTGGGACTCGAGCTGATAGCCGAACTGATAGACCTCCTTGGCGAATTCCGTCGGGCCGAGTTCGTCATATTGGTTCTGGAGCGTCTGCTGAAAGTCTGTCTTGGCGCGAGCGCCTTCGTCGTTGGCCTCGCGATCTTCGATAGCGCCGTTTTCACGCGCGGGCCGCAACGTTCGTTCGGCGCCATTCGTCGCGTCATCGGAAGGTTTTGCGTCTGTCGCGTTGACACCCGAAGGGGCTCCGCCTCCGTCCTCGGTCCAGCGGCCGCGCCAATCCCGCGGCTGCTCGGGAACGAATTTGGCGAGGCGCTGTTCCGCTCGCGCAACGCGCAAGGCAGCGTCCGGAGAGAGCTCCGACACTCGTGACTGGACCGCGGCGATCGACGCGAGCGCGAGATTGGCGCGGTTTAGCGCTTCGGCGATAACTGTGAGGCTCGAATGCAGCCGGGTTGGGTCTGCGCCATAGGCCGCGTCGATCAATGCGGCGATCTCCCGCATTGGCCTTGGTGCAAATCCTGCGTCCGTCTTACGTAGCAGCGGGACACCAGCGAGCGAAACGCCCGCCGCGACGCAGCTGAGGCCCAATCCGCCCGGCTCATTCGTCAATCGATAGCTTCTGATCATGGGCCGCTCCGGCGCCGAGGTCCGCTGAAAAACCGCCTCACGTCGGATTGAGCCCCCGCATCCCCAAATGCGCGCCGTCGTTGACGTGCCGGCTCACCGCGCGCATGACCGCTTTGCCGTTGGCCATCAGCGCCGACTGCACGCTCGCGCCGTCGAGCGCGCTGATGTTGAAGCTCACATTCGGCGCGACATGGATCGTGTTTCCGCCCGTACCGCCCCCGCCGTTCGTGATCAGGCTGCGGAGCGCCTCGCCCTGGCTCGCGGTCATGACGAGCTCGTTCTTGTGCACGAGCGCGAGCTGGTCGTAGGGCACGCTCCAGGCGCCGATGTCGAAGGAGGCGACGCTCGCGACGCCTGCGACCGTCGCCTGCGCCGCCGCCGCCGGCCCCGCCGCTGCGGGGCCGAGCTCGGGTGAGAGGAAGCCGAAGACGCCGGCGAAAGTCTCGGCGGAAGACGCAAGGATGCTCTTGATCACCGTCGCAGTCTTGGCGGCGGTGTCCGCGACCGCGCCCGCCGCCGCCGTCGCCGAGCGCTCGGCGGTTCCGGCCTGCGTCGCAGCCGTCATCGCCTGCTCGCCGAAGACATGCGTCGCGACGTTCTTTGCGACCGTCGTCGCGAAAGCCGCGATCCAGCGCGCGCCGATGTCGACGAAATATTGCACGACCTGCACGGCGACCTGGCGCGTGGCCTCGCGAAAGGTCGTCGTGTGCTGGATGAGCCCCATGATCGTGCTCGACATCGTCTGGCTGATGCGGCTCGCGAGATCCTGCCAGACCTTCGCCTGCTCCTCGGCCGCCTGATAGGCGAGCGCCAGCATCTGCTTCTGATGTGACGCCTCGAGCGCCGCGATCTTGTTCTGGACCTGCTGCTTCTGCTGCACGGTCAGGTCGCCGAGCCGCGACTCCTCTTCGAGCAGCGCGCGCTGCGCCTCATATTCCTGCTGCGTCGCGGCGATGACGAGCCGCAGCTTCTCGTCCTCGCTGATGTGCTTCAACGCCGCTTCGCCGTCGTAGATCGTCTTCTTGATCGCCAGCGCCTGCTGCTCGGCCTTGATCTCGCCCTCGATGCGGGCCTTGGCGGAGTCGGCGGCGGAGCCGGCCGCGTCGCCGAGCCGCGTGAAGCCCTGCGTCGCAGGCTCCAGCGCATGGACGAGCCCGTCGCCGAGCGCGCGCGCCATCTGCGCGAATTCGCCGCTCGCCGGCCCACTCCTTTGCGCCGCCTCGCCAATGCCGTTGGCGAGCTTCGTCAATTCCGGAGAGAGCCCGGCGAGGGAGCTTTGGACATCCTCGATCCCGGATTCGAGATCGGAAGTGTCGGCGCCGAAGTGGATCGTGACGTCGCTCGCCATGCGTTCGCTCCTTAATGCCAACCTGCGCCGATCAGAAGCCATAGAGTTGGCGGGTCGTTCGGCTTTCCGTTTTCTGTTTGCGTCGAGGACCCGCGTGGCGGCTTGGGCTTGTTGCGGTCGAGCCAATCGAGGATCGCGTCGAGGCTGCCGCCGATCATCCGTCCCCGGTAATGTGGGTCTTAAGGGCCAGAGAACCCCAAGGAGGCTCCTGGTCCGGACTCGTTCGC
>DATHCI010000135.1:0-49095 GCA_035319645.1 Methylocystis sp. | reverse complement strand
GCGTCGGCCAGCACGCGACGAACACGCGCCGCCGACCGCGCGATGAGAAGGCTCGATCGCGCGGCGGATAAAAGAAACGAGTTGCCTCTATTACTGTTTCCCCCCGCGATGCGCTGCGCCCGAGGCGCGAGCGCGACGCCTTTCGGGAGCGCGCTCGCGGGCCGTATCGGCCTCAGGCGCCGGGCTTCGGCGGCGCGCCAGTCTTTATTTCGATGCTTTTTGCGGAAGGCGCCGCGGCCGCCGGCTTCTTCACCGTCACGTGCAGCACGCCCTTGTCGAGATGCGCGGCGATTGCGCCATCCTCGGGGCTGAAGGGCAGTGAAACCGCACGGTAAAAGGAGCCGTAGCTGCGCTCTTCGACGTGCCATTCCTTGTCGTCGCGGGTCGTCTCCTGCTTCTTCTCGCCGGAGATGACGAGACGGTTGCCGTCGAGGCTGACATTCACGTCCCTGTCCTCGACGCCGGGCAGTTCGGCGGTCACCTCGATCGCGCCCTCGGTCTCGGCGATGTTAAGGGCCGGCCCGCCCGCCCCAATGTTCAACGCCGAGAGTCCCTGGCCGAAATTTCGGAAGACATCCTCCATCTCGCGCCGCACAAGCTTGAACGGATCCGTGGCCAGATCCCGAGTCGACCATAGAGCTGGAAGTCTCATGAGGTAGCTCCCTTTGCTGTTGGGGTTCGAACAGGAACATATGGATTGTTCCCGTTCGCGGAAGATATCCGGGCAAATTGTCGCGCCGTTGACGGCTCGCAAGGGTCAGAGTCGGACGAACCTCGTGGACCACCCATTACGTAGCCGCCATCATCGCCCCTCGCGCGGCTTTGTCCGCCGCGAGTCCCCGCGACCCCAGAAGTACAGGGCCATCCCGCCCAACGCGGACGCGAGCAGGAGATAATAAGGCAGCGAAAAAGGGTAGGGCCGGGCGACTGCGAAAGGGAAGCGCGCCACCCAATGCTCGCCGTGCGGGCCGTCGGCCGTCACGATCCCCGCGTAATTGCCTGCATCGACGAAGTTATAGCGCAGCGCGACGCTCCCCGCCGGGTAAACCCTTGGCGGCAGATAGGCGACGGTCGCGTCCTCGAGCGCATGCTGCTCCGCATCTTCGCCGATGTCGCGCGTCAGCCGGAAATCGACTTTCATTGCGCGCAATTCTTCCTGCGCGAAGTCCACGGCGAAGACGAACTCGCCGGTGCTCGGAAGGTCCTCGCAGAATCGCTTGCGCGGCTGGGCAGGCTGATAGGCGGAATAAAGCATGTAATCGGGGCCGATCATGAGCAGGCAGGCGTCCTGTATGAGCGTCAGCGCGCCTCTCGCATCGGCGCGCGGGGCGGGGGCGAGCAGCGCGCCGCAAGCCATGGCGATCCCGACGCTGAGGCCCCGCAACGAGCGCATGTCTCTTTCTCCTTTCCAACCAGCGCGCGGCCTCGCCGGCAGTCAGGCCATTTGCACCCGATTGAGCCTCCGCGCCAAGCGCGAAAAAGATTGCTCGAGCGCGGACGAAGGCGCGCAAGGCTGATGATCGACGACCGATGAAGAAGGGCTCAGATCGCCGTCTCGGTTCCGGCGGACGCGACCGTGGCAGGAGGGGGGCTCTCGACCCGCAGCTTCTCGGCGGCGTCATGCGCCCGCTTGGCGCGCAGGCCGAGCCAGAAGCCGACGCCGACGCCGACCGAATGCGCGAGCAGGAGCGTGAAATTCATCAATAGCACGAAGACATCCAAAGCGCGGATGATCTTGGTCGGATCGGTGATGGCGATCCCGGGAGGCTGCGACACGGTCTTGGCGACGAGCAGCACGATGCTGAGCGCGACGCCGATGAAGGAGATCGCCCCGCCGAGCAGCGACAGCGAAAATCCCAACGTCACCCGCCAGAACCGCGGCGCACGCGCCTCGAGCCAAGCCTGGGGCGCGATCGCCACGCGTCGCGCGATGCGCGTGTAGCCGAAGGCGAGCGGGCAGGTCAGGCACAGCAGCGCGAGCGCGCCGCCGCCCCAATGCATCGCGTCGCCGACGCCGAGCGACAGCGAGCTCAGGATGCGTCCCGACGTCGCAAACTGCAACAACAGCGCGGAGACAAAGGCGAGCACGAATTGCAGCCAGAACTGCAGCCAGCCGAAGAGGCTCAGATGGAAGACGAGCGTGCGCACGATTCTTTCGTCGGGGGCGGGCTGCATCGCCGGCGCCGCCTGGGCGTCCGCCGCGCGGCCGCCAAGCAGCATGCGCCCCGCGAAGCTCTCGAATTTGAGCGCATTGGCTAGGATCAGCAGCAGATGGAGCAGCACGGCGCCCGCGAAGACGTAACCGGCGATCGGATGCGCCCGCGCGAAAATCTGCGCGAGTTCCTCATTGCTCTCGATCCAGATCGGCAGCGCCGTCCCCCAGATCTCGACCGGAACCCCCGCGTAGACCTGCTGCAGATAGCCGGTCGCGACGAGCGCCAGCAGCGAAACATAGATCAGGGCGTGCGTCAGAAGCCCGAGCCCCCGTCTCCAGGGCTCGAAACCCTGCGGAGCGGGCGGCGCGCCGAAGACCGCCTGAAAGAGCAGCATGAGGACGACGAGGACCCCGGTCGAAAGCCCGAGCGACACATGCAGCGCGGCAAGCTGAATATGGACGTCCGTGGTCGTCGGCGAGGTCCGCAGATACCAGCCGAGGCCGGCCAGGATGACGCTCGCCACGGCGAGCAGCCAGTGCAGGAAAATGAAAAAAAGACTGTATTTTGGCTGACTTTTCCGCATGCTGGCGCCCGCGACTGCGTTGGTGAAGAACTTCACTCGTTGTGGACTATTTTACAGCGGGCGACCGGACGATCCAATGGGTCGCGGCCCGTTTTCTGGCCCTGTCTCCAGCTGCTTTGCGCGCCGCGGCAGTTCATTGACAAGGCGGTCATCAACCCCTATTAGTTTTTCTTTGCAAGAAAATCTCAGACTAAGCGGCGGAGTGTATAACGATGAGACATTTATCGATCGGGCTGATCTTTGCTGCGGCAATAGCGTCGTTTGAAGCGGCGCTGATCTGCTGTTCCGCCGGGCCGAGCTACGCGTCGCCTCCCGAGGTCGCCAAGGCCGCATTGAAACGCAGCGCGTCGAGCGCATTGGCGCTTCCACCGCAGATGTCCGCCTACTTCGGTCCCGACAACGCGCTTCCATCCGCCGGGGTCAACAATTATCTGACGCTTCCGCACGGGGCGATGTTCGTTCCTCCTCAAGCGTCGAACAGCTGGTTCATCTTTGTCGCCGGACAAACCAGCGACAACATCAACGAGGCGGCGCAGTCCGCGCGCGAAACGATCCTCGCCAACTGCGGCAATCCTTATTGCACCAACGGCGGCGACAGGTCGCTGAGCATTCAGCCGCCCGCCGGGACCACGCCCTTCGCCATCAGCCTTTCCGCCAAGCGGTCGGGCGTGAGCTGGTGGCAGGCGAAGAGCGTCGCGTCAGCTTCGATCAGCGGGGCTGGTTCAGGATACGCAAACGGTGTTTACGCCTGGACCGCGACGGGGGGCGGGTGTGCTCGCGAGCCGTCTGGAACTCTCACGGTCGGGAGATCCGTGAGCGGCGCGATCGGGCTCGTCTCGGTCAGCGATCCGGGATTCGCCTGCGCGTCGACGCCGACCTTGAGCGTCTCCTCGATTGTCGGCATCGGCTCGGGTAGCGGCGGCGCCGTGACTTTCACGCTCGGACCGCAAACGGGCGTCACGACGACGCCTGGACAGAAGTGGTGCGGCGTCGTCGGACAATGGGGCGGCGACGCCGCGCTCAATGGCTATCAATATGCCGTCTTCGTCGACGACAACGGAAACCCTTTGGCGGGGTCTCCAGCGGTCTCGACCGCCTCCAACGCGAGCTTCTTCACGACCCAAGCGGCGGTGGGCGACATCTTCAACACGGTCGGCTCTGCGTATCCCGCGCCGGGCGCCTACGCGAACGGATATGGCGGACAATTGGGGCCGGTGGCGATGGTGTGGGGCGTCTATCCCGTCGACGCCAATGGCGCGCCGTCCGCCGCCGTGCTTTCCCAGCTTTGCACCGGACAGCTGGACATCGCGCTTTGGTCGCAGGCTCAGGGCTACACGGTTCACTCTCTTTATCGTCTGAACGATGCGGGCGTCTGGGCTGATACGAGCGGCTCCGGCTTCCCCAACGCGACCGCTGTCGGCGAAATTGGAGTCGGTAGTCCGATAGATCCTCCGCAAGCGCTCGTTCTCAACGACAACGGCCCCTACACGACATATCCGGTGTCGCTCGGTCAGAGCGGACCGGACGCAACGGGGACTGTGACCGTCAGCGGCACTTACAGTGCGCTCTTGCTTGGCGAGACCCCGCCGGCGATCCAGGCGCAAATTTCGTCGACGCCAGGCGGTCCGCCAGTCGCGGGATGCGCCAACTGCGCGTGGACGACGATTGCGTCAAATCTCTCCGGCGGGGTCTTCTCCGGCTCCATCGCGGGCGTGCCGCAGAGCGGCTCGGGCAGCTATTACGTTTCAGTGCGCACGTCGGACAATCCAGGCTACGTCTACACTGGCGGTCCCATTCGCGTCGGCCTGGTGGTCGGCTGGATCGGCCAGAGCCAAATGGCCGTGCTTTGGAACAGCGTGGGCTCGGGAGACTCGCTCTCCGTGGAGACGGAGACGCTCGCCGGCGTGGGCCCGCTGAACCTGAACGCTCCCTCCTATTACGCCAATACGCCTCTGGACGGCGCGCATGTCGGACTGCGGCCGATCACGCCCGCCTCCGCTCCAGGATCGGCTGTCAATGTCGTCGGCGACGGCATTCTCGAGTTCATGAAATATCTGTCTGCCTACAGCGGCGGCTGGCCGGTCGAGGTCGTGAACTTCACGCGCCCGGGAACGCCCGTCGACGATTGGCTCTACGGGTCGACCCCGCAGTCGCAAGCGCTCGTCGCCTCGTCGCCGACGACCTTCGTCGGACCCGGAGCCGGGGGCGCGATATCTGCGGGCGCTCTGCCGGCTTTGCCGAATGCGAAAGTGTCGCCGCTCCTCGTGCAGACGATTCTTCGAGGCTCGTTGTCCATCGTTTCCAATGGATCCATCGTCGCAACGGACGATGGACACGGAAACATCGTGGGCGTGAGCGTCGCCTCCGGCTCGATCAACTACCTGACGCAAGCGCTCACGGTCACTTTCGTCACGGCCCCAGCCGCGGCTCCACTCGCGCAATGGACGAACATCGTCGATTTCGATCCCGGGATCGGCGCGGCCAACGACGCCTCCACCTATGTCGGCTACGACTTTTTCGGGACCGGGCCGGCGTCGAGCGGCGCCATGTCCGCCATCATGGCGCGATTGCCCGGCGGCGTCTCGATGATGATGCTCGGGCAGTGCGCCGCCAATGAATCCGAGTTCGTCGGATCGTATGCGGCTGGCGCGCAGAGCATGACGGCGAAGTGGAGCTATGTGCTCGAAACGAAGTTTCCATCGGACTTTCCGCAATACGCCCCTCAAACGCCGGTCCTCTCGCTCGGCTACTCCCGCGACGTGCAGCCGGCGAGCTCCGTCGGTTATCAGGCGCTCGGCGGCTGCGTGAGGTGGAGCGAGGATTTCGGGACCGCCGGCAGCGGCTATGCCGGCGCGAACGTCGCTTACGGCGGCTCCTATTGGGACAACGCTGTTCAATTCGCGAGCCTCAGCGGCGACAACCCGCACGAGACCAGCGGTCCCTACGGCGCTCAGCGCATCGGCCGGCGATCCGCTTGCAACGCCTGGGCCGTTCAGAGCGACGCGCCGGAACTCTGCGCCGAACCCACGATCTCTTCGGCGGTGTTCGACCTCACAGCGACATATAATCCAGTCTGCGTGACGACGCCTTACGCCTGCGTCGACATCAGTTTCGCTCTGCCAAGGGGCGGCGCCCTCGCGACCTGCGGCTCGAATCTCTCAGGCGGCGTGAGTCCGCCGGCGGGTCAATGCACGCCCACAAGCGGGTTCGGGTCGCCCGTGAAGGGCTTCCGCATCGGTTCGCCCGCGACGCAATACTATGACGACGGCTTCGACCCCGTAGGGGTGAAGTTTTCGCCGAGCCAAGGTTTCTCCTGCGCGATCGTCGCGAGCAATGTGGTCCAGTGCGTCAGGAACCAGGGAGCGTGGACGTCGGGCGCCGCCGCTCTGACTTACCTGGACCCTTTCTCTTTCAGCCGCGCCGGCTCGCTGCTGTCCGTCTCCGGGGGCGTGGGCGGCGCGGGATATCTCCCGGCCAACGGCTCTGTGAATGTGTCGACGACCGGCGGCGGCTGCAGCCGGGAGCCTTCGATAAGCTTCACGATCTCCGCCGGGGTGATTCAAAGGGCGACCCCCTATACGCCGGGCGCGGGCTGCTCCTCTCCCCCCACCGTCTTATTCCCTGCGGGCGGGTCGGGCGCGAGCGCCGCGGCGGCCGCCGTCGGCACTTTCGTGAGCGACGTGAATCTCATGGGCCTCGGCCTTTACGACAATTCCGGCGGCTTCGGCGGTTATGAACCAGGTTTTCCCGTCACTCCCGTCATCAATCCGGTCCAGATCCAGGGATAGGGCGGGCTCGCCGGCGACGCCGCCGCCCGAGATCCTGCTGCTTTTGGGGTCGTCAGCGAAGCGAAGCTGCGGCCGTCCCTTGGCGAGAGCCTTTGCGAGGCGGACCTACAGCTGATTGCCGAAGGTGTTGCAAGAGTCGATCTGCCCCGACTGCAAGCCTCGCTGCAGCCACTCCACGCGTTGCGCCGACGAGCCGTGCGTGAAGCTGTCCGGCACCGCGACGCCGCGCGCGGCGCGCTGCAGCCGGTCGTCGCCGATCGCCTGCGCAGTCGCGACGGCGCGCTCCACGTCGCCCGGCTCCAGAAACTGCCGCTTGGCGTTGCCATTGGCGGCCCAGACGCCGGCGAGGCAGTCGGCCATGAGCTCGATGCGCACCGAGAGCGCGTTGGCCTGGGCGCGCGAGGCGGCGCGCTCCTGCGCGCGATGCACCTGCGGCAGGATGCCGAGCTGGTTCTCGATGTGATGGCCCATCTCGTGCGAGATGACATAGGCGTAGGCGAAGTCGCCGCCGCCGCCGAAGCGTGTTTTCATGTCGCGGAAGAAGGACGTGTCGAGATAGATGCGCTGGTCCATCGGGCAATAGAAGGGGCCCATCGCCGATTGCGCGGCGCCGCAGCCGGAGTCCGTCTGGCCGTCGAACAGCACAAGCTTCGGCGGGCGGAACTGGATGCCCTTCTGCTCAGGCAGCACCTGCGACCAGACTTCCTCATTCTCGCCGAGGATCTTGGCCACGAACTGGCCGAGCTGATCCGTGGGCGCGCCCTCCTGCCGCGGCCGCTGCGCGCTGTGCTGCGCAGCGGGGCCGCCGCTCGTCACGTGCTTGAGCGCCTCCGCCCCGCCGAGCAGCAAGGCCGGATTTATGCCGGTGACATAGCTGACGAGGCCGAGAATGATGATGGTGCCGAGCCCGATGTGTCCGGCCCCGATGCCGCCCCCCGAATAGCCCCCGCCGGCATATTGGTCGTCGCCGCGGCGGTCCTCGACGTTCTGAGAACTCTGAAAATCTTCCCACTTCATGGCGGCGGCTCCACAGGCGCGGCTTGCGCGGTTCTATGCGGCGCTCGCAGGCGCCTTTGCGGGCTTTATATCGCGTCTGGCGGCGCGGCGGGAAGGGTCCGCGTTCTCTGTGTCCGCGTTCTCTGCATGGACAGAGGGCTCGCCGTCCGAGTTTGTCCCAGTTTCGTCGCCGATCTCGGGATCTCGCCCAATTGAACTGAACTTATTTGGCTACGGCTCCTGGGCTTTCGCAGCTGTTGACGGATGCGTGCGCGGGGTGTGCACTGCGCTGGTTATGCCGCGAGGAGGCCAAAATGACGAGGAAACTTTCCAGGCTTGCGCTGTGGACCGCTTTGGCGACGTGGACTGCTCTCGACGCCGGCGGGGCGGTCGGTCAGACTTACACGATCACAGCCAATTTCATCCCCGGAGCGAACAAGCCCTCCGGTGATTGCAACAATGGCGCCGTGAAAGAAACCGCTCACCCGTAGGCCGATCCCGAGGAGTGTCCTCGGTCTGTGTCCTCGGTCTGCTTCAAAAGCGGAGAATTGTAAGATTAGCCACGAGACGCCAGGACGCTTCTCAAACGGTGACGCGCCGGCTATTCTCCAGAACTCGTCGAGGAGGCTCGACGAGCTTAGAAGGAGGAATACGATGGTCAAGAAAATGTTGGCGGCCGCTTGCATCGCTTCCGCTGTCGCGATTGCCCCCGTCGCCGCATGGGCGCAAGCCGAACCGGCAGAACCGCAACAACATCATCGCGTTCACCACCGTCATCATCATCATCACCACCACCACCATCACCACCACCATCACCACCACCATCACCATCAACCCAAAACGGCCCAGTAAGCTTTCGCCGGGCTGACGGCGCGAGCGATTCGTCGCCGTCAGCCGCTCGACTGGCGCAAAGCCGCGCCGGAGGCGGCGAAAGTCGACTCAGCAAACCCCGCCGCGAGTAGGAGGCGAGCTCCGGGAGTCACTTCGGCATACGGGCGGGACCGGCGCTCTGGCGCATGTCGATTCAGAGAACTGCGGGACAAGGACCGTTCGAGGCGAGCGACAAACGCGTCCTCGCCGAGCTTTCGGAGCGCTTGACGGAGACGGCGACGCTCTCGGCCTTGCTCGGCCAAGTCCTGTTGAGGAGCACACTGGAGCAGGCGCGGCGCCCGGCCGTCGCGATTGACGGCTTCGGCAATGTTCTTGAGGCTAACGCAGCAGCGGAGGCGATCTTCGACGAGGACTTGCGGCTGCGCGGTCGGCGCCTGGTCGTCAGCGATTCGAAAGCGCGATCGGGCTTGGAGGCGCTGTTTCGGCGTCTTCGTCCGCCGACGGACGGCCCAACGTCTTCATCGGGCCCCCTGGTCATCACAAAGAGAAACGGACCGGCGATTGTTCGCGTCGTGCCGCTCAGAAGTTCCGCGGGCGCGCTATTCCTCGGCGCCAGCGCCTTGCTGCTTTTTGACGACCGCTCGACGAATTCGGAGCCGCGTCTACAGTAGCTTAATCTGATGTGACGAGGGCGGGGATCGAGCCAGAGCTCAGGGCGCGCGGCGATAGAGAGTCCAGCTGAACCCCGAGAGGCCCCAAGCCGGGAAGCTGCGGTCGCGCACGAACCTCGCCTCGCAGCCAGGGGGGCCGGCGGTGCGCTCGGAAGGGAAGTCTCGCGGAAGGTTCACGAGCGCCGTGACGACGAGCCACTGCGGCTTTTCTGCACAAAGATCCTTTTCTGCGACGAAGTCCGCTTTGACGCCGGCGCGGCGCGCCGCTACGTCCGCGACTTTCGCAGTCTCGAACGGCGCCGAGTCCTCCGGGACGGCGTAGGATCCGCCCTCGGAGGCGATGCGCATGATCGCCGCCGTATATTGCCCGCGCCCGTTGCGGAAGAATTCCGTCAAATTCCAAGCCTGGCCGAGGCCGAACAAGGTCAGCGCCGCCACGGCGAGGAGGCGGCTCGCGCCCCGGCGCTCCCAGAGGACCCCGAGGCCGACGCTCGCAAGAAGCAGCAGGCCCACCGCGTCGATGAGGTGGAAGCGCGGGTAGAGCTGGGTCGGAAAGCCCAAAGCCGCATGCAGCAGCGGCAGGCCGAAGATGGCGATCGCGGGAAACCAGCGCGCGCGGGAAGGCGCGAGCTTGAGCAGGACGAGAGCAAGAGCCGCCGTCAGCGCGACGACCGCGCCGTCGCCGAGCGCCTCGGGCAGACCGAGGGTCGTGCGCGAAAGCCCAGCGAGCCCTTGCGCCAGCGTCTCGAAGCTGAAAGGCGCGAGCCAGCCCATGCGGTAGTCGCCGGCCGCAAAGCCATAGGCGAAGCAGGCGAGGGCGGGCGCGCTGCCGATCGCCGCAGCGACGCAAGGGATCGCTGCGCGCTTCAGCTGCGCCGAGAGCTTGCCGTCTTCGGCCAGGATGCGCGCGGCGGCGGAGAGACAGAGCGCGCCCGTCGCCTCGACCATGGTGAGATGAGAAAAAGTCCCGAAGCAGACCGCTGCCGCGAAAACGAGCAGCGCGCCGCGCTCGCTCCGGTCGAGCCACGCCTGCAACGCGTCGAAAGCCAAGAGCGACGCCAGGATCATCGCCGAATAGCCGCGCGCTTCCGACCCGTAGTGCACGAAAAAGTAGCTCGTCGCGAACAGCAGCGCCGCGATGAGGCCCGCGGCCTGGCCGTAGCGCCCGGCGGCCCTGCGCGCAGCGAGCAAGCTGAGACCGCCGAAGACGATCGCCGGCAGGCGCAGGAGCGGCGCCGACTGGTCTGGGCCGATGAGGAAGATCCAGGCGGAATTCAGAGTGTGATTGTTGTCGCTGTGGATCTTCAAGAAGACATCGGAGAGCGCCGTGGCGCGGGAGACGAGGCGCAGCGTCGTCACTTCGTCAAGCCAGAGCTCGCCCTCGGCGCCCACTAGTCGCAAGGAGACGCCCACGGAGACGGCGAGGGCGACGAGCCCCAGCGGCGCGAGCGCCGCACGGAGTCCGGCGAGCGCCGGGACGCCAAGCGCGCGGGGAGGCGCGGGAAGACTATCATTGCTGGTGGTCATGAGAAGCAGCCGAACGAAAGAGCGCCGGCGTGTCTCCGCGCGCTTCGGCGTGGAAGCGAAACGGCCGCTGGCTTGGGCGACTTCAAGCGTTAGCGGGCTCGCGTTGAAGATTCGTGCATCCAGTCGCCTTTCGGGCGCTCTCTCCCGACACGTTGATGAAAAATAAACGCTTGCCGAGGAATGTATGCGCCGCCCTTCCGCGAGATTCGGGAGCTTTCGATGAGCGCGGTCCTGCAGCTCGACGACGTCGCGCAACTGCGGCGCGCGATATATTCAAAGAAGTTCGCCTCTCGCGAAGACCTCGCGGCGTTGCTGCGTCGCGACGACGCGTCTGCCGCCTTCGCGAGGCTCTTGGCCGACATCGCGGTCGACGTGCTCGTGGATCAGGCCGATCCCGAGAAATATGTCTCGCAGGCCGACGCCGACTGGTTCGTCGCCGAGCTGGGGCGCAGCCCGGCGCCCTATGAAGCGAAGATCGCGGCGCTGCTCGACCTGCTTCGCTATGCGGCGAGCGCGCCGCGGTCGCTTGAGACCTATTGCGTCGGCGAGATCGAAAAGGCCGTGACGAAAAAGGGCGTCGTCGCGCCCGAGGACACGCAGGCGCTGCGCGAAGCGGTGTTTTCGTCCGTCGAAGGCTCCGCTTTGCATGTCACGCGCGACTCCGCCGAGGCGCTGTTCAACATCGCCCATGCGACTGACGGCGCCCCGAACGACCCGGCGTTTCCCGACTTCTTCGCCAAGGCGGTCGGCAATTATCTGATGGGGATCGCCTTCCGCTGGACGCCGAGCGCGGCGGCGGAGCGCGAGAAGCAGAAGCAGCTCGACGCGAAGCCGGCGAACTTCGGGGCCTTCCTCTTGCAGATGTTTTCGGGATTCGGCCGCGCGACGCCTCAGAGCCTCGACGAGATGGACGAGGGCCGGGTGAAGGCCGAGAACGACGCCGACGCCGCGGAGATGGCCCTCGCGTCGGAGATCGACGCGGGCGAGACGGAGTGGTTGCTCGCGCACTTGTCGCGCGAAGGCGCGCTGACGGACGCAGAGAAGGCGCTGCTCGTCTTCTTGCGCCAAGAGGCGCCTTCCCTGCCGGCGCCGCTCGCCGCGCGCCTAAGCGAGGCGGCGTAACGCCAATTCTCGCAAGGCTGGACCCGGCTTGACGTGCGTTCAACCCGCCCCATTCCAGCGTTTCAGATATCGCACAACGTTTCCGCCGACCTTGGGATCATGAAGTTCGACGGAGAGGAGCGGCGCGCCGGGCTTCAAATTGGCGTCTTTCAAATCTAGCCAGAACAGGCTCGGCGCAGTCGCGCTGCTGACGTAATAGACGTTGTTGGTGACGTCGGCGGCCGTGACCCAATTCGTTTGGCAGGCTCCCCAGAAGCCCTTGTCGGGCGCCCGCGCGGGATCGCGGAAAGGGACCTGCGCGACTCGCAACAGGGAGAGCGCATTCGCCACAGACTCGGTGTAATTTTTTGGATCCGGCAGATATTTCGAAAAGGCGGCGAGCCGGAGGAACCGGTCCTCGGCCGCCTCACCGCCCGGCAGCGGCCTGGTCCCGCCGAAGGGCGCATATTGCTTCATGAGCTCGATCATCTGGTCGTAGGGCGGATCGTTGGTCATTACGCGAAATCCGGGACCGTGATGAATGACGAGCTTGCCCTCGATATATTCGATGATCGCCGAATCGCCGGACGAGTCCTGGACGGCGAGATGCGTGGGCAGGTGCTTCGAATAGCTGAGGTCGGTGGACCACGCCGCGGCCAGGCGAAACGCGCCGGAGCGATGCGCGTCGACGACTTCGTTCACTGTGGCGAAATTGTCGAGGACATATTGGGCCCAGTGGGTGTCAGGCAAGACCGGCCGGTTGTCGGGACCTTCTAGCCTGCTCTCGTCCAGTACGAGCATGTGAGCCGACAGACCCTTCTCGTTGAGACCGTCCGTGGCGCCGCCTTCGAACGAGACGATCACGGCGCTGCCGTGCTTCGATGTCCAGCGCATCGTGTCCGGGCCGACGCCTTCAATTTTCGCCTTGACCCCGGGGAGAACGCTCGTCTGAGAATTGCGAGCCATCCCGCGCGGAAGCACGACGAACTTGGGCCGCTCCGCCAAGGCCACGGGGAGGTCCATCGACCGGACCACGATCTTGGCCAGTTGCCGGTTGTTGACGAAGGCGAGTGAGCAGGCCGACACAGGGCCGCCCCGCAAGGCGAAAGGCGCGGCGAGCAGTCCGGCGACGAAGCTTCTTCGCGGGATGGATTTGTCGTCACTCCACATCGCAATGCTCCCCGATCTTTTTCCGACGGTCGGCGCCTGGGCCGCCTGCCCCCCACAAAAGTCCCTCGGCGACGGCGCTCTTGATAAACAATCACGGGACGTTCGGCTCCAGTCCAATCGCAAGTGCGAGGACGGGCAGGACAGAGGGTCAGTCTTGACGCTATCGTTCGACGCGCTCCCAGTGCGCGTATTTTTATTTCGTGAGAGTGAAGGCGTCGCGCATTTCTTCTGCTTTGGTTGATGCATAAAATTCTCGAGACTTGCGTGATGCCGTCCCGAGAACAATCAGGCAGCCGGCAGATGAGACGCCGGCGACGTCCCGCGCCCCCTTATAGGAGCGCGGCGAGAGTCGATCCGCCCCCCGACATGACGATCCGCCTGAGGGCCTGCGCTTCGACGGCGATGTTTTGGTCGAAGAATCTCGAGAGCGCCGCCGTCCGCGCCTCGCCCCCTCGGGCGGCCCTAGCGAGAAGCGTCCCGCCGCGCGCGAGCGCGAACAGCCTCAGAAATGGCGTCGCGCCGGCGAGCGCCAGCTCGTCCTTGGCGTCGAGCAAGAACGCGGTCGAAGCGGCGAGCGCCTCGACGGCCTCGTGGAGCGGTCCGTCTCCTGCGTCGCGTCGCATGTCGTCGATCTCGCGGCGCATGGCCGCGCCGCCGTCGCGGCGCAACTTGCGCTCAACGAGGTCGATCGCCTGGATGCCGTTGGTTCCCTCATAGATCGCGGCGATGCGGGCGTCGCGCAGCAGTTGCGCCGCGCCCGTCTCCTCGATGTAGCCCATGCCGCCGAAGATCTGCACGCCGAGCGAAGCGGCTTCATTGGCCACGTCGCTGCCGAAGGCCTTGGCGAGCGGCGTCAACAGGCCGGCGCGCTCCTGCGCCAATTTCGCCTGCGCGGGATCGCGCGACAAGCGCGCGGCGTCGATCGCGACCGCGGTCTCGTAGCAGATCGCCCGCGCGGCGTCGGTCAGCGCCCGCATGGTCAGCGCCATGCGTTTCACGTCCGGATGCGACGCAATCGGCCCGCCGCCCTGGATGCGGTCGCGCGCATAAGCGAGCGCTTGCCGCGTCGCGCGTTCGGCGAGGCCGATCCCCTGAACGCCGATGGCGAGGCGCGCTTCGTTCATCATGGTGAACATGGCGTTCAGGCCTTTCTCGGTCTCGCCGATCAGAAAGCCCGTCGCGCCTTCCCGATCGCCGTAGATCATCGTGCAGGTCGGCGAGCCGCGAATGCCGAGCTTGTGCTCGACGCCCGCACAGCGCAGGTCGTTGCGGCGCGTGAAGGCGCCCGTCCCGTCCGGCAGGAATTTGGGGGCGAGGAACAAGGAGAGCTTTTGCGCGCCGGGGCGCTTGGCGAGCACAAGATGGAGGATGTTCGGCGTCAAGTCGTGCTCGCCGTAAGTGATGAAGATCTTCTGCCCGAACAGGCGATAGGAGCCGTCGGCCGCGGGTTCGGCGCGGGTGCGGCACCTGGAGAGATCCGAGCCCGCTTGCGGCTCGGTGAGGTTCATCGTCGCGGTCCACGCGCCGCTGACGAGCGGCGGCAGATAGGCTTGCTTGATCGCTTGCGGCGCATGCGCCTCAAGCGCGCGCATGGCCCCATGCGCGAGCAGCGGACAGATGGCGAAGGCCGCATTGGCGCCGTTCCAGACCTCCGTACAGGCGACATGCAGGAGAGTCGGCAGGCCGAGCCCGCCGAATTCCGGGTCTGCGGCGAGGCGGCTCCAGCCGCCTTCGACCCATTGCGCATAGGCGTCGCGCCACCCCGGCGCGGTCGCGACCGCGCCATCGGAGAAGCTTGCGCCGAACTTGTCGCCCACCCGGTCGAGGGGGAGCAAACAGTCGCCCGCGAATTTCTCGGCTTCAGTGAGCGTCGCCGCGAAAACGTCGAGGCCGGTCTCGGCATAGAGGCCGCCTTCTGAGAACGCCGCCTCGCCCGCGGCGACCCGAACAGCGGACAGCAATTCCTCAGGCGGCGCGGCAAAGTTCATCGTAGCTTCCCCATTTGACGGCCTTCACGAGGTCGCGGCGCGCGACGGCGCCAGCCCGGCTCGCTAAACCGACCGGTAATTAAGGCTTATCTACACGCGGATTTTCGCGGCTTCCAGCGCCGGCCCTGTCGCCGGTCCTTGCTTTCATGTCGCACAAGCGTCACACTAGTTCCGCAAGGTGCCGGCGGCAGGAGAGCCCTGATTTTCAAGGGGCGCCGATCCGGCGACAGGAGTTGGCTCATGAACAAAGCGGTATCGGACGCGCATGAAGACCTTCATGCGGTCGAGCAGGAAGAAGCGAATGACGAGCTAAGCGCCGAGGAGAACAATCTGATCGCCACGGTCGCGACCGTCGGCGTCGTCGCCATTGGCGCGGCGGTCTTCGAGGCTGCGCTGCTGCCCGGCCTTGTGCTCGGCGTCGCGGCCGTGGCGGCCCCGAAATTGGCGCCGAAGCTCGGCTCCGCTCTGAGCCCGCTCTTCAAATCGACCGTGCGCGGCGTCTATAAGCTCGGCCAGAAGACCAAGGAGCTTGTCGCGGAGACGAACGAGCACGTGCAGGACATCGTGGCCGAGGTCGACGCCGAGACCAAGGGCAAGGACGCGGCCAAAGACGCTGCTCCCACCGCCTGAGGCGACATGCAGGGTCATCTGATGGACGGCTTTGGTCCGGATACGCCGGCGGCGAGCGCGGACTCCCCCCGGACCGAGGAGAGCGTCGCGCCCGTCGCGGATCCCCTCGCGCCAGCGCAGCTCGCCCAGACGAATGACGGCGCTGCGCCCGGCGAAGCCGGCGCAGTTCCGCGGGAAGAAGCGAAGGTCGCGGCTGTCGACGAACCCTCCGCGCCTGGGGACCCCGCCGAGGCGGAGGTCCTCGCGGCGCCGGGAGAGCGCCAGGAAGATCCGCAGGAAGAAGCGCTCGCCGCGCCCGACGCGGGGCTTGCGCCGGCCCTCGTCGTCGCAGGGGATGACGCGCAAGGCGCCAAGCCCAAGTCGCACAAGAAGAAAAAGAAGCATCACAAGATGCGCATAGAGCACCAGACCCGGGGCCGAGTGCGCATGAAATTCGCGTCCGCGAAGGGCGACCCGGCGATCTTGCAGGAGATCGGGGAAACTTTCGGCGTCATTCCGGGCGTGCAGCGCGTCAAGGTCAATCCCGAGACCGGCAGCGTCGTGCTGCACTACGATCCCGAGCGGCACGCGGATTTTCACCGCCACTTCGATCGCCACTGCGACGCCGCCTTTCCGGCGCCGCCGCCGACCCAGATCGACGAACTCGCGAGCAAGATCGAGCGCGAGGCCGAGTTTCTCGCCGAACATTCGCACACCGCCAAGGCGATCGTGCACATCTGCAAGCGCTTCGATCGCCAGATCAAGCAGAAGACCAACAACGCGATCGATCTCAAAATCGGCTTCGGCGCGGCGCTCATCGGCTTCACGCTGCTCGAGGTCGGCGCGTCGGCCGCGACGCCGATCTGGCTCACGCTCGGCGTCTTCACGCTCAACCACTTCGTCGAGATGCAGACGCGCCATGATCTCGAGACGCGCATGCGAAAGCACGAGCGAGAGACGGCTCCCGTGGTCGTGAAAGGCCAGAAGACGTCGTAGCGCCCTAAGTCCCCGCCCGAGGCGGGGATGAGGCGCGCAGCAGGACCTTCGTCCACATGCAATTCGCCATACGCCACTTCATGCCGGGACGGGTGCGCCTGTCGATCCCGCCGCTCTGCCGCGATCGGGACCTCGCCGAGGAGACGCTCGCGTGGCTGCGCGGCCAGAGCGCCGTCCGCAGCGCCCGCGTCAACTACGCCTGCGCGAGCCTCGTCGTCGAATACGACGTCGCGCATGAGCCGTTGTTCCGTCTGCTCGTCGGACGGCTGCGGCTCATGTCGCTCGCCGACCTGCGGCAGCTGACGCAGCTGGCTCTGCCGCAAGAGAGCCGCGAGCCCCACCTCGCCAAGGAGCTCATCGCCGCGGCGAAGCCCGCCGAAAGGCCGCATCAGTATCCGCTCGCCCTGCCGACGGTGGCGCTCGGGCTCGCCTTCCTCGTCAATCCTTTCGCGCGCGCGGTCAACATTCCGTTGATGCTGTGGAACGGCTATCCCATTGCCTTCCGCGCCTGGCGCGTTCTGCGCGACGAGCGCCGTCTCAATGTCGACTTTCTCGACGCTCTGGCGATCATCGCCTCGCTGATGCAGGGCAATCACGTCGCCGGCGCGCTGATCACCTGGCTCGTCAAGCTCGGCGACTACATCCGCGACATGACCGCCGCCGGCTCGAAACGCGCGATTGGCGATCTTCTCGAGTTTCAGTCCAAGACCGCCTGGGTCGTGCGCGATGGGACCGTGGCGTCAATTCCGGCGCGCGACGTCGCGGTCGGCGACGAGGTGATCGTCTATCCCGGCGAGATGATCCCGGCGGACGGCGAGATCATCGAAGGCAGCGCGCTGATCGACCAGAAGACGATCACCGGCGAGGGCCTGCCGGTGGCGCGCGGCGTCGGCGAGGCCGCGTTCGCCGCCACGGTGACGCGCGAGGGCCAGATCAGGATCCGCGCGACGCGCGTCGGCTCGAACACGACGGCGGGCCAGATCGTGCAGCTCATCGACTCGGCGCCGATCGGCGACACGCGCATGCAGAACCACGCCGAAAAGCTTGCCGACCGGCTCGTTTTGCCGACGCTCGGCGTCGCCACGGCGACGGCTGCCGTCACTTACGACTTCAACCGCTTCCTGTCGCTCGTCATCGTCGACTACGGCACCGGCATTCGCGTCGCGGCGCCGACCGCGGTGCTGTCCTCGATGACGCAGGCGGCGCGGCGGGGCGTCATCATCAAGAGCGGACGCCACATGGAGCGTTTGGCCGAAGTCGACACGATCGTCTTCGACAAGACCGGAACGCTGACGCAGGGATCGCCCGAGGTTCAGGAGATCGTCGCCTATCAGCGGCGGCTCGATGCGCGGCGGCTGCTCGGCCTCGCGGCGGCTGCCGAGAGCCGTCTAACCCATCCGGTCGCGGAGGCCGTGCGCAACAAGGCGGCGGCGCTCGGCGCCAGGGCGCCGGAGTGCGACGAGACCCAGTATCGGCTCGGTCTCGGCGTCGAAGGCCCTGTGGACGGTCTCTACGTCCACGTCGGCAACGAGCGCTTCCTGCGCCAGAGCGGCGTCGACGTCGCCAAGGCTGCCGCGGATCGCGCGCGGCTCGAGCGGCAGGGCTGCTCGTGCCTCTATGTGGCGACGGACGGCAAGCTTGCGGCGCTTCTGCCCTATGCGGATCAGATCCGCCCCGAGGCTGCGACCATCGTCGAGCGGCTTTATGCGCTGGGGGTCAGAGACGCGATCATGATGACGGGCGACAACGCCGTCGTCGCGAAAGCGGTCGGCGAACGGTTGGGGCTCACGCGCCAATACGCCGACATGCTGCCGGCTGACAAGGCGACGATCGTCCAGCGGCTGCAGCGTGAAGGGCGGGTCGTCGCGATGGTCGGCGACGGCATCAACGACAGCCCGGCGCTGAGCTTCGCCGACGTCGGCGTCGCCATGAAGCACGGCGCCGAGGTCACCCAGGAGTCGGCCGACGTGGTGATGATGGAAGACTCGCTGTGGAAGCTCGTCGAGGCGGTGGAGATTTCCCGCGGAGCCGTTTCGCTCATCAAGCAGAACTATGCGATCGTCGTGGCGCTGAACACGCTCGCGCTGGGCCTCGCCGTGCCGGGCGGGCTCGTTTCGCCGTCGGTCACGGCGATCATCAGCAACGGCTCGGCGATTCTTGCGAGCGTCAACGGCATGCGCCCGCTGCTGCGGCGGCGATGAACGGGGCCGCGCTCGAGCTCTCCAGAGAACATCGGCTGGAACTCGCGCGCGCTTACAAATTTCTGGAGGCGGTCAATTTCGCGACGCGTCTCGGCGAATTGGCGGGCCGGCCGTTGGAGAGCGCGCTGCTGCAGATCCCGAAGCCTCTGCGGGGCAAGGTGGAGCGCGCCATCCAGCAAGCGATGCTGGACTGTCTGAAGGTCGCGGCGCGCTCGCTCGACGGCCGGGGCAAGCTTCGGCCAAGGCCAAAGCTGGCGGCGGCCGTCGTCGGCCTCGCAGGCGGCGCAGGCGGCGCCTTCGGAGCCGCAGGTCTGCCGTTCGAGCTGCCCTTCACGACGATCCTCATGCTGCGGTCGATCGCCGAGATCGCGCGCTGCGAAGGCGAGGATCTCTCCAAGCTCGAGGCGCGGCTCGCGTGTCTGGAGGTCTTCGCCTATGGGGCGGAGCGGCGCGCAGACACGGGCTATTACGCGTCTCGCGCGCTTCTCTCGCGCCTGACGACGGAGGCCGCGGCGCGCTTGGCGCAGCGGGGCATGGCGGGCGCAGCGACACCGGCCGCCGCCGCGCTGACCGGCGAGGTCGGCACGCGCTTTGGAATTGTCGTCTGGGAGCGGGTCGCCGCGGGAGCGGTGCCGCTCTTGGGCGCTGCCGGCGCGGCGGCGATCAATGTGGCGTTCATGAGCCACTTCCAGAAAATCGCTCGCGGTCACTTCATCTTGCGGCGTCTGGAGCGCCTCTATGGCGTCGAGGCGGTGCGCGACAGATATCAGCTCCTCAAGGAAGCGGACCGCTCCAGAAGGAAGTCGCCGGAAGGCGGCTAACGGGGCCAGACGCGTCGACTGCCCCTGCCTCAAAAGGCGGGACGGGAAAGCGGACCAGAGGGATCAAGATCGATTTCGACGATTTTAGCTGAGCTATAAGCATTAAACCTTTGGTTCCCTCTCCCGCCAACTGGCGCCGGCAGGGAGAGGGATCGCGGCCACGATGTGGAAGCGTCGCGAGCCGTTTTGCGGCCGCTACGCCTTCTTCGACAGTCTCACCGCTACGAGGCCGCCGCCGACGACGATCGCAATCATCAATCCCGGAATGAGGTATTCCATCGGTGTCTCCCCATGCTTCTTTTTTGCCGTTCCCTCGCCCAGGGATATGCGGCTGGACACTGCTTTCGCCCTGATCCCCCAAGGACCGCAGCAGCTTTGGTTATGCACCGCTCTCGTCCGAGACCTGTCTGGGCGTCGGACGACCGAGGATCGTGTGCGACTTTAGCAAAGAATCGGGACGGACGCATAACTCTTTTTCGGGGGCGCCCTATCCGCCGGGCCGGGCTCGTTTTCGACGCCAGGCGACATAGGCGAAGCCGCCGCCTGCGGCGAGCAGGCAACCGCCGAGGGCGAGATAGGCCAGAAAGTCGGACAGAACCATGAGGCCGACGGTGAATCTGTGGCGTCCGACATATTCCGTCGCGCCGTCGTCGCTCGTCAGCCGAATGAGCAGCAAATACTTGTCGGCGCTCTGGAAGCTGTGGTCGAAATTCACCATTCCGTTGCGATGCTTTTCGGTCGGCAATCGGAAGACCGTCGCATTCTCCACGTCTTCCTCCCCCTCCTTGGCGCCGCTGTCGCGCAGGATGCGAATATCCCAGTTCATCTCCCGCAGCTCGGCGTCGGGCGCGTCGAGCGCGACGACGGTCGGACCCGTGTCGGGGAGCTGGTCGCAGATCCGGTCGATGTTCCGCTTGGGCTGCATCGCCACGAACTTCATGGATTTCGACCCAAGCGCGATCGGGCAGTCCGGGTCGTAATAGTGCCATCCGGCCGCCTGGGCGGCGGGCGGGAAGAGGCTCACGCAGATCAGAGCGACGACGGCGAGCGCCCCTCGTCGAGACATTTTGGCGCACATCCTGTGTGGTTCAGTGGTTTCGTGCGCGAAACTGCCCCAATTCCAGCGCTCCGACAAGCCCGCACTCGCGCGCTTCGACGCGGGTTCACCATGATCGCACATGGCGGTCGAGCCGAACGGCTTCGCAAAGCTTGCCAACGGCGTACGCAAGATGAACCCCCTTAATCCAAGGCCCAATCTTTTTCGTCAGAAGGCAGAAAGCTTCAAAACGCGATGGCCTTGGCTCTCCATTCTGGATCGACCATGCTGCCGTCGGGCTCGGCGGCGCCGAAATGGGCTGACGGCATAGTGGCCGCCCGCAACGCCCTACAATTGCCGCTTCGGCATGGGCGGCTCGGGCGAGCGCCCCAGCTTCAGATTCCAGTAAGCCCAAGAGCGCGCGTCGATGATGCCGGGGGGCGCGTGGTCGAGAGCCTCGCGCAAATCGTCGTCATTCAAGAATGCGCGCAGCAGCTTCATATCCTCGTGCGTGGCGCGCGCGAAGGCGTAAGCGGCCAGGCGGAATGTGTCGGCGAGCGCGTCCTTGGGTTCCTCGAACCACACGATGCGGCGGGCGAGCGCCTCGGTTTCGGGGGTGAGCGGAATCGTCTTCATCGCGTGACCCCCCGGTCCAAGGCGTCTCGCGCGGCGCGCAGCCGGCAGGGCGGGAAGCCGGTCTAGGTCAACGTCGCGCACCGCTTGACGCAAGCGGTCTTTGACGGGCTCCGGCAAACGGCGAAGATTGCCGTCCTCGAAATACGAGAGCGCCTTCAGCGTGCTTTGCGGATTGAACTGCGCCCCATGAATGGCGCGACCGGCGACAAGCACGGTCGGCAAATCGACGCCGCTCGCCAGCAAAGCGTCGATGTCGAGATAAACCTTGGCTTCAGCGCGTTGCTGTACTGTTGCTGCACTACGGCCGCTTTGGCGGCGGCGATGTCGAGAAGCGAAGCGACGCGCAAGCCATTGTCGGGCGCAACGAGCGGCGGCGCCAAGTGCGTAAGCCACGGCAAGCCGAAGAAAGACAATTTCACCGCGCCGCCCCGGTCAACAACGCAACTAAATGTATTCGGCTCGCGCTGCGTGACGGTCGCGGTTGCAAGAAAAGGGACATCGGGAGCCAGCCGCCGCGCGTCGAGCGGCCTGTCGCTGAAAAAATCGAAGTCCACTGACTCGCGATGCCCAAGAGGCAGGGCGAGCGCTGTGCCCCCATACAGAACGAACTCCGGCGGCACGTCGGCAAGCTCGTCCCACAACCGCCGTTGCGGCGGCGGGAGAATGTCGAGCGAGGAACAAAAGATCGCGTCATAGCGGCTCCGCGAGCTCCGGGACGCGTTGGCGTTCAGGCTCCAATTGGCGGTATTTCATTGTTCAAGCCCCGGCAATTTAAACTGCGCGGGCATTTGCCCCGCCGTGCGCGCCTCGCGCCAGGCGTCGATCCTGGTTTCCGCCGGCCGCGCGCCTCGGCCACATGGCTCCAGCGATCAAACGGCGGTTGAACGCCTTTGTATTCGGCAAGGTCTGGACAACATCATCGGCGTCAAACGAAAGCCGGCGCTCTGCGTAAAGCGCCGCCTGCCGCCGACAAGCACGGCTTCCGGCAACACTCTTTGCAAATGGCGCAGCGACGCCAGCACATTTCCCGTGCCGCATCCTCCACACCGCTCTGTTTTTCGTTCCCGCTCAAGAACCTCTTTATATCAGAGATGCTCGGCGATGTTGGCTCATTCGAACCGATTCAAGAGCGCCGCCGGTCTCGCCCAATCTTCGGGCGGCGTCGCGCCGGCGGGCCACAGGCGCAAGTGGGCGCGGCAGCGCCGACAATCCGAGCTGCCGAAACCCTCGACGGGAACAGGCAGCGCCTTGAGCGTCACGTTGATCGCGCACTCACAGCCGCCCGGAAACACCCAGGCGCCGAGCGGCGCTCCGGCGTTCGTGAGCTGGTCGACATGCCAGCGCCGCGGCTTGTCCCTGCGCATATGCCGCGCGAGCCGCGCCGCCAGGCCTCCAGGTCCGTTGGCCGAGCCGCAATAGACATAGAGGCCGGGCGAAAGAGTCGCGCGTCGCGGCCCTGCTTCAACTGGAAGCGCCGCACCCAGCGCGACGAGCAGCGCATAGGCGCCGCTGTCGCGCGGCGCCGCCGCCGCCGTTTCGACGAAGGCAAACATGACGTTCACCTTGCTGGACGCCGTCGCTCGACGCAAGGCGCGCCGCGCATAGACTACGCTCATGTCCCATTCCCTCCAGAGCGCCCGTCTCGCGCGGCGGTCGCTGTTGCGTCTTTGCGCCGGCGTCGCTCTTGGCGCGCCCATCGCAGCCCGCGCCGGCGACGCGGACGAAGCGTTGATGCGCGAATTGCGCCAGGCCGCGCGCCGCGGCGGCGCCGTGAAGCTGCGGCCCGGCGTCACGCAGATCCGCTCGCTTGAGCTCCCGCCCGGCGCGACCCTCGTGGGCGGGCCCGCGTCGACGCTCAGGCTCGTCGGCCCAGGACCGCTGCTCCACGCCCGAGGCGGGCGCAGCATCACGATCGAGAACGTCGTGTTGGAGGGGGAAGGCGGATCCCTCGAACGCGACCGCGGCCTCCTCGAATTCGAGGACATCCCTGAGCTCAGCCTGCGCGGCTGCGCGATCCGGAACTCGAAAGCGCATGGGATCAGCCTCAGGCGCTGCGGCGGTGTCTTCGCGCAAAACCGCGTCGAGCGCGCGCGCCACGCGGGTTACAAGTCCGTGGACGGCTTGGGCATGGAGGTCGAAGGCAACCGCTTTGGCGACTGCGGGGACAATGGCGTGCTGGTCTGGACGAGCGCCGAAGGGGCCTATGAAGGATCGCGCCTGCGCAACAATCTCATTGAGGACATCCATAATTTCTCCGGCGGCGACGGCCCCTACGGCAACGGGATCGGCGTCTATCGCGCGGGATCGGTTCGCGTGGAGAATAACCGCATCCGCCGCTGCGCATACAGCGCCGTGCGTTGCGCCGGGGCGCATGACGCGCTTGTCGAAGGCAACGACTGCCAGGGGTTGGGCGAACGGGCGATGTATGCGGAATTCGGCGCCAAGCGCGTGAGCTTCCGCAACAATCGCATCGACGACGCCGGCGCTGGCATCGGCATCGCGAATTCAGATCGAGGCACGGACTTCGGCGTCGCGACGGGCAACGTCATCACGGGGCTGCGCCCAAAACATCCCGATGTCGAGTTCGGACCGAAGATGTTTTGGCTCTCCGGCGTCGAGGGCGAGAAGAACTGCGAAATCTCCGGGAACAGGATCATCGGGCCAGCCTGGATCGGCGTCGCGCTCGGCGGCTGGCGCCAGAACGTGCGTGTCGAGGACAACTTCATTCAAGACGCCGACTATGGGATCGTCTTTGCGACAGGCCCCGACGTCGGCAGCGGCGTCATCGCGGGCAACCGGATCTTCGGCTCGCGCAAGGCGGCAATCAGCGCCTTCGCGGGTCCCGAGCCGGTCGGCGGCGACCTGCTTGCGCCCGGCGGGGGCGGCAGGCATCCGCGCCTTGTCGTCAGCGGCAACCAGACGGAGGCGGGAGCGCGTTGAGGGCGACGGTTCGAGGCGTCAGCGATTCTGGGCTCTCCTCGCGCGGGCGAGTTCGAAAGGCGTCGTAACCATCGCTCTCGCAAGCGCGCGAAAGTGCGATAGATTGCCCCTCATGTCCCGCCGCTCCGCGCGCTTCGAGATCACGCCCCAGGTCCTGCTGCGCGCCTATGCGCTCGGCCTATTCCCGATGGCGGAGAGCGAGGATTCGAATGAGATCTTCTGGGTCGAGCCGCAGGAGCGCGCGATATTTCCGCTCGACGGCCTCATCGTTTCGCATTCGCTGGCGAAGACCATCCGCAAGAACCGCTTCGAGGTTCGCATCGACACGGATTTCGACGCCGTCATCGACGGCTGCGCCGCGCCAGCCCCAGGCCGCACGACGACCTGGATCAACGCCGAGATCCGCCGTCTCTATCGTGCGCTGTTCGACCTCGGCGCGGTGCATACGGTGGAGTGCTGGCGCGAGGGCCGGCTCGCGGGCGGTCTGTATGGCGTCGCGCTCGGGGCGGCCTTTTTCGGCGAGAGCATGTTCCACCACGAGACCGACGCGTCGAAAGTCGCGCTCGCGCATCTCGTGGCGCGGCTGCGCGCCGGCGGCTTCCGCCTGCTGGACACGCAATTCATGACGGATCATCTCGCCGGATTGGGGGCGGTCGCGATCGCGCGCGACGCCTATCGGCGCAGGCTCGCGAGCGCGCTCACGCCGCCTTTCGGCGACTTTTCCGTGTGGCCCGCGGATCGTCCCGTCGACGGAGCGCAGGCGCTCGCGGCGCTCTCGAGCTGAAATCCTAGAAGACGCCGCCCGCCGGGTTGGGCGGAGGCTCGCCCTGGGGCGCGGCGGCCGCGGGCTTCTTGTGCTTCTTTTTCTTTTTCTTCGGCGGCTCGGCTGCGCCCGGGTCGCCAGTCGTTGCGGGGTCGAAGACCGGATCGTCCGGACCGCCGGGCCGATCGGAGGCGGCGGCCGGCGCGGCGGCCGTCCTGCGCTGCTTGCCGGAGGGCCGCGGAGACTCCGTCGCCGGCGTCGCAGGGGAAGTTGCGGTGGCGGCGGCGGGGTTGGCGGGGGTCGCATCCGTCGCCGCGGTCGCCTCCCGACCGCCTTTGCAGTCCATGAGCCACACGTCATAAACGGGGTGCTCGACGCCGTGCAGGCCGGGGCTCGAAGCGAACATCCAGCCCGAGAAGATGCGCCGCACCTCGGGCTTTGCGTCGGACTTGGACTCGGGCCTGGCGTTGCCGCTCGCGTCCCGGCGCTGATCGGGCTTGGGCATCTGCTCGTCAACCTCGACGAAGCTCGTCGTCTGCGGAGTCTCGGTCTGGGGTCGCGTGTTGCAGACGCGCGGCGTGATCATCAGCGTGCGGAACTGCACGGTCTCGTCGATGTTCACGTCGAAACTGATGATCCTGCCGGTCGTCTTGTCGAGTCCGGCGAAGACGGCGGTCGGGTGACGTATCGGATCGGCTCTGACCGGCGTCGCGACAGCGAGCGCGGCGGCCACAAGGGCGAGGATAGGACCGGGTCGAACGTGCATCGAGTCACCGCGCCGCATCATCAGGGGCTTCAGCCTTCCGGGCTCCAGGCGCCGTAGTCGCCGTCAGAGGGCGCGCGACGTCCCGTGGCGAGCAGCGAGCCCGGAGGGCGGTACGCCTGCGCCGTGCCTGTCTTGTTCTCTTGATAGGCCAGTTGCCAAGGCTTCGGCTCGTAGTTTTCCTGGGTCGGCGGCGTGTCGACGGTATGGTGCAGCCAGCCGTACCAGCCGGGCGGCGTGGCCGAGCCTTCGGCCAGGCCTTTGTATATGACCCAGCGCCGCTCGAAGCCGAGCGCCTTGTCGATTTTCCCGCCGCGCCTGCGGTAGTAGACGTTGCCGAATTCGTCCTGGCCCACGCGCTCCCCGTGGAGCAGCGTGTGCAGCCCGGTGCTGAGCGTCGCCTGATTCCACCAGGTGAAGAGCCGATTGAGGTATCCCATGCTCGTCGCGTTCCTCGAAGCTTGCGCCGTCTTATCGCGTCTGCGGACCCCGCTGTCCAGTCTCGGCGAGCCGATTGCGCCATTTGCGCAAGGCGACCAGCGCCCAGACCGCCTCGACCAGGCCAAAGGGCCAGGCGCCCTGCAGGAAGCCGTAGGCCGAACCCAGCCCGCACGCGGAGGCGAAGGCGAGCGTGAACCAGGGGCTGCGCTCCTCCAAGGCGTAAGCGATCAGCATCGCGGAGACGGAGAACAGCCCGAAGAGCGTCAGAGCGTCCATAATCGCACTCGCGCGGCTTATCTGTGACGGAGACGGAAGCGGCGCCATTTTGCACGATCGACGCTCGCCATCCGGCCTCGTGTCTCGCTTCGTAGAATTTGAAGGCGACTTTGCGGGCGTTCCGCGCGCCAGAGCCACCCTGTCAGATTCGATGAATCGGCGCACCAGCTCTCAGTCGAGCAGGAGCACGAGGAGCGCCCGCACCGCCGGCGGACTCGGGCCGTTGACAGGGCCGCAGGCCGGACCCAAACACGGCGAGCGCGATATCGGCGGGCCGCCACGTCCTGGCGCCCGGACGGGCAGGGAGAGACTCTAGCCGCTCTGTTGCGCGCTCGTCAGATGCGCGCTCAATTTGGGATTGACATAGACGAGCTTGGGAGCGCCAGGCTTGCGCCTTGAGATCATGTCGCGGCGAGCCGCGCTTGCGGCCCGCGCTAGCGCGCCGCTAACCACGCCGCCCCGCTCGATCTCGAGCTCGGCATAGCTCAGGGCGCCCTCGGCGCGGCCCCTCGGGCCTACGCTCAAAGTTCGCCCGACCACGAGGTCCGAGTCGATCCGCCCGTTGATTCGCGCGTCGGAGGCCGCGATGGAGCCCGTGACGACGCCCCGCGCCCCCACGACGAGCTCGCCGCAGGCGACGTCGCCGTCGAATGCGCCGTCGACCACGACGCGGGCCTGCGCCTTGAGCGATCCCTGGACCCTCGCGCCTGCGCCCACGTAAACGCCTGATTCAGCGCGGATCGTTGTCCACGACATTTTTATTTCCTTCTCGCCGTCGCCAACGGCCTCTTCCAGCCCGCTTCACGCCCGCTCTCCCGACCCGCCAACAGATGATTACAAAAGAGAAAATAATTTGGGCGCCCGGCATTTAGGCCGGGATTTGAGCCTGTGAGGCGGCAAAGACCCCGTCTCTGGCGACCCGCCCGCGGCGAATCTTGTTCAAGTCAATGAGCAGTATAGCCGTGAAACTCGTTTAAATACGGTTGCTCGTTCGGTCAATCCCTGCGCCGCCCGGAAATTTTTTGCCGGTTTTCCTTTGGCGCTTACAAATTATAAACTTATCCGAGACTTTTCACCTTTTGAAGGGTTCCCTCCGACGCCGAGGCGCGTCGCCGCACGCCATGACTTTTCCCGTCTGCGCGGTTAATAAGTCGCTCGCGCCATCGTCATTCCCCGAAGAGACCGACTCCATGCCGATCCTCGCGATTCCGTTCCCGGTCATCGATCCCGTCGCCGTGAACATCGGACCGCTACCGCTGCGATGGTACGCCCTGGCCTACATCGCGGGCCTGTTTCTCGGCTGGCTGCTGCTGCGCAGGGTTGTGACCCATGGGGCCCTGTGGCGAGAGGGGCAGGCGCGCCCCTCCGCAGCGAGCATCGACGACCTCCTTGTCTATGTCGCCCTTGGCGTGATCGTCGGCGGACGCCTCGGCCATGTGCTGATCTACGACCCCGGCTATTATTTCGAGCATCCAATCGAGATATTGAAGACGTGGCGCGGCGGCATGGCCTTTCATGGCGGCCTCGTCGGCGCGATCATCGGCGCCGTTCTTTTCGCCCGTCGCGAGGTTCTGCCTTCGCTCACGGTTGCGGATCTCTGCTCGCTCGTCGCGCCGATAGGGATTTTCCTCGGCAGAGTGGCGAATTTCATCAAGCCGGAGATGTGGGGCCGCCCGAGCGATTTGCCGTGGGCGATGGTGTTTCCCGGCGCGGGCGACCAGCCGCGCCATCCGAGCCAGCTCTACGAGGCGGGGCTGGAAGGCCTGGCGCTCGGTCTGCTGCTTGTCGTCGCGGCCGGCGCCGGCGCGTTCAAGCGTCCGGGGCTTGTTTCGGGGCTCTTCGGGTTGGGCTACGCGCTCGCCCGCACGTTCTGCGAGTTCTTCCGCGAGCCCGACCCGGTCCAGGAGGCCCTGTCGAACGGCCTCACCATGGGCATGGCGCTCTCGGCGCCCATGGCTCTCGCCGGCCTGCTGCTTATCGGGCTTTCGTTGCAGCGCCGCGGGGCTTCGGCTTGAACGCGCTTGCCAACGAGATCGCCGCGCTCATCGCGGCGGAGGGGCCGATCAGCCTGGAGCGCTACATGACGCTCTGCCTGCAGCACCCGCGCTACGGCTACTACATGATCCGCGATCCATTCGGCGCGGGCGGCGACTTCACGACCGCGCCGGAGATCAGCCAGATGTTCGGCGAGCTCGTCGGGCTGTGGATGACCGAGGCTTTCACGCGCGCCGGGCGGCCGCCGGGGGCGCGGCTCGTGGAGCTCGGGCCGGGACGCGGCACGCTGATGAGCGACGCCCTGCGCGCCGCGCGCGTCGCCCCGGAATTCCGCTCGACGCTGGAGGTCGATCTCGTCGAGACCAGCCCGACCCTGCGCGAGTTGCAGGCGCAAACGCTCGAAGGCGCGGGCGTGAAGCTCAACTGGCGGACCTCTTTCGCCGAGGTCCCCCGCGCGCCGCTGTTCATCATCGCCAACGAGTTCTTCGACGCGCTGCCGGCGCGCCATTTCGTTCGCGCGGGGCGCGGGTGGCGCGAACGGCTCATCGGTGCGAGCCGCGAGGGCAAGCTCGTCTTCGGCCTCGCGCCGGAGGGCGAGCGCGCGCTGCGGGTCGAGGCGCCCGAGGGCTCGATCATCGAGGTCAATGGCGTCGCGCAGCGTCTGATGACGGAAATCGCCTCGCGCCTGGTTGCTGACGGCGGCGCGCTGCTCGTCATCGACTACGGCTATACGGAGACGTCGCTCGGCGAGACCTTGCAGGCGCTGTCGCGCCATGCGCCCGTCGATCCGCTCGCCGCGCCCGGCGAAGCGGACCTGACGACGCATGTCGACTTCGCTGCGCTCGGCCGGGCGGCGCGGGCGGGCGGCGCGAAGACGTTGGGGCCGGTCACGCAGGGCGCTTTCCTGCGCGAGATCGGCATCGGGCGTCGTGCGGAGACCCTGTTTCGCCGGGCGAGCGAGGCGCAACGCGCCGATATCGTCGCGGCGCTGCGTCGGCTCATCGATGAAGGCGATCCGCGCGAGGTCATGGGCGGCCTGTTCAAGGCGATGGCCGTCACTCACCCGCAAATGCCGGATCTCCCCGGCTTCGGTTAGGCCGCCCGGCGAAACTCGGCGGAGCTCATGACGTCATACGATCTTGCCGTGTTCATCGGCGCCTTCGAGCCCTTCCACAACGGCCATCTGGCGACGCTCATGCGCGCGCTCGAGAGCGCAGGGCGCGTCGCCGTGCTCGTCGGCTCGGCCGAGCGGCCGCGCAGCCCGCAGAATCCTTGGCCGTTCGGCGAGCGCGAGGCGATGATCCGCGCTGCGCTCGGCGAAAACGCCGGGCGCGCGAGCATCCTGCCGCTGCGCGATCATCTCTATGACGAGAACGCCTGGATGACCGAAGCGCAGACGCAGATCGCGCGGGTGCTCGGCGAATTGCGCATCGGCCCCGACGCCCGCATTGCCCTTTTTGGTCACGCGAGAGACGCGCGCGACGCATATTTGGCCGCGTTTCCGCAATGGGATTTCGTCGAGACGGCGCGAGGGACAGAGCTTCCGGGGCGCGAGCTGCGACGTTGCTTCTTGTCACAAGACGAAGAGGCGCTCCAAACTCTTGCGGTCAACGTGCCGGAGCCGGTCTTCGCGACGCTTCACGCCTCTCGCGCGACGCAGGGCTTCGCGACCCTGCTCGAAGAGCATCGCTATCTCGAAGAGTATCGCGCGCTTTGGTCCAGCGCGCCTTACCCGCCGATCCTCGTCACCGCCGACGCCGTGGTCGTGCACTCCGGGCATGTGCTGCTCGTGCAGCGCAAGGCGCATCCCGGCAGAGGGCTGTGGGCGTTGCCGGGCGGCTTCATCGAGCTCGACGAGCCGGTGCGCGACGCGGCGATTCGCGAGCTGCGCGAAGAGACGGGGCTCGGGATCGACGACCGGACGCTGCTCGGGCGCCTGTGCGGAGAGAAGGTCTTCGATGCGCCCGACCGCTCGCAGCGCTGGCGGACGATCACGCACGCCCTCTACTTTCTATTCCCGACCGGCGCTCCGCCGCCGGTCTCTGGCGGCGACGACGCGGCGCGCGCGCAATGGATTCCGCTCGCGCAGGCGCACGCCATGCGGTCGGCGATCTTCGAGGACCATTACTTCATCCTCGAATATTTCGTCGGCTGCGGCTGACACGCGGCGCGCGCTCAGACGCTGGCGACGCGCGGCCTCGGCGGCTTATCGGCGGCGAGCCGCAGCCCTTGCTGCTGCAGCCAGCCGGTCAGCGGCTTTTCGAACCAGCGGTAGACGGCGAGCGCTGCGGCGATCGACAGCGCCATGCAAGCAAGGACGGCCGCCGTTGCGGGAAAGCGGCGATCGAGTCCGAGCGCGAACCACAGGCCTGCGAAGGCCGACATGACGATCGGGTGGCAGAGATAGAGGGCGTAGGAGGCGTCGCCGAGGATCCTGCCGAGGCGCCAGGGCAGGGCGATTGCGCCTCTCTGCCGATCGCGGCGGAGCACGCAGCCGGCGAGGATCAAGGCCGCCGGAACTCCCCAGCCGATCACGCGAATGAGATCGTTGGGCGAGATGGAGGGCGGTCCGCCCCACGCCGCGTCGGGGAAATCGCAGAAGAGTCCCGCTCCGCCAAGCGCCACAAGCGCCCATCGCCAGCGCTCGCGCAACGAGACGCCGCGCCGCGCGAGCAGCGCGAGACCCATGCCGAAGGCGAATTCCAGCGTGATCGGCCGGCTCCAGAACCGCAGCGGCGCGCTTTCGGGGGTCGCCGCAAAACCAAAGGCGACGAGGCCCAAAAGCGCGAGCGCGACGGCGCCGACGGCGCGGGCGCGCGGCAGGAACAGGAACAATGCGAAGAGCGCGTAGAAGAACATCTCGTAGTTCAGCGTCCAGCCGAGCTCATAGATGGGATGCAGCGCGCCGTCGCCATGCGAGTCACAGGGAATGAACAGGAAGGACGCGGCGACGCTGGCGAGATCGGATATTGGCCGGCGCGTGATGAGGCTCTTGGCGAGATACAGCAGCGTCGCGGCGTAATAGAGCGGAAGGATCCGCGCGAGCCGCCGCCAGACGAAGGTCCTCGCGCCGCCCGGCGCGCTGAACAGACGCTCCGACGCATGGACCATGATGAAACCCGAGATCACGAAGAAGAGATCGACTCCGGCGCCCCAGGGGAGCGCCCGCCAGTAAGGAGCGTCGGCGCCGCGCTCCTGCATCGGCAGGAAGACGAAGGCTTGCGCGTGACCGATCGCGACAAGGAGCGCGGCGACGGCGCGCAGGATCTGCACCGAGACGAGCGGCAAGATGGGCGCCTCATGCGCTGCGGAATGGGCCTTTATGCCGCACGAGCGTTAAGCCCGCCTTCCGGGCTGGCTTTGACCGCCTCTTAACCTTGACGCCCTAAAAATCCTGGCGAGCCGCAACAGGGCAGGGCGCCGCCATGACCATCGCGCAGGCGGCGATCGCGCCGCGCCGCTTCGCCTTCCGCTACGCGACGCTCATCAACCTTTTGCTGTGGATCTTCATCTTCCTCGGCTCTTTCACTTTCGTCGAGCCTTCGCCTTACGACGTGCTCTCGGTCATCATCCTGCCGGTCTGGTTCTTCTCGGGCTTTCGCATCCACCGCAGCGTCGTTCCCTTCGTCGCGCTGCTCTTCGTCAGCCTCCTCACCCATTTCCTCGGGCTGCTGCAGAACGCCAATGACGCCGAGGCGACGGTCCACTTCAATCACACGGTCTACATCTACCTCACCGCTTTGTTCTTCTCCGTTTTCTTCGCCGAGGACACATCGACGCGGACGCAAATCTGCTTTTGGGCCTATGCCGCGAGCTGCTGGACCGCGATCATCTGCGGCGTGCTCGGCTGGTTCGACGTCGGCGGGACCGCCGAGACTTTCGCGCCCTGGGGGCGCGCGCAGGGGCCGTTCAAGGATCCGAACGTCTTCGGCTCGTATCTCGTCGCCGGCCACGTGTTCCTGCTGCAACGCCTGCTGCTCGGACAGGCGAGGACGCGATTCGAGACTGTCGCGACCGTCGTGTCGGAGTTCGTGTTCCTGTTCGGGATCTTCCTGTCCTTCTCGCGCGGCTCCTGGGGCGCGACGGCGCTCTCCACCGTCCTCATCGTCGGCATGGCCTTCGTGACGAGCCGCGAGCCGCGGATCAGGCGGCGCATCGCCGTCATCGCCGCGACGGTCGTTGCGCTCGCGGTCATGGGCTTCTTCGCCGCGCTCTCGGTCGAATCGATCCGCGAAAAATTCGCCTCTCGCGCCGTGGCCGCGCAGGATTACGACTCCGGCGAGACCGGGCGCTTCGGCAATCAGCTGCGCTCCTTGCCTATGCTGCTCGAGCGCCCAGGCGGCATGGGTCTGCTCGGCTATCGCAAGATCTTCGACCTGGACCCGCACAACTCCTATATCGGCGCTTTCGCCAATGGCGGCTGGATCGGCGGCTTCACCTTCTTGCTGCTCGTCGGCGCGACGGGCTTCGTCGGCTTCCGCCTGTGCTTCAAACGCTCGCCATTCCAGTTTCAGGGGCAGATCGTCTGGACCGTGGTGCTGATGTATTTTCTGCAGGCGTTCCAGATCGACATCGATCACTGGCGCTTCTTCTTCTTGCAACTCGGCCTGCTCTGGGGACTCGAGGGGGCCCGCCAGCGCTACGACGCGCGTCAGCTCGCCGCGCCGCGCGCGAGCGCCACGCTCTCTTCCACACGCGCCGGCTTGGTCGCCGCCCCCGAGAGCAGGCGCCGCAGCGGCGTCTCGAACCAGCGGTAGCTCGCGAGCGCCAGTAGCGTGGAGAGCGTCATCCCGAGCGCTCCAAGCGCGAGCAAGAAGGCGGGGTCGTTTCGATGCGAGAGGCGCGCAAGCGCGACGACCCCGATCGCGACGAGCGAATGCAGCATGTAGACGCCGTAGGACGCGTCGCCGAGCTCGGAGAAGAGCCGGTTTTGAAGCAGCGTCGGGGCGCCGCCACGCTCGGCGCGCGCGATCAGGAAGATCGCCAGCGGGAATAGCGCGACGACGAGGTTCTCGGGCGCGCCGACGAGGATGAGCAGGGGGATGGTCGCCGCAAGTCCATGCGCGGCGGCCCAGCCTATCGGGCGCGGCGGCTGTGCGGCGACGAGTCTCTGCACGGCCATGCCGGCGAGGAAGGTCGGCACGGCCCGCAGACTGCCGAGATCATAGGTCGCCTCGAGCCAGGGACGCAGGCCCGCCAGAGAGCGCCAGGCTACGAACGCGCCGGCGAAGAGCAGGGCGGCGAGCAGCGTTCTTTGAGCGCCGAGCCGCGCGAGCAGCGCGACGAAGAGGGGAAAGAGCAGATAGACGAAGAACTCGGACGAGATCGACCAGGAGACGACATTGAGGCCGACCCGATCGACGACGCCCCAGGCCTGCACAAGCAGCAGATTGGGCGCGATGAGGCCAAGATCGAAGGTCTCGGGGTGGTTGAGCTTCGCGCCAGCGGCGGCCGCAGCGAGGCCGGCGCAGACGTAGACGAGCGTGACGCCGAAATGCAGCGGATAGATGCGCGCGAGGCGCCGGCGCAGGAAGTCGAGATAGGCGGGCCATGAGCGGATGCGATCGCCATAGGTGTGCATGAGCACGAAACCGGAAAGCGCGAAAAAGAAATCAACGAAAAGACGAAAGCCTGTCAGGACCTCCTCATGCACGCCGCGCAAGGGCGATAGATGATTGGCGAAATGATAGGCCATGACGCCCGCCGCCGCCAGAAAACGGTAGGCGTCGAGAACGAGGTAGCGCGGGCGTTCGGGGCTCACCGGCGAAGGGATCGCAGCCGCGGATGAAAAATTTCTTTATGTGGGCCGCGCCGGCGCCTGTGCGATCCTCAGGTGCGGGCCGCGGGAGCTCTCGCGGACACTCCCGAGCCCGGCGGCGGCCGCTCTTCGCGGAGCGTTCGCCGATCGCGGCGAGCGCGCGCCCTACAGCGCCCCGGAAATCCAGCGCAGCAGCTCGCCCTTTGGCGCGGCGCCGACCTTTTGCGCCGCGGCCTTGCCGTCCTTGAAGACGATCAGCGTCGGGATGGACCGGATGCCGAGCTTCGTCGCGACGTTTGGGTTCTCGTCAATGTTGAGCTTGACCACCTTGATCTTGTCGCCAAGCTCGGTGGCGATCTCTTCCAGCGCGGGAGCGATCATCCGACAGGGCCCGCACCACTCCGCCCAGAAGTCGACGACGACCGGCGTCGCGGATTTCAAAACGTCATCGTTGAAAGACGAGTCGGTGACTTTCTGGGTAGCCATGTCACGAGTTCCCCGGTTTGCGATTCATCATGAGCTATGCATGCCCGCATGTCCCGTCAAGCGCTGTGGCGCTCGACGTCGCTCGGCGACCCAAAAACACAAAGAGCGGGGAGGCGTCCCGCCTATCCCCACTCTTTGGCGCCTCGTCCTTTACCGGTCAATTCGCTGGTTCGCCTTGAGGTCTTTGTCGCCTTTTCGGGTGAACCGCAGCGTCTCGCCATATGCGGCGTGGTGATCCGGCGTCCTCCCTGACTTGGACCGTTGCTGGGCCGGACAGCGGACGATGTCACGTCCTCTCCGCCCCCAATCAACCTGGCGAGGCGGACACTATGACAAAAGCTGGGCGCTGTCATTCAAAATTATGCGAAATGGCGCAAAAATATGCGCGCCGCCAACGAAAGGCGCAAATTCCTTCTCCGAGCGCCGCTCATTCCGAGGCGATTTCGGTCTCGCGGAGCTGCGGCGCAGCCTCGGGCGCGGGGCGGATTTCACCGAGCAGCCCCAGTCGCTTGGCCTCGAAATAATAGCCGCCGGCGTAAAGGCGGATCGCGCGGCGCTCGTCGCCGCCCGCGACGCGATAGGCGTTGGCGAGATAGGCCACGGCGTAGGTGAGATTCGTCTCCGGATCGAGCAGGCCGGAAGCGGAACCCTTGTAGCCCATGCTGCGGGCGGTGTCGTGGCGGATCTGCATGAGGCCCCAATAGGGCCCGTGGCGCAGAGACGGATCATAGTTGCTCTCGCGCCTGACGACGGCATGGATCAGCGAAGCCGGCACCTTCTGCATGGCCGCCTGCGCGGCGATGCGTCCCTCGAGCTTTTCGCGCGGCGTTCCGGCGGGCGGCGCCGGCGAGGCGAGCGGTTGCGGAGCCATGGCCAAGAAGTCCGGCGGCGAGGAGGCCGCGCAGCCCGAGAGCCCCAGAGCAAAAACGGCGCATGCGCCGATGGATGATCTCAAGTCTCGCCCCCGACATTAACCATCCTCAGTGTTTGACGTTGTCCTGCGACTTTGAGGCGTAAGTGTGTCGGCGTCGCCGCCGGAGCGCCGCCCTATTCAACCGGAAGTCCGATGTATATGAAGGACGCGGCGAGGACGATCGACGCCGCAGGAGACGCCAAATTGACGCAAGCCAAAGACCTCTATGAGTTGGGCGAGATCCCGCCGCTCGGCCATGTCCCCGCGAAGATGTACGCGTGGGCCATCCGCAAGGAGCGCCATGGGCCGCCGGAAGAGGCCATGCAGCTTGAGGTCGTCCCCACCTGGCCGCTCGACAGCCACGACGTGCTCGTGCTGGTGATGGCGGCCGGCGTCAACTACAACGGCGTTTGGGCCGCGCTCGGCCAGCCGATCTCCGTCCTCGACGCGCACAAGCATCCGTACCATGTCGCGGGCTCGGACGCCTCCGGGGTCGTGTGGGCGGTCGGCTCCAAGGTCAAGCGCTGGAAGGTCGGCGACGAGGTCGTGGTCCATTGCAACCAGGATGACGGCGACGACGAGGAGTGCAATGGCGGCGACCCGATGTTCTCGTCGTCGCAGCGGATCTGGGGCTATGAGACGCCCGACGGCTCCTTCGCGCAATTCTGCCGCGTGCAGGACCGCCAGCTCATGGAGCGTCCGAAGCACCTGACCTGGGAAGAGTCGGCCTGCTACACGCTGACGCTCGCGACCGCCTATCGCATGCTGTTCGGCCACGAGCCGCACCGGCTCAAGCCCTCGGACAACGTGCTGATCTGGGGCGCTTCCGGCGGCCTCGGCGTCTTCGGGGTGCAGCTCTGCGCCGCGGCTGGCGCCAACGCGATCGGCGTGATCTCCGACGAGTCGAAGCGCGACTATGTCATGTCGCTCGGCGCCAAGGGCGTCATCAACCGCAAGCAGTTCTCGGGCTGCTGGGGGCAATTGCCCACCGTCAATACGCCCGAGTTCAACGACTGGACGAAGAACGCGCGCGCCTTCGGCAAGGCGATCTGGGACATCACGGCCAAAAAGGACGTCGACATCGTCTTCGAGCATCCGGGCGAGCAGACCTTTCCGCTCTCCTGCCTCGTCGTGAAGCGCGGCGGCATGGTGGTGTTCTGCGCCGGGACCACCGGCTTCAACCTGACCTTCGACGCGCGCTATGTCTGGATGCGGCAGAAGCGCATCCAGGGTTCGCACTTCGCGCATCTGAAGCAGGCCGCGGCCGCGAACCGCTTCGTCATCGACCGCCGCGTCGACCCCTGCATGTCGGAAGTCTTCCCCTGGGACAAGATCCCGCTCGCGCACACCAAGATGTGGAAGAACGAGCACGCCCCGGGCAACATGGCCGTGCTGGTCAACGCGCCGACGACCGGGCTGCGCACAGTGGAGGATGTGATCGAGGCGGGGAAGAAGGGGTGAACGCGCCTTGCGCCCGAATCCTCATCCTGGGGAAGCTCCGCGGGAGCCGTCTCGAAGGACGCGGCTCCCCAAGTCTCGCGAGGTTCCGGCCCCTAGCCATCGTTCGAGACGCTCGGCTCAGGCGGGCTCCTCGGGATGAGGGCGGTGGGATTGCAGCGTTCGCCCGATTGCCTGGAGAGCGACCGCATAACCCCTTGCAAGTCAGCTTGAAGCGGGCATAATGGGGCTAACATAAAAGTTTTTATGTTAGTGGGGGGCGCTTGGCGGAGTGGGGGTTTTACGGCAGACGCACGGAGCTCGCCGAGATCGATAGGATCCTGGCGAGGGAACGCTTCTTCTTTTGCGCGATCTCGGGAAGAAGGCGGATCGGGAAGACCTCGCTCATCCAGGAAGCGATAAATCGGCGCGGTCTCCAGAAACGGGCGCTTTACGTTCAAATACCTGACAGTGACGAGCGTGGTGTTGTTCAGGCATTCGAAGACTCGGTCTCCGATTCTGGTTTTCAGCAAGGTGTCTTACGCCACTACTCTGCGAATTTTTTCGATATATCAATGCTGCTGTTCGTAATGTGGAAGGATGGATGGGTAACCGCGCTTGATGAATTCCAATATTTCAATCGAAGATCGCTTTACGAGTTTCAGTCGCTCCTGCAGAGAGAAGTGGATGTCGCGCGAGGACAATCTGACATTCGTGGAGGATTGTTTACTCTTGGCTCGATCCATACTGAGATGACAGCAATTCTGGAGGATCAGGCTTCCCCTCTTTTTAACCGCGTGACGGATCGCATCGAAATCGGTCATTGGGACCTCGAAACGCTGTTCGAGATGTTCCGCGCGCACGGCGTGGATGATCCACACCATCGTCTTTTCCTATGGACCCTGTTCGAGGGCGTGCCGAAATTCTACCGGGATTGCTTCGATCAGGGCGTCTTGCACAACGCTCCTGGTTATCGGACCGAAACGCTGCGCAAAATGTTCTTCGAGGGCTCCAGCCCGCTCAAGGACGAGGCCGACAACTGGTTCTTGCGCGAGCTGCGCGGACGTTACGACACGATACTTACTCTGCTCGCGCGCGGCGGCCCGCTGTCGCATGGGCAGCTGAAGCATGAATATGATCGAACCGGCTCCGGTGGCGAGAAGCAGCTCGCGAGCTATTTGAACGCGCTCGTCGGAAAATACGGCATGGTCGAACGACTCCAGCCGATTCTCTCCGGCGAGAAGCAGCGCAACGCGCGCTATGTCATCACCGACAACTTCTTGAGCGCTTGGCTCGCGGCCATCCAGCGCAACGTGCGGCTGGCCCGCATCCGACCCATAGAAGAGGCGGTCGCCAAGGCGGACGTCGCGATGCAGACGCGTGAAGGCGTCGCCTTCGAAAAGCTCGTGCGCCAAGCCACCGAGGAGTGTTCGCGCAAGGGCGTCGGCGACTTCGCGCTGACAGAGCTCGTCTCTGGCTATTGGAACAGGGCGGACGGCGGCGACATCGAGATCGACATGGTGGCGGTTGACGGGACGGATCGCCGCATTCGCTTTGGCTCCTGCAAGCGCTCGTGCGGGTCCCACGATGGGGAATCGCTGCGCCAGTTCGATCAGCACGTCAGCCGCTTTCTGGCGACGAAGACCGGCGCGCCCTACCGTGAATGGAGCGTGGAGCGCGCGCTCTACGCGCCTCACTTCGCTGACGCCGCACGCAAAGCCTTCAGCGAACGGGGATACGTTTGCGTTGACCTCGCGGATTTCGAACGCTGGCTGACTTTCTGAGCGCCCCGCTTTCGAAAGTCGGCGCTCGGATCTCCACGGCGCATAGCGTCTGCGCGAAGCTCGTTGGCTTCAATATCGCCCCTTGAGCGAAGCCTCGAGCAGCGCGATCTCCTCGCCCGTCAGCCCGAACAGCTCATAGACGAGCGCATCGATCTCGCGCTCGGCCGCTGCGATCTGCGCCGAGAGCGCATCGACGCGCGCGCGGTTTTCCTTGAGATAGGCCTCCCACTCGGCGCGCTCCTTGAGAGGAATGTCGGCGCGGAAGGCCCGCTTGACCTCGGCGCGGAACGCGGCGAAGTCGAGCCCATGCCAGTTGTGGAGCTTGCCGGTGAGCTTCGCGCGCTCGGGCGGCGCGAGGTCGAGGATGCGCCGGCGGATCGCGGACTCGATTTCGGAGCGCTCTTTGGCCGCGTCCGTGCAGGCCTGGCCGAGCGTCCCGAGCCGCTTGCGTTCGCGCGCGTGCATCTCGGGGATGGGGAGCTGTTCCACATATTGCGCTTCGGCTTCGATGTAGCCGCCGCGTTTGGGTCGAGCGATCGAACGCAGCTGCGCCCAAATCGCGCGACTGTTGAGCAGCGCGCAGAGGTCCGCGTCCGCGGTCGGCAAGAAGAAGCACTTGTTATTCAGGAAGCCGCCTGAGGTCTCAACTGAAAAGGCCGCGTCGAGCTGGAAATGGCCCCAGACCAGCTTTGGCGACGCGAGCTTCGACTGATAGGCGAGTTGAGCTTGTTGGAGCTCGAACCATTCCTGCTTGGTCGCGCGCCGTTCAAGCTCGTCTCGAAAAGGCGCGAGCCAATTTCTGATTGCTGGATATCGGTCGATCGCCACTTTTCCCTTCGGCGTATTGATGAGCCACAGTCCCTGCGGCTCGACGCGCCATCTCTTCACGTCCTCGCCGCGCAAGAATGGCGTGAGCAGCTCCGCAGATTTTTTGTCCGCCTTCAGCAAGCGATCCCGCGTCGGCGTGTCGATTACGAAAGCCTCGTTCAAACCGGTCACGATCCCGCGCAGGGGCGCGCCATACGCCTCGCCAAGCATCTTGCGTCCCATGCCGATCTTGTCGCGCAACAGCGCCAGCGGCTCCTCTTCGAAGCGCCAGGAGCCGGCGCCCAATCGCGCGCGCGGCATGGTTCGCGCCGCCTCCTCGAACGCGCGGCCGAGCTCCTTCGGCGCCTCCTCCTCGATCGTCAAAAAGGAAAGCTCAGCCGGACCATTGTCGCTCTTGCGCAGCGTCACGATCGCCGGATAGGTCGTCACGCCCTCAAACACCTGCACGTCGCCGAAATCGACGACCGCTTCGATCGCGAGGCGGTCGGTCAAGAAGGTCCGCAGCGCTTCGCCCGAGCCGGTGCGGAAGAACGTGGAGGATGAGATGAACCCCAAACGCCCACCCTTCTTGAGCAGGCCGACTCCGCGCTCGAAGAAGTACGCGTAAAGATCGGCGCGATCGGCGGCGACGACGTAATGTTTCTCGAGATAGGGCTTCATCGCCTTGATCAGCTCCATCCGCACATAGGGCGGATTGCCGATCACCACATCAAATCCGCCGCGCGCAAAAACTTGCGGGAAGGCGGCGCGCCAGTCGAAGGGGCGCTGCGTGAAGGCTTTGTCCTCGATCAGGCTGTCGCCGATCTTGATTGTCGCCTCGAGATTTTGCAGGCGATGGTCGCGCCGCGCGGTCTTGAGCCACAGCGACAGCCGCGTGATCTCGACCGACTCGGCGTTGAGATCGACGCCATAGAGGTTCTTCGTCACGATCTCGTCGAAGATGTCGAAGTCGATCTTCTGCCCAAGCGCCGCGAGCGCCGTGTCGGCGCGGCGATATTCGGCGGCGAGCGCGTCGAAGGCCGCAATCAGAAAGGCGCCGGAGCCGCAGGCCGGATCGACGACCGTGAAGCCGCGCAGAACGTCGAGATAGGCGCGCCAGAACGCGACTTGCGCGGCTGGCTCCGCCCGTTCGCTCTGATGATGCCGCGTCCACAGCGCGTCGAAGGCTTCGCGCAGGCTGAGGCCGAGGGTCTTCTCGACCAGGAATCGCGTGACCATGTCGGGCGTGTAGACCACGCCCTCGCGCTTGCGCTTGCTGACCGGCGGCGGCTCTTCGCCTCGACTCTCCGCCTTGAGCCGCTCGATGTCGGTGATCGACTGCTCGAAAATATGGCCGAGCACGGTGACCGGGATCTCGCGCCGATAGTCCCATTCGCCGAGCGCGGCGATTTCGGTCGCGAGCGAGTCGGGAAGCGCCAGGGCTTCGATCGCGGGGTCTGCGGCGAACAGGCCGCCGTTGTACGGCGGTATCGCCTTGTCGTAATGGCCGAGATCGACCCATCGGAACAGGACCCGGAAATTGCTCCAGATCGGCTTTGGATCGAATTCGCTCGTCGCCTTCACGGCCCGTTCGAGCAGCCTGTCGGGAAGAAGGTCGGTGCGCTGCGCGAAGGCGATGAACAGAATGCGATCGAGTATCTTCTGCGCGGTCTCAATCGCCGCGATCATGGAGAGATTGGGCCCTTCCGACGCGTTCACAATGAAGTCGATGAGCCGCTCGCGCAGCGACTTGTATTCCCGATAGAGCCGCTCCGTCACGTCCTTGTACGCGCTGTCGGTGTCGCGCAGCAGCTGGTCCGTCGCGCCGGCGAGAAAACGCTCGGCCGAGAGCATGAGCCAGAGCCGCTCGTGCTCGTCGCGCTCGTCGAGGCGCGTCAGGTCGAAGAGCTCATAGGCGTCGCGTCCGCGTCCGAAGCCATAGAGGCGGATCTCCAGACAGTTCGAGACGAGCACGAAGCGCGAGCCCGGCGCGTCCATGGCGTAATCCCAGGCCTGCTGCACGGGGCTGCGGCCGCGGCCCGGCGTCGGCGCATCGAGATCGATGCAGCCCGGCCCCTTGAACTCGAAGGGCGCGACGATTTCGTTGACGCCTTGCGCATCGTCGAACCGACCCAGCGCGACATCCACCTTGCCGCGCCGGATCGGGCGCTCGAAGGCGAGGCTATAGGAAGCGTCCGGGTCGGCGGTGCGGTATCCGAGAATTTTTTCCAGCACCGCGGAAAAGAAGATCGGGCGGACGGCCTCTTCGCCGAGCTTGCCGAAGGCTTTCTTGGCTCTGCGCGCGTAATCGGCGGCGGCGGCGAACTGCTCGTCGCTCGGCGTGAACGCCGCTTTCGCCAGCGCGTCCTCGACGACCTTATAGGCGAACAGCGGCGTTCGCAGCGACCGCGAGGACTTGCGCGCCCGCGCGGCGTCTTTGCCTGCGGGCGGCAGCTCAAGTCCGGCGGTCGCGAAGAGGTCCATCACAGCCCCGGTCTGTTGGGCGAGGTCAAGCGGCGCCGCTATTTCAACAGCTTCATCGCGGCGAACAACACGCTCACCATGGCAAAGTTGAGCACGAGCACCCAGCGGACGATGTCAACCTTGTTCCCAGCAATCTCGGCTCTGATTACGGCCAAATCGGCCTTCGCCTCTGTCTTGACAGCCTTGATTTCCGCCTTCAGTTCGGCAATATCGCCATTGATCCTGAAAATATCGCTTTTGAGCTCGCTCCTGAGCTCGCTAATCTCGCTTTTTAGCTCGCTAATGTCGCTTTTCAGCTCGCTCCTGAGCTCGATAATCTCGCTTTTCAGCTCGCTCCTGAGCTCGCGAATGTCGCTTTTCGTCGCAACGACTTCGGTGAGCGCGCTTTCGAGCGCTTCAGCGCTTGCGCGCGCCTGCTCGTCAGTGAACCCGCCTTTTTTGAGCCGGTCGGCGTAGGCGAATTGATTGAAGAGGATTTGCTGGGTCATTCCTGAAGCCTATCACCTCGAAGGGTCAAAAACCATCGGTTGCAGCCGCGCTCAGCAGCCGAACTGCTCGCGCAATATCCGGTCCTCGAGCGAATGCCCGGGGTCGTGCAGAAGGATGAGCTCTGTCGAGCGGTCCATCTCCACGTCGACGCTCACCACGTCGCGGAACTCGTCGTGGTCGGCGACGACGGAGACCGGGCGCTTCTGCGCCTCGAGGACCTCGAAGCGGACTTTCGCAGCGTCGGGAAGCAGCGCCCCGCGCCAGCGGCGGGGACGAAAGGCGGAGATCGGCGTCAGCGCCAGGAGCGGGGCGTTGAGCGGCAGGATCGGTCCGCTCGCCGAAAGATTATAGGCCGTCGAGCCCGCCGGCGTCGAAACGAGCACGCCGTCGGCGATGAGCTCGGCCATCTGCAGCGCATCATTGACGAGGATGCGAATCTTCGCGATCTGCGCCGTCTGTCGCAGCAGCGACACATCGTTGATCGCATGCGCGCGAAATTCGCCGCCGCGCTGGTCGATCGCGAGCATCAGCAGCGGATGGATAATCGACGGCGTCGCCGCGGCGATGCGCTTGCGCAGATGGGACTCGCGATACTCGTTCATGAGAAAGCCGACGGAGCCGCGGTTCATGCCGTAGATCGGCTTGCCTTCGCCCATGAAGCGATGCAGCGTGCGCAGCATGAGCCCGTCGCCGCCGAGCGCGACGAGGCAATCGGCCTCGTCGGGCGTCACCTCGCCATATTTTGCGACAAGGCGGGCGCGCGCCTCTTCGGCCTCGGGCGCGCCGGAGGAGAGGAAGGCCAGCGTCTTCAGCTTTTCGGCGTCCAGGCCCGCGCCCATGAGTCGGCTTCCGCTTGCGGTGACGCGACTGTCTCCGGCGCTTGCCGTGAGGCGCCGCTAGTCCTGCGGTTCCGGCTCGCGCGGCTCGAGCGGCTGTTTCGCCGCCTCCCAGCCGTCTGTGCCGTCCGGATACCACGAAACGCTGCTGTATCCGAGCGAGATGGCGCGCTTCGCCGCATTCCAGGACATCCAGCAGTTCTTGCGGCAGTAGAAGACCAGCGTCTTCGTCCTGTCGCCGCCGGTCGCGCGGGCGAGGCCGTCTTCAAAATATTTCTGTACGGAGGGAGCCAGCGCGCCGAAGCCGACGTTGGCGAGCCAGACGCTGCCCGGAATGTCCTTGCGCGGCGGATCGCGCCAGACAACGTTCCCCGGCAGATTCGCAGGCTTCGGCGGGCGAATGAGCGCGTCGACGAAGACTGCGGTCTTCGTTTTCCAGAGCTCGATCGCCTGCTGCGTCGTCAGCACCTTTGCGCCTTGAAGCGTCGGAGGCGTCGGCGCGAGATAATCGTCCATGCGGTAGCCGGCGGGCTCCTTGGGCGCGCCGTCGCGCGCCGCCGCAAGTCCGCATGGAGCCGCGAGCGCAACCAGGGACAAGGCCAAAATGACGAGACGCTTCTTCATGGCGTTCCGACCTTCGGCGGCGCGCCTGCGTCGCTAAAAACGAGCGGCACGCCGTAATCCCTGAGAATTTGATCGAGCGCGCCCTGATTTTGGGCGATGAACTGATTGAGCTCGCGTTTCCAGTTCTGATCGCTATGGCGCACGCCAAAGCCGATGCGATAGCTCACGCGCGCGCCGGAAGCGTCGTCGAGCAGCGCGATATTGAGCCGGCCCGCGGCCTTTTTCGCGTAATAGCCTGCAAAGGGTCCCCAGAGCACCGCGATGTCGATGTCGCTCTTCTCGAGATCGCGGATCATCTCCTGCGAAGGCGAGTCGACGCGCGTGTCGACCATGAGCGCATAGGGCTTCACGGCGGCGAGCAGCCCGTTCCTCGCCAGTATGTCGCCAGGAGGCGTGTTGGCGACGAGGCCGATGCGGCGGCCTTTCTCCTTGAGGCGCGGGTCGTCGAGCGACTTGAGGTCAGCCAGGTCGGACTCCGCGCGCGTCACGATGGCGTAGGAGGTCCGATAGTATGGATTGGTCGGCTGCACGACGTCGGCGCCTTGCGGCGTGCCGAGAATCACGTCGCAGAGATGCGCGTTCAAGGTGTTGCGCACGAAACCGGAGGCGCCGGGATAATAGGTGTAGTCGAGCCCCTTGCCGAGCTTGGCGGCGAGCAGCTCGGCGATCTTGTTCTCGAAGCCCTCGCCCTTGTCATTGGAGAAGGGAAGGTTGTTCGGATCGGCGCAGACGCGCAAGGTCTTGGGGTCGACGAGCTCGATCGAGCCGGCGTTGTCGGCGCCCTTCGCGCCGAAGTCCGGCCCGAGGTTTTGCGCCGACGCCGATGTGACGACGAGCAGCGGGACGAGGCTGAAAGCCCGAAAGACGGCGAGGATACTCAAGCGCATTCCCCAAGTGAGCGTGCGGAAGAGGAATTGTGGCGCCTCAGTCCCCCCTCCCCCTGCAAGGGGGAGGGCCGGGGTAGGGGTGCGCGCCGCGAATGGAAACCCGCTCGAGAGGCGACGCGGCCCGGACCGCGTCACGCGCGACGCTTATTTGTCGCTCATGCATTTGTCTTCTGCGGCGGAGAAGGCGGCCGGCTTCGGGTCTTTCTTCTCAGGACGACCGCGGCCCACCGCTTCAGTCGAGCGCGCGCGCAGATAGGCATAGATGTCGTCGAGATAGCAGAGCACGCTCTTGTTCTCGCCGAAGGCGGGCATGACGCTGTCGTTGCCGGCGATCTTGTTGATCCGACCGGTGATCACGATGCCGGCGAACTCCGGATAGTCGAAGTTCTTGACCGAATTCTTGAGCGCCGGCGCATAGGTGGAGCCTTCGCCGTCCGGGCCGTGGCAAACGATGCAGAACGAAGAATAGCGACGGAAACCCGAGAAGGTGTACCAGTCGACCGTGCCGTCCGGCTTCACATTGTACGTCGGGATGTCCTTGGCGTCGAAATACTTGCCGTCGACTTCCTTGACGGCCTTCGGATCGCCTGGCGGATCCGCGCGGGCGACGGTTGCGGCGCTCATGATGACGCTAAGGGCGAGCGCCCCAGCCAAGGACAGCTTCATTTCCTCTTCTCCGACGTTTCACTCAGTGCGTTGTTGCGTAGCTTTGATCATGTCGCGCGGATCGACCGCATCGGGTCTCGCTCGCCCAATTGCCGCCGTCACCCTCGCGCTCGACGCCACCTAGCGTTGGCGGGGACGGGGCGTCAACACCTGCCTCTTAAAAAAGCCGGGCGCCCGGCGATCGCCGGAGGGCGGATCGTCGGGCGCGCAGCAGTCTTTCGATCTTCGTGTCGCGCAGTCCGTTACTCGGACGGCAGCGCGAACACCGTCAGCACGCCGCCGAGCGCGGTGTATTCGGCGAGGCCCTTGTAGTTGCCGACCGCGCCGAGGCCTTCGTTGCTCTTCGACAGGCCCGCCGCGAGGCCGATGCCGGCCCAGCCGCCGACGCCCGAGAGCACCGCGACATACTGACGGCCCTTGTGCTCATAGGTGATCACATTGCCGATGATGCCCGAGGGGGTCTTGAACTTGTAAAGCTCCTTGCCCGTCTTGAGATCGACGGCCTTCAGATAGCCCTCGAGCGTGCCGTAAAAGGCTAGGCCGCCGGCCGTCGTGACCGTGCCGCCCCAGGCCGAGAACTGCTCCGGATCGGACCAGACGATCTTGCCGGTGCGCGCGTCCCAGGCGATGAAGTTGCCGGTGTTGGTCGTGCCGTCGCCGAGCACCTTGCCCGCGGGGAACATTTCCAGCGTCGCGCCGACATAGGGCTGACCGGCCGTGTAGCTCACGCGGAACGGCTCGTAGTCCATGCAGACGTGGTTCGTCGGCACGTAGAACAGGCCGGTGTCCGGATTGAACGAAGCAGGCTGCTCGTCCTTGGAGCCGAGCGCCGCCGGGCAGACGCCTTGCGTGTTGAAATCCTCGCCGTTCTTGTCGGTCGAGTATTTCGCGACGACGAGCGGACGACCATAGGTCGGCGAGCTCTTGTCCTGGTCGACCTTGCTCGCCCAGTTCACCGCGGGGTCGAACTTCTCAGCGACGAGCAGCTCGCCGGTCACGCGGTCGAGCGTGTAGCCGAAGCCGTTGCGGTCGAAGTGAACGGCGGTCTTCCGCTTGACGCCGCCGATGTCTTGATCCGCGAGGATGACCTCGTTGATCGCGTCATAGTCCCACTCGTCGTGGGGGGTCAGCTGATAGACCCACTTGACCTTGCCGGTGTCGAGGTCGCGCGCCCAGATGGTCATGGACCAGCGGTTGTCGCCGGGGCGCTGCTTCGGGTTCCAGGTCGAGGGATTGCCCGAGCCGTAGTAGACGAGGTTCAGCTCCGGATCGTAGCTGTACCAGCCCCAGGTGGTGCCGCCGCCCGTCTTCCACTGCTCGCCTTCCCAGGTGCTGATCCCCGAGTCCTTGCCGACCGGCTTGCCGAGATGGGTGGTCTTCTCCGGGTCGATGAGCGTGTCGGAGTCCGGGCCCATCGAATAGCCGCGCCACACGAGCTTGCCGTCCTTGACGTCGTAGGCGGTGAGGTAGCCGCGCACGCCGAACTCGCCGCCGGCGATGCCGACGATCACCTTGTCCTTGAAGACATGCGGAGCGGCGGTCGAGGTCTGGCCCTTGGACGGATCGCCGTTCTTGACTTCCCAAACCTTCGCGCCCGTCTTGGCGTCGAGCGCGACAAGGGTGGTGTCCGCCTGCGCCAGGAAGATCTTGCCGTCGGCGTAGGCGAGGCCGCGATTGACGGTGTCGCAGCACATGACCGGAACGACGGTCGGATCCTGCTTCGGCTCGTATTTCCAGAGAATCTTGCCGTCGTTGTTCAGGTCGAGCGCGTAGACGACGTTGGGGAACGGGGTGTGGAGATACAACACGTCGCCGATGACGAGGGGCGCGCCCTCATGGCCGCGCAGCACGCCGGTCGAGAAGGTCCAAACCGGCGCGAGCTTGTTCACGTTGGACGTGTTGATCTGCTTCAGCGCCGAATAGCGGTGATTGGCGTAGTCGCCCGTCGGCAGCGCCCACTGCTTGGGATCTTTCTGAAGCGTCTCCAGCTCGTCAGCCGCGACCGGCGCGAGACCGGCGGCGACAAAGGCCAGAACGCCGACCGAGGTCGATAGCAACAGTTTATGCATGAGCTTTTCCTCCTGACGATATCGGCGCGCGTCTTTAGAGCAGGCGCTTACGCCAATATCGCGCCTTGATGGCGGCTCGGCTTGTTGGGTAGGGCGTTTCCCGTTTTTCTAAGTCGCGTCGTTCCTGTGGACCCTCAGGCAATCCTGGCTCCCCCGACCGACGCGGGGACGGCGCCGTTTCCCGTGCGGCGACGCCCTGTAAGTCGGAAACGGGCCGGATAATAGGGCGCCGCTTTTGCTCACGCAACCGGGAAAAAAGACCGAAAAAACGTTCTCTCGCGACCGCCGTCGCGCTACGATGGGTTGCATGAGACCACGCGCAATAACGATGCTGCGGCGCGCAATCATGGCGGCGCTTCTCCTCTGCTCGGGCGTCGCGCCGGCAGTTGCGCAAGACTTCGCGCTGGCGGAGATTGCGCCCGGCGTCTATGCGCACGAGGGTCAGATGTCCCTCATGACCGAGGCCAACAAAGGCGATATCGCGAATCTCGGCGCCATCGTCGGAGAGGACGCCATCGCCGTCATCGACACCGGCGGCAGCCTCCTCGAAGGCGAGGCCTTTCTCGCTGCGCTGCGTCATAAGTCCGCCAAGCCGATCCGCTACGTCATCAACACGCATGCGCACCCGGATCATGTGTTCGGCAACGGCGCTTTCGTCGCGCCCGGCGTCACTTTCGTCGGCCACGCAAATCTCCCGCGCGCCCTCGCCGAGCGCGGCGACTACTATCTCAAGTCCTTTCGCGAAACGATGGCCGGCGCGCTCGACGGCGTGACGATCGTCGCGCCGACCCTGACCGTCGAAACGACGACGACGATCGATCTCGGCGGACGCAAGGTCACATTGCAGGCCTGGCGCGCGGCGCACAGCGACTGCGATCTGACGGTTCTGGACGAGACGAGCGGCACGCTGTTCGCCGGCGATCTGCTGTTTCTGCGTCACGTGCCGATCGTCGACGCGAGCCTCGTCGGCTTCCTCGACGTCGCCGATCGCCTGTCGCAAATTCCCGCGCGGCAGGCCGTCGCCGGGCACGGTCCCCTCGTCGCCCCCTGGCCGCAGGCGCTAGAAGACGAGCGCGCCTATTTGCAAAGGCTCGCAGGCGATCTCCGCGCAGCCATCAAGAAAGGCGACACAGTCGCAGACGCCGCCGCCACGGCGGGACAGAGCGAGAAGCCGCGCTGGCGCCTGTTCGACGACTACAACGCGCGCAACGCCACCGCAGGTTTCGCCGAGCTCGAATGGGAGCCGTGAAGCGCGATACCTTCTCCCGCTTGCGGGAGAAGGTGGCGCTATTGCCCAAATACGCTTGCAGTCACGGGGCTATGGCCGAGCTCCCGCAAGAACGCTGGTCGTATAGGAAATCGGCGTCATCGCAGGGTCGGTGAAACGCGCCTCATGTGTGGTGGAGGCTCCAGGGGAAAGAGTTGCGAGAGCCACCCTGATCAGCGGCGTGTCCGGCGACAGGCAGATCGAAACGCCGGATCCCCGGTTTGCGGGATAGACGCCTTGTGGCAGGTTTCTGAACAACAGGTATAGCGGCCCGTCGACGGGGGTGGATCCGGTGTTCGT